>NZ_VBZC01000070.1:0-48227 GCF_005786655.1 Streptomyces montanus
GGACCGCCGCGGCGGCCGCCGCCGCCCAGGCCGCCGAAGCCTCCGCGCCCCGCGCCGTCGGCAGCTCTGCGCCGACCGCCGCCGCTGCTGCTTCTCTGTGCCGCCCGTCGGGCCTCGGCACGGCCACCGTACGGGCGCTCCTCCTCACCTCCCGAGCCATAGGAACCGGAGGGAGACCCGGTGGCGCCTCGCGGTGCCGCACGGCGGCCGGAGGCCGAGCCTGTCAGGCCGCGTCGGGCCGCGGCGCGTCCGCCGCCTTGCGGCTGCGGCGGTTTGCGACGGTGCTCGCTCATCGAACGATTACTCCTCGGGCAGGCGCACCCTTGCGCGCCTGGAAACGGCGGCTGGTTTCCGGTCCCCCCAAAGTACGGATGCGGTCGTTGTGGCATTCACCCGTACTGCACCGAGGACGAGGACGTCACCAGACGTCACTTGGTTCCCGGTGATGTGCATGGCGCACAGACTACGCACCGGCAAAACCCGCAGAGCGCCGAAGTTCGACTCAAATCGGGCAACTCGAATCCCACGAATCGGTGATGTTCACCATGCCCCCTCTTGTCGCATGCGGAAGGCCGTTCTATCGTGTTGATGTATCGAGTCGATACATCAGCTCGGCATAAAGACCGTCACGGCGGGGCCGCGGCAGAGAGGAGGCGACGATGAGCCGGCGTTCCGGGATCCTCGAGTTCGCAGTTCTCGGCCTGCTCCGCGAATCCCCGATGCACGGCTATGAGCTGCGTAAACGGCTCAATACGTCACTGGGTGTGTTCCGTGCCTTCAGCTACGGGACGCTCTACCCCTGCCTCAAGACGCTGGTCGCCAACGGCTGGTTGATCGAGGAGTCCGGGGGTGCCCGCGAGGAAGCCCTGGCCGCTCCGCTCGCGGGACGCCGCGCCAAGATCGTCTATCGGTTGACGGCGGAAGGTAAGGAGCACTTCGAGGAGTTGCTCTCGCAGACAGGTCCTGACGCGTACGAGGACGAGCACTTCGCCGCTCGCTTCGCCTTTTTCGGACAGACGTCCCGGGATGTACGGATGCGGGTCCTCGAAGGCCGCCGCAGTCGTCTTGAGGACCGTCTGGAGAAGATGCGTGCCTCATTGGCGCGCACCCGGGAGCGCCTCGACGACTACACCCTTGAGCTCCAGCGACACGGGATGGAGTCCGTGGAGCGCGAAGTGCGCTGGCTGAACGAGCTCATCGAGACCGAGCGGGCCGGACGGGACCAGCGGCGTCCCGACTCCGACGGTTCCGCTCAGCAGGACAGCACATCTGGAGAGTCGGGCGGCCTGCCCCGGCACGGGGACAGCACCCGGCCGGATCCGTCCGACGACACCGCCACGTGAAGTCCGCTCAGGGCTTCACCGAGTACACACAGGGAGCAACCGGAATGGGTTCGGTTCGCGTAGCCATCGTAGGCGTGGGCAACTGCGCCGCCTCACTGGTACAGGGCGTCGAGTATTACAAGGACGCCGACCCGGCCGCCAAGGTCCCGGGGCTGATGCACGTCCGGTTCGGCGACTACCACGTCCGTGACATCGAGTTCGTCGCCGCCTTCGACGTCGACACGAAGAAGGTCGGCCTCGATCTGGCGGACGCCATCGGCGCCAGCGAGAACAACACCATCAAGATCTGCGACGTCCCGAACTCCGGTGTGCCCGTCCTGCGCGGTCACACTCTGGACGGTCTCGGCAGGTACTACCGCGAGACCATCGAGGAGTCCGCCGAGGCCCCGGTCGACGTCGTCCAGGTCCTCAAGGACAAGCAGGTCGACGTCCTGGTCTGCTACCTGCCGGTGGGCTCCGAGGACGCGGCGAAGTTCTACGCCCAGTGCGCCATCGACGCCAAGGTCGCCTTCGTCAACGCCCTTCCGGTCTTCATCGCGGGTACCAAGGAATGGGCGGACAAGTTCACCGAGGCCGGCGTCCCGATCGTCGGTGACGACATCAAGTCGCAGGTGGGCGCCACGATCACGCACCGCGTGATGGCGAAGCTGTTCGAGGACCGGGGCGTGATCCTGGACCGCACGATGCAGCTGAACGTCGGCGGCAACATGGACTTCAAGAACATGCTCGAGCGTGACCGCCTGGAGTCGAAGAAGATCTCCAAGACGCAGGCCGTCACCTCGCAGATCCGTGACCGCGAGCTGGGTGCCGACAACGTCCACATCGGTCCGTCCGACTACGTCGCGTGGCTGGACGACCGCAAGTGGGCCTACGTCCGCCTCGAGGGCCGGGCCTTCGGTGACGTTCCGCTGAACCTGGAATACAAGCTCGAGGTCTGGGACTCCCCGAACTCCGCGGGTGTCATCATCGACGCACTGCGCGCCGCGAAGATCGCCAAGGACCGCGGCATCGGCGGCCCGATCCTCTCCGCGTCGTCGTACTTCATGAAGTCCCCGCCGGTCCAGTACTTCGACGACGAGGCCCGCGAGAACGTCGAGAAGTTCATCAAGGGCGAGGTCGAGCGCTAAGACGCTTCGCTTTGAGGGCCGTTGAGGGTCCCCGGGTCGTACGCCCGGGGACCCTCAACGTATGTGAGGCTGTGCCCATGGCTGTCGTACGTGACCTGCGCGTACTCCTGCGCTTCCGGAACTTCCGGCGTCTGCTCGCCGTGCGGCTGCTGTCTCAGGGCGCGGACGGGGTCTATCAGGTCGCGCTCGCGACGTACGTCGTCTTCTCGCCGGAGAGGCAGACCTCGGCGGCCGCGATCGCCTCGGCTATGGCGGTGCTCCTCCTCCCGTACTCGCTCGTCGGCCCCTTCGCGGGCGTTCTGCTGGACCGCTGGCGGCGTCGCCAGGTCTTTCTGTACGGGAACCTCCTGCGGGCGTTGCTGGCCTCCCTGACGGCCATCCTGATCGTGAGCAGCGTGCCGGACTGGCTGTTCTACGCCTCCGCGTTGTGCGTCACGGGGGTCAACCGGTTCGTCCTGGCGGGCCTGTCCGCGGCGCTGCCCCGTGTCGTCGACTCCGAGCGCCTGGTGATGGCCAACTCCGTGTCGCCCACGGCCGGGACGCTCGCCGCGACCGCAGGTGGCGGTCTCGCCTTCGTCGTACGGATCGTCGTCTCGGACTCCGACGCCGCGGTCGTCCTCGTCGGTGCGGCGCTCTACCTGTGCGCGGCGCTCGCCTCACTGCGCATGGCACCGGAACTGCTCGGCCCCGATCAGGAGTTGGTGCAGCCGCGTCTGAAGGCGGCCTTGGCCGGTACGGCACGGGACCTGAGGGCCGGCGTGCGCCATTTGGCCGAGCCCGCACGCCGCGCGGCCGCCTGGGCACTGGCCGCCATGACACTGATGCGGTTCTGTTTCGGCGCCCTGACGGTGATGGTGCTGATGCTCTGCCGGTACGCCTGGTCGTCCGGGCAGGATGACGACGGTCTCGCTCTTCTGGGGCTTGCCGTGGCGATCTCCGGGGCGGGTTTCTTCGCCGCGGCGGTGGTGACACCGTCGGCGGCCGGGAGGCTCGGGCCGGGCGGCTGGATCGTCGCCTGCGCGGGATCCGCCGCGGTCCTGGAACCCGCGCTCGGTCTGTCATTCACCCAAGCGCCCATACTGGTCGCGGCCTTCGTCCTGGGCCTCACCACCCAGGGCGCGAAGATCGCCACTGACACAATGGTTCAGTCGTCCGTCGACGACGGCTTCCGCGGCCGGATCTTTTCCGTGTACGACGTCCTGTTCAACGTCGCCTTCGTGGCCGCTGCCGCGGTGGCCGCTCTGATGCTGCCTCCTGACGGCCGCTCAGTCCCCCTGGTGGTAACGGTGGCCGTGATCTACGCAGCGATTGCTGCGTCTATGGCCCGCTTTGCACCTCAGTAAGTGTCACATCAATGACACAGAGCCTTTTTGAGCTACAGAGTTGTCAGTGGGGGCCGATAGCTTACGTGCGTCTTACTTCGCGCCACGCGCTCCTAACGTTCTAGGGGGACCCCAAGTGACCACTCCGCCGCCCCAGGGCCAGAACCCATTCGCTCAGGGACAGCCGCCTCAGGGCCAGAACCCATTCGCTCAGGGACAGCCGCCTCAGGGGCAGACGGCACCTCAGGGCTACCCGCAGCAGCCGGCGGCGCCGTACGCCCCGGTCCCGCCCCAGCGACCGAAGCGTGGCATCAAGCAGTACCTGCGTATCGCTGTCGTGATCGTCGGCCTCATAGCTGCGGGCATCGGTTGGATGGCGAGCCGTGACGACGCCAACACCGCCAAGGTCGGCGACTGCATGAGCATCGGCAACCCGGACAGCGCCACCAACCCGGAACTCGAGGTGGTGGACTGCGGCAGCTCCAAGGCCGCCTACAAGGTCGAGCAGAAGAAGTCCGACGACTCCGGCTGCGACCGCAACAAGTACGCCGAGTACACCGAGACCGGTGGCAGCAGCGACTTCACCCTCTGCCTGTCTGAGTACTCCGCCAAGTAGAGGTCACCAACGCCGAGGGCCGTTGTTTCACGTGAAACAACGGCCCTCGGCGTATGCAGATCTTGCGGCAGCGCCGGGTCATGTTTCACGTGAAACATGACCCGCATCGCACGCCCTCAGCTTTGCGCGGCCCACCACTCCTTGAGCGCCGACACCGCGGCGTCGTACTCCATCGGCCCGTTCTCCAAGCGCAGCTCCAGCAGGAATTTGTACGCCTGGCCGATGACCGGACCAGGACCGACGCCCAGGATCTCCATGATCTGGTTGCCGTCGAGGTCGGGCCGGATCGCGTCCAGCTCCTCCTGCTCCTGCAGCTGGGCGATGCGCTCCTCCAGACCGTCGTACGCGCGGGAGAGGGCGGCGGCCTTGCGCTTGTTACGAGTGGTGCAGTCGGAGCGTGTCAGCTTGTGGAGGCGGTCGAGCAGCGGGCCGGCGTCTCGCACATAGCGGCGGACCGCGGAGTCCGTCCACTCTCCGGTGCCATACCCGTGGAAGCGGAGATGCAGCTCGACCAGTCGGGCAACGTCCTTCACAAGGTCATTGGAGTACTTGAGGGCTGTCATGCGCTTCTTGGTCATCTTGGCGCCCACCACCTCATGGTGGTGGAAGGACACCCGGCCGTCCTTCTCGAAACGGCGCGTGCGTGGCTTACCGATGTCGTGGAGCAGCGCGGCAAGGCGAAGAGTGAGGTCGGGACCGTCCTCCTCCAGCTCCATCGCCTGCTCAAGCACGATCAGCGTGTGGTCGTAGACATCCTTGTGCCGGTGGTGCTCGTCCCGCTCCAGGCGCAGCGCGGGCAACTCGGGCAGCACGCGCTCGGCGAGCCCGGTCTCCACGAGCAGCGTCAGCCCCTTGCGCGGGTGCGCGGAGAGGACCAGCTTGTTCAGCTCGTCCCGGACCCGCTCTGCGGAGACGATCTCGATGCGCTCACTCATGGCCTTCATCGCCGCGACGACATCTGGTGCCACCTCGAAGTCGAGCTGCGCGGCGAAGCGAGCGGCCCGCATCATCCGCAGCGGGTCGTCGGAGAAGGACGCCTCCGGGGTGCCCGGTGTACGCAGCACACGATCCGCCAGGTCCCTGAGACCGCCGTGCGGGTCGATGAACTCCTTCTCCGGCAGCGCCACGGCCATCGCGTTGACGGTGAAGTCGCGGCGTACGAGGTCCTCCTCGATGGAGTCGCCGTAGGACACCTCGGGCTTGCGTGAGGTCCGGTCGTACGCCTCCGAGCGGTACGTCGTCACCTCGATGTCGAAACGCTGAACAGCGTCTCCGACGCGCGCGTCCTTCTGCGCCCCCACCGTCCCGAAGGCGATCCCGACCTCCCACACGGCATCCGCCCACGGCCGCACGATCTTCAGTACGTCCTCAGGGCGGGCGTCGGTCGTGAAGTCCAGGTCGTTGCCCAGCCGGCCCAGGAGGGCGTCCCGGACCGAGCCACCCACCAGGGCGAGGGAGAACCCGGCCTCCCGGAAACGACTGGCGAGATCATCGGCGACGGGGGACACCCGCAGCAGTTCACTCACCGCGCGGTGCTGCACCTGGCTCAGTGCACTGGGATTGTCTTCGTTGGCGTTCGGCACAACAGAAAAGGGTACGTGGCGCGGGTGGCCGCGGTCGCCCCCATTGAGCGGGCCTGGGTGCTTCCCGCTGGGCGCACCCGGGCGCCTCTGGTAATAGATGCACATACGGGACAGCCCTGTACCGGATTCCGATCTTGTAGTGCAGACCGCGGCACTTCCCTTCAGCGCGCATCGTTACCATGCCTGGACGCACATTCCGACGACCACTGACGACGACGAGGGACGGGCGAGCGCGTGGCCGAGGCGGCAGAATTCCAGGGGATGAGTCCCTCACCTGCCCGCCGGTGGTTTCGGCGCACCGGAGCACTGCTCGCGGCGGCGCCGCTGCTGGCCGGCCTTCTCCAGCTGCCCGCCTCACCCTCCGCTGACGCCGCCGAGCGCACTGCCGTCGCCGACGCAACCGGGGCCAGCACGGTCGACGTCTCCCTGGACTCGCTCACTCCCAGCGTCCCCTCGGAAGGGGACACGCTCACCGTCTCCGGCAGGATCACCAACAAGGGCAAGAAGACCATCACGAGCGCCCACGTCGGCCTCCGCGTGGGCCCGACGATGGACGGCCGGTCGGCGATCGATGACGCCGCGAGGAACAACCCGTATGCGGGCAGGGAAGTCGACGACAAGTACACCCAGGAGTTCCCCAAGCTCGCGCCGGGCGTCCCACAGACCTTCAGCATCTCCGTCCCCGTGGACAAGCTGGACCTGGGCGCAGACGGCGTCTACCAGCTGGGGGTCACGCTCGCCGGGCAGACCGCAGCACAGCCGTACGAGCAGATCCTCGGCATCGAGCGGACGTTTCTGCCGTGGCAGCCCGACGCGGCGGACACGAGGACGAAGACGACGTACCTCTGGCCACTGATCTCCAGCTCCCACATGACGGCCGAGACGGATTCCAACGAGCAGCAGACCCCCGTCTTCAACGACGACGGCCTGGCCGCGGAGCTCGCGCCCGGCGGCCGCCTGCAGCAGCTCCTCGCCCTCGGCAAGGACCTTGACGTCACCTGGGTCATCGACCCGGATCTCCTGGCCTCCGCGGCCGCGATGGCGCGCGGCTATCAGATCCGGAGCGACGGCGAATCCACCACGCCGGGCAGGCAGCAGGCGGTGGCCAAACAGTGGCTCGGCGAGCTGGAGGAGACGGTCCAGGGCAAGGAGATCGTCGCCCTCCCCTTCGCCGACCCGGATCTGGCGTCACTGGCCCACAACGGCAAGAAGGTGACCAGCTCGCTGAGCCACCTCAAGGACGCCACGGACGTGGCCGCCACCACGGTGGAGTCGATCCTCCATGTGACGCCCAGCACGGAGTACGCCTGGCCCGTGGACGGCGCTATCGACCCGTCGATCGTCAAGGTCGCCACCTCCGCCGGCGCCGACACGGTGATCGCCCGCAATGACACCCTGAAAGAGACCGGCAGCCTTCCGTACACGCCGACGTCGGCCCGCCCCATCGGGGGCGGCACCACGGCGGTGGTCGCGGACGCCCGCCTCTCGCAGGCGTTCCAGGGCGACATGGCGGTGGCCGGCAACTCCACGCTCGCCGTGCAGAGGTTCCTCGCCCAGAGTCTGATGATCAACCGGCAGGCACCGGACAGGCAACGCAGCATCGTGGTCGCCCCGCAGCGCATGCCGTCCGCGAGTCAGGCCCAGACGATGGCACAGGCGCTCACGGCCCTCGAGGACGGCAACTGGTCGCAGTCGGCGGGCCTGTCCGCAGCCACCAAGGCCAAGCCGGACCCCGGCGCCGCCACACAGGTCCCGTCGGCTTCCTCGTACCCCTCCTCGCTGCGCAAGCAGCAGCTGCCGCAGGCGGCCTTCGAGCAGATCGAGAACACGCAGTGGAAGCTCGACAACTTCCAGGTGATCCTCACGGACGAGTCCCGCGTGGTCACCCCCTTCGGGCGGGCCATGAACCGGGCGATGTCCACGTCCTGGCGAGGCCATGCTCCCGACGCGGTCGTCTATCGCAGCGGTGTGGAGTCGTATCTCAACGACCTCGTCAAGCAGGTCAGACTGATCCAGAAGTCCGAGGCGAAGCTGTCGGGCCGCAGCGCCACCATTCCCGTCACCGTGCAGAACAACCTCGTCCAAGGCGTCGACCACCTGGTGCTGCGCCTGACGTCGGAGCAGCCCACCCGGTTGCGCATCGGTGATCGTGCCTACTGGGAGCAGCCGGTGGAGGTGTCGGGCGGGCACAGCCAGTCGGTGAAGTTCACCGCGAACGGCCGCGCCAACGGCCGGGCCTCGGTGGTCGCCCAGCTCTACACCGAGGACGGCGAGAAGTACGGCCCTGCCGTCACCTTCGACGTGAGGGTCACCGAGATCACTCCCACGGTGATGCTGGTCATCGCCGGTGGCGTCCTGCTGCTCGTGCTGGCCGGATTCCGGATGTACACACAGCGCAAGCGCGCGACCGCCCGGCAGGCCGAGAAGGAATCGGAAGACGGCTTCGAGACCGACGACGAGACGGACGGTCCCGAAGAGGCTTCCGACACGGAGTCGGGGGCAGACGCCCCGGAGCAGCCGAGTGACCCTTCACCGGACACCGCACCGGAAAGCACCGAGCCGTCCGCCACGGGTGAGAGAGTGGACCGTTGAGCGATGTCGTGGCCGGTGGGCCCGGGGACGATGAGGTGGGGTAACCATGAACGCGCCGTACGAGGGTGACCACGGCCAGGGCGTGGGCGGCTCCGGCTACCCCGACGGCCCGCCGCAGGGGCCGCCGGAGCCCGGCCACGGCCAGGTGCCACCGCAGCCCGCCGCCGACGGGCGCCTTCCGGATGCCTACGCGCAGGACGGCTACCCCCAGGACGGCTACCCCGAGGACGCCTACCCCCAGGACCCGTACACCCAGGACGCCTACACCCAGGATCCGTACCGGGCACAGGACCCCGCCGCCCAGGACCCGGTCGCCGAGGCACTGTACGACCGTGCCGCGCACCCCCCGCCGTCGCCCGGCACGTATCCTCCGCAGCCGCTCTACGCCCAGCCGCCCCAGTCGCCCCACGCCCCCGACCCCCGGGTGTGGGCGCAGACCCCGGCTCCCGAGCCGGAAGGCCTGACGCAGCATCTGCCGTACGGCGACGACCCTCGTACCACCCAGTTCGTGGGCGTGGACGACCTGGTCGCACAGTCCGGCGCAGAGCGCCACGAGCCGGATGCCTTCGCCCATCTCTTCCGCGACCAGCAGCAGGGCGGCGGGCACCCGCCTGTCAGCCCGCCTGGTGTACCGTCACCGGCTCCCGAGCCGACGCCGGCCGCCGCGCAGTCACCGTCTCAGGTGGCGACACCGGCGCCCGCGCCCGCTCCGAAGAAGGCCGGGGGCCGCGCATCGAGTCTGCTGAAGTCGAGCGCGGTGATGGCGGCGGGCACCATGGTGTCCCGCCTCACCGGCTTCATCCGGTCCGCGCTGATTGTCTCGGCGCTGGGCACCGCCCTCCTGGGCGACACCTTCCAGGTCGCCTACCAGCTGCCGACGATGATCTACATCCTCACGGTCGGAGGCGGCCTCAACTCCGTCTTCGTACCGCAGCTGGTGCGCGCCATGAAGGAGGACGACGACGGCGGCGAGGCCTACGCCAACCGGCTGCTGACCCTCGTCATGGTGGCGCTCGGTGTGCTGACCGGGCTGGCGATGCTGGCGGCCCCGCTCCTGGTCCGTGTGCTGTCGAACCCCGTGGCCACCGACCCGGCGGCCAGGGACGTCGGTGTCACCTTCACCTTGTACTTCCTGCCCACGATCTTCTTCATGGGTATCCACGTGGTGATGGGGCAGATCCTCAACGCCCGCGGCAGGTTCGGCGCGATGATGTGGACGCCGGTCCTCAACAACATCGTCATCATCGTCACGCTCGGAATGTTCCTCTGGGTGTACGGCACCGCCGAAACCTCCGGGATGCAGGTCACGAACATCCCGCCGGAGGGCCAGCGGCTGCTCGGCGCCGGTGTCCTGCTCGGCCTTGTCGTCCAAGCCCTCGCGATGATCCCGTATCTCCGCGAGACCGGATTCCGGCTGAGGCTGCGCTTCGACTGGAAGGGCCACGGCCTGGGCAAGGCCGCGATGCTCGCCAAGTGGACGATCCTGTTCGTCCTCGCCAACCAGGCAGGCGCCATCGTCGTCACCCAGCTGGCCACCGCGGCGGTCGCAGACACAGGAACCGCCGGCACCGGCTTCAGCGCCTACGCCAACGCCCAGCTCATCTGGGGTCTCCCGCAGGCCATCATCACCGTCTCGCTGATGGCCGCCCTGCTGCCGCGGCTGTCGCGCTCCGCCCATGAGGGCGACTCCGGCGCCGTCCGCGACGACATCTCACAAGGGCTGCGCACGACCGCCGTGGCGATCGTGCCCATCTCCTTCGCCTTCGTCGCTCTCGGCATCCCGATGTGCACCCTGATCTTCGGCTCCTCCGGCACCAACGCGGCCACGAACATGGGCTACATGTTGATGGCCTTCGGCCTCGGCCTGATCCCGTACTCCGTGCAATACGTCGTGCTGCGCGCCTTCTACGCGTACGAGGACACCCGGACCCCCTTCTACAACACGGTCATCGTGGCGGCCGTCAACGCCGGGGCCTCGGCGCTCTGCTACCTCCTGCTGCCGACCCGCTGGGCCGTGGCGGGCATGGCCGCCTCCTACGGTGTCGCGTACGCGATCGGCGTGGGCGTGGCCTGGCGGCGGCTGCGGGTGCGGCTGGGCGGCGACCTCGACGGAGCTCGCGTGCTGCGGACCTACGCCCGTCTCGGCATCGCCTCGGTACCGGCGACGCTGCTCGCCGCCGGAGCCTGTTACGGGATCACCCAGGTGCTCGGACAGGGCGTCTTCGGCTCACTTGCCGCCCTCCTCGGCGGCGGCATCGCCCTGCTCGGCGTCTTCTTCGTCGCCGCTCGGCGGATGCGTATCGAGGAACTGAACGGAATGGTCGGCATGGTCCGCGGGCGCCTCGGGCGCTGAGTCGGGGGCACGCGCACAACCATCGTCCGCGATCGCGTGTCGTGCATAGCGGCGGACTGTGGGCACAATTGGCTTTGGCGTCGGACAGCGGGCAATGGATGGGGAGGCAGGAACGACGGTGGCGGAACGGAGCACGGCTGCCGTCGACGTGGCAGACAACAGCGGCGACGAGCCGCTGACCACGAAGGCGGACCAGGCCACAGCCGACGGGGTGGCCCAGAACCGGGAGCAGGACACGGACAGCTCGGAGAGCGAAGAGGCACAGGGGAGCGGCGGGGATGAAAGCCCCGCCAAGCCCTCACCGCCCGAGTTGCACAGCGGCCACAAGCTCGCCAGACGCTACAGGCTCGAGGAGTGCGTCACCCGTCTGGACGGATTCAGCAGTTGGCGTGCGGTGGACGAGAAGCTGCGCCGCGCCGTCGGCGTGCATCTGCTGCCCGCCGACCATCCCCGAGCGCGCTCTGTCCTGGCGGCGGCCCGCTCCTCAGCCCTCCTGGGCGATCCCCGATTCGTCCAGGTCCTGGACGCGGTCGAGGAGAACGACCTCGTCTACGTGGTGCACGAGTGGCTTCCGGACTCCACGGAGCTCACGACGCTCCTGGCGTCCGGCCCGCTCGAGGTGCACGACGCGTACCAGATGGTCAGCCAGATCTCCCAGGCGATGGCTGCCGCACACCGCGAAGGGCTGGCGCATCTGCGGCTGACCCCCGGTTCTGTGCTGCGCTCCTCCTCCGGCCAATGGCGCGTCCGCGGCCTTGCCGTGAACGCCGCGTTGCGCGGCATCAGTTCCGACACCCCGCAGCGCACGGACACGGAGGCGATCGGCGCACTGCTGTACGCCGCCCTCACCCAGCGTTGGCCGTACGAGGACGACGCCTTCGGCCTCTCCGGCCTGCCCAAGGGCGTCGGCCTCATCGCACCCGACCAGGTGCGCGCCGGGGTGCACCGCGGCCTGTCGGAGCTGGCGATGCGCGCGCTCGTCAACGACGGCGCCACCGCGTCCCGCCAGGAGCCGCCGTGCACCACTCCGGAGGAGTTGGTGAAGGCGATCGGCGAGATGCCACGCATCCGCCCGCCGGAGCCCGCGTTCACCGCGCCGCCCGAGTATCAGCGCACCACGTACCAGCAGGGCACGTACGGCCGTCAGACGCCCCCGGGCGCCACACAGCCGATGACCGCTCCACCGCTCCCGTTGCAGAGCCGTACCGGCAAGGCGCTCAAGTGGGCCGTGTCCGCCTTGCTCATCGCCGCGCTGGGCCTTGGCAGTTGGCAGTTGGCGGATGCGCTCATGGAAAGAGGAAAGTCCGACGACACCAACAAGTCGCAGACGACGGACGGCAACGACAAGGACAACGACAACATCAAGCGGCCGGCGAAGCCGATAACCATTGAAGGAGCTCAGGAGTACGTCGCCGAGGGCTCTGCCCAGGCAGCCGACGAAGTGCCCAAGACGTACGACGGCGACAGCTCCACATACTGGCGCACCAAGTCGTTCCTCGGGGGGCCGAAGCTGGCTCCGTACAAATCCGGCGTGGGAATCGTCTACGACCTCGGCTCGTCCAAGGAGGTTTCGGCTGCGTCGATAGGGCTCTTGTACGACGGGGACCACACGACGATCCACCTCTACGCCGCTGACTCGCTGTCTCCCTCAACTTCGGTCAGCGCGATGAAGGAGATCGGGTCCGTCACGACGAGCGGCACCACCGCGAAGATCAAGGCCAAGAAGTCCGTGAAGACGAAGTACGTGTTGTTGTGGATCACGGACGTGCCCAGCGCACCGCGCGACGATTACAGCAGCGCCGGGTACAAGCAGGCGATCACCGACGTAAAGTTCACGGGCTGACAGCCTACCGAGGGGGGAGGGTCCGATGGCGGACGGCGCCGGATACAACGGAGCAAGCGATCAGGACCTCCTGGCCCTTCATGTGGAGGGCGACCCGGAGGCCTTCGGTGAGCTCGTGCGCCGTCACCGCGACCGGCTGTGGGCGGTGGCCCTGCGGACTCTCGGAGACCGTGAGGAGGCCGCAGACGCGGTCCAGGACGCTCTGGTCTCCGCTTACCGCGCCGCCCACACCTTCCGCGGCCAGTCGGCCGTCACGACGTGGCTGCACCGCATCACGGTGAATGCCTGCCTCGACCGCGCGCGCAAGGCCGCCTCACGGAAGACCTCGCCGGTCGACGACACGGAACGTCTGGAGCACCTCCTTGATCCGCACGAGTCGGCGTCCGCGCCGGCCGAGCGCAATGATCTGCAGCGGGAGCTCCTCGAAGCCCTCGGCACACTGCCACCCGACCAGCGCGCCGCCCTCGTCCTGGTGGACATGCAGGGATACCCGGTGGCTGAGGCCGCCCGCATGCTCGATGTGCCGACCGGCACGGTCAAGAGCCGCTGCGCACGCGGCCGGGCCAGGCTCGTTCCGCTGCTCAGACACCTGCGTACGGACGCCGGTAGTGGCGGAGACAGCAAGAAGTCGGGTGAGGGACGGAACCGCACGCAGGGGACATCCGTCCCACCCGCAGCGGGAGCACACGGCGCAGGGCCAAACGATTCAACTGCTGTGAAGGGCGGAGGTGGGCGAGCGTGACATCCACGACCGACACGGCCGGACACCCGGAAGTCACGGAGATCTCCGACCTCACGGAAGGCCTGCTGCCGCCCTCGCGTACGGAGGACGTACGACGGCATCTGGACGACTGTGCCCTCTGTGCCGACGTGTACGCATCGCTGGAAGAGATCCGCGGCATGCTCGGCACACTGCCGGGCCCGGTCCGTATGCCCGACGATGTCGCTGGGCGCATCGATGCCGCCCTCGCCGCCGAAGCCCTACTCAGTGCCACGACACACGATGCCGGTGCCACGGACGTCCCTGCAGTCATCACCGTCGCCCGCCCCCTGTCCGAGGACAGCGACGGCCCCCCTGTTTCACGTGAAACGTCGACCGCGGCCGACCGCCCCGCCGAACGCCCACGCGCCTCCACCGGTCCGGGTCGACCGAACCGCATGCGCCGTCGCCGTCGCGGGACCGTGATCCTGGGCGCCATGTTCACGGCTGCCGCGCTGGGAATCAGCGGTCTGCTCCTCCAGTCGTTGAACGACGACCCCTCGGGGGACACCGCCGGGCGGAACCACACCGACTCGGTGAACACCTTCAGCAAGGGCAAGCTGGAAGGCCAGGTCGCGGATCTCCTCGCCAAGAGCACGGACCGTGAAAACGGCAACCGAAACTGGGGACCCGCGACCTCCTCCGACGGGCCGAGCACTTTGAAGGAGACCGGGGCTCCGGTGCCCGAGTGCATCCAACGAGGCATCGGCCGCAACGAGGCCGCTCTCGCCGCCAAGAAGGGCACCTACGACGGTACGAGCGCGCTTCTCGTGGTGTTGCCCGATGCCTCAGACGAGACTCGGGTCACGGCCTACATCGTCGACTCCAGCTGCGTGGGCAAGTCCTCAGCCGCTGCTGCCGGCAAGGTGCTGCTGAAGCAGTCCTACACACGAGACTGAGCGAGTCACGCTCCGTCCATGGCGTCCGGTCCTGTCCCCGCGCGGTTACGCGTCTTCGTGTGCCCGGACACAGTGGGAATGCGCGCCCCTTAGGATCCGTTGGGTGGGGTGAGAGTTCTGAGAGAAGCTCCCACCGGTCGTACGAAGCAGTCTCCAGAGACGAGGAATCAAGCCGTGAGCGACGTCCGTAACGTGATCATCATCGGCTCCGGGCCCGCCGGCTACACGGCGGCGCTCTACACCGCGCGCGCGTCGCTGAAGCCGCTGGTGTTCGAGGGCGCCGTCACCGCCGGCGGCGCGCTGATGACCACCACCGAGGTGGAGAACTTCCCCGGCTTCCAGGACGGCATCATGGGCCCCGAGCTCATGGACAACATGCGGGCGCAGGCCGAGCGCTTCGGTGCCGAGCTGGTCTCGGACGACGTCGTCGCGGTCGACCTCAGTGGTGAGATCAAGACGGTCACGGACACTGCCGGCACCGTGCACCGGGCCAAGGCCGTCATCGTCGCCACCGGTTCTCAGCACCGTAAGCTGGGGCTGCCCAACGAGGACGCGCTCTCCGGGCGCGGCGTCTCCTGGTGCGCGACCTGTGACGGCTTCTTCTTCAAGGACCAGGACATCGCCGTGATCGGCGGCGGTGACACAGCGATGGAGGAGGCCACCTTCCTCTCCCGGTTCGCCAAGTCCGTGACGATCGTCCACCGCCGCGACACACTGCGCGCCTCCAAGGCTATGCAGGAGCGCGCGTTCGCCGACTCTAAGATCAAGTTCATCTGGGACAGCGAGGTCGCCGAGATCCAGGGCGACCAGAAGCTCTCCGGCCTGAAACTGCGCAACCTCAAGACCGGCGAGACGTCTGTGCTCCCGGTGACCGGCCTGTTCATCGCGATCGGCCACGACCCGCGCACCGAGCTCTTCAAGGGCCAGCTCGATCTGGACGACGAGGGCTACCTCAAGGTCGACGCGCCCTCGACCCACACGAACCTGACGGGGGTCTTCGGCTCCGGCGACGTCGTGGACCACACCTACCGCCAGGCGATCACCGCGGCCGGCACCGGATGCTCCGCTGCCCTCGACGCCGAGCGCTTCCTTGCTGCTCTCGCGGACAGCGAAGCCGCGGCAGAGCCCGAGAAGACCACCGTCTGACACCCACCCGCCCCACCGCACCAACCAGTTAAGGAGCCCGCCGTGGCCGGCACCCTGAAGAACGTGACCGACGACTCCTTCGAGCAGGACGTCCTCAAGAGCGACAAGCCCGTCCTGGTGGACTTCTGGGCCGCCTGGTGCGGTCCGTGCCGTCAGATCGCGCCGTCTCTCGAGGCAATCGCCACCGAGTACGGCGACAAGATCGAGGTTGTCAAGCTCAACATCGACGAGAACCCGGGTACGGCCGCCAAGTACGGCGTCATGTCCATCCCGACCCTGAACGTCTACCAGGGTGGCGAGGTCGCCAAGACCATCGTCGGTGCGAAGCCGAAGGCCGCGATCGTGCGGGATCTCGAGGACTTCATCGCCGAGTAGTCGGCGACGCCGTCCGACAGAAGCGGCGTTGTTTCACGTGAAACACGAATGGGCCAACCCGGACGGGTTGGCCCATTCGCATGCTCGCTCATTCACATGCACGGCGATGCCCGGTGCGTTTACAGCGGACGCAGAGCCGGCTCCTTCTGTACCGCCCCCAGTAGCCGGTCGAGCGCCAACTCCACATCTTCCTTCCAGGAGAGCGTCGTCCGCAGCTCCAACCTCAGCCTCGGGTACGTGGGATGGTGCCGTACGGTCTTGAAGCCCACAGCCGTCAGATGGTCAGCGGGCAGGACGCAGGCCGGTTCATCCCAGCGGGCGTCACCGAAGGCCTCGATCGCCTTGAACCCCCGTCGCAGCAGATCCTTGGCGACCGTCTGAACCATCACGCGCCCAAGCCCCTGCCCCTGATAACCGGGCATGATGAAGGCGGTCATCAGTTGGACCGCGTCAGGGGAGACCGGGCTTGTGGGAAATGCCGTAGCGCGCGGCACATATGCGGGAGGCGCGTAGAGCACGAAGCCCACTGGCATGTCGTCGACGTAGACGACACGGCCGCAGGATCCCCACTCCAGTAGAACGGCGGAGATCCACGCCTCCTTCTCCAACTCGGGTGTGCCTGCCTTTACCGCGGCCTGACCGCTGACTGGGTCCAACTCCCAGAAGACACACGCCCGACAGCGCTTGGGAAGGTCCGGAAGGTTGTCCAGCGTGAGCGGTACGAGCCGACGCCCCATGAAGGCAGTTCCTCGCTTCCTTCGCCCGCAGCGCCACGGGCGGCTGTCAGAGCGCTCCGTTCCCTGAGCAGGCTGCCGACGAACCCGCCGACCGCTCCGAGCCCTAGGCCCGCGCCCACCAGTCCGGTGCGGCTCACCGTTCGCATGGCCCCCGCCTCCCCACAGAAGGTGCTGCCAGGTGAATACGCCATACCCGAACGCATCGTATCCACGATGTGATTTGTTCGATACCGCCAGAAAGCAAAGAGCGGGCCGTGTTCCGGTACACACCGGACACGGCCCGCTCAGAAGGTCGGCCGATGGGAATCGTGCCCACCTCCTGACGCTCAGGCCTCGGACTCTTCGGAGTCGTCGTCCAGGAGACTCTTCTGCAGAACCGGCCCCTCGCCCGGGGCGAGCGAGCCGAGGATCCGCTCCAGATCGTCTATCGAGGCGAACTCGACGGTGATCTTGCCCTTCTTCTGGCCGAGGTCGACCTTCACCCGGGTCTCGAAGCGGTCCGAGAGACGTGTGGCGAGATCGGTCAGCGCGGGCGACACCCGGGCACCGGCTCGGGGTCCCTTGGAGCGTGGAGCGGCCTTCGGTCGCGACCCCATGAGGGTGACGATCTCCTCGACAGCCCGCACCGAGAGCCCTTCGGCCACGATGCGATGAGCCAGCCTGTCCTGCGCCTCCGAGTCGTCCACGGAGAGCAGGGCACGCGCATGGCCGGCGGACAGAACCCCGGCAGCGACACGACGCTGCACCGCGGGCGAGAGCTTCAGCAGACGCAGAGTGTTGGAGACCTGCGGACGGGACCGACCGATGCGGTCCGCCAGCTGATCATGCGTGCAGTTGAAGTCCTTCAGCAGCTGGTCGTAGGCAGCCGCCTCTTCCAGGGGGTTCAGCTGAGCCCGGTGCAGGTTCTCCAAAAGCGCGTCCAGGAGAAGCTTCTCGTCCTCCGTGGCCCGCACAATCGCGGGAATGGCCTCGAGTCCCGCCTCACGGCAGGCCCGCCAGCGCCGCTCGCCCATGATGAGCTCGTAACGCGCCGGTCCCAGCTGCCGCACGACGACAGGCTGGAGAAGCCCGACCTCCTTGATGGAGGTGACGAGTTCCGCGAGAGCGTCCTCGTCGAACACCTCACGGGGCTGACGCGGGTTCGGCGTGATGGCGTCAAGGGGCAGCTCGGCAAAGTGCGCTCCTAGAGGAGCCGCAGGCGTCTCCCCGAGACCGCTCGCCGAGGGCTCCTCTGTTTCATGTGAAACATTGGACTGCGGAAGCGAGGCCACCTTCGCCGCCGCCACCCCACGCTCTGCGGTGAGTACCGGCACTGCGGCGGATGAGCCCGGTGGCCCACCCGTTGCCGGGGACGCCGGCTTCTCCCCTGTTGGGGCAGCAGGGATCAGTGCGCCGAGACCGCGGCCCAGCCCCCTCCGTCGCTCGCTCACTGAGTCCCCTCCACCATGCTCTGATCGTTGTGTGCGCCCAGGTGGGCATGTTGCGCGTCGTACGACACACCGACACCCCGCAACGCGATTTCCCGTGCCGCCTCAAGATACGACAGGGCACCGCTCGACCCCGGATCGTAGGTCAGCACCGTCTGCCCGTAGCTCGGCGCCTCAGAGATACGGACCGAACGGGGAATGCTCGTCCGCAGCACCTCCTCGCCGAAGTGATTGCGTACCTCGTCCGCGACCTGGGATGCCAGTCGGGTCCGGCCGTCGTACATGGTGAGGAGGATCGTCGACACATGCAGGGCGGGGTTGAGGTGCCCCCGCACCAGGTCGACGTTCCTCAGCAGCTGGCCCAGACCCTCCAGCGCGTAGTACTCGCACTGGATGGGGATCAGGACCTCCGCACCGGCAACCAGTGCGTTGACCGTCAGCAGACCCAACGACGGCGGGCAGTCAATGAGGATGTAGTCCAACGGCTGCTCGTACGCCTGGATCGCCCGCTGCAGTCGACTCTCCCGCGCCACCAGGGACACCAGCTCGATCTCCGCACCGGCGAGATCGATCGTGGCGGGTGCGCAGAACAGCCCCTCGACATCGGGGACTGGCTGGACGACGTCGGAGAGCGGCCTGCTCTCAACCAGGACGTCATAGATGGACGGGACTTCGGCGTGATGGTCGATGCCCAGCGCGGTGGACGCATTACCTTGAGGATCAAGGTCGACCACCAGGACCCGCCCACCGTGCAGGGCGAGCGAGGCGGCCAGATTCACCGTCGTCGTGGTCTTGCCCACCCCGCCCTTCTGGTTGGCAACCACCATCACACGGGTCTGCTCGGGCCGTGGCAAACCTTCGCCGGCGCGGCCCAGAGCCTCCACCGCCAGTTGGGCAGCACGACCGATGGGAGTGTCGTCCATCGGGGGCGGTGTTTCACGTGAAACATCCTCCCCCATCGACTCGGTACGGGGACCGGGGACCGGATCGGTCATCGGTCCCGCGATGTTGGCGTCGGACCGCAAGGATTCACTCTCCTCGACTTCAGGCTCGCAATGAACAGAGCCTCCCATGCCTTCGGGGTCGTGAACCAGCGAGGCCCGTGCTTCTGTGGAGAAATCCACCTCTGTGGACAACTCCGCCCCCTCTTCGGGGGATGTTTTGTCCGCAGGAGAAGGTCTGCCTCCGCGGGATCCGAGGGCCCCAAGGGGACTGCGGTCGCGGGGTTCGGCCGCAGCCCGGCCGCGGCTGATGATTCCGTGCAACAGTGAGCGACGTTTCACGTGAAACACGATGCACAGCGCCCGCGACCATGCCTGGGTGACACTCCGACATGCATGGGTTGGGCAGCTTGTGTGGAGTACGGCTCGTCGTCAGGACGGATCAGCGACGACGACGCGCCCGCCCCGTCCGCGCCGCCTTGGCCCGCTTGGCCGCGAAACGCACTCCACCCGGACTTTCCCCGACCTCGACCCGCACCACGGTGGCGAGTGGACTCACCACGCCCTCGCCAACATGAAGCACAGAGGTTTCCACGGCACCGAGCTTGCTCAGGGCGGCCCCGGCACTCTTGACCTCTTCCGCTGCCGTGTCGCCCTTGAGTAGGAGCATCTCGCCGTACGGGCGAAGCAGCGGCACACCCCATGCCGCAAGGCGGTCCAGAGGTGCCACGGCCCGTGCTGTCACCACATGGACCGCGGGCAGCGTGCCCAGGACCTCCTCGGCGCGGCCGCGGACGACGGTGACATGCTCGAGGCCGAGCAGTTCGACGACCTCGGTGAGGAAGTTCGTACGGCGCAGCAGCGGCTCAAGCAGCGTGATCTTCAGGTCGGGGCGGACAAGGGCCAGCGGGATACCGGGCAGCCCGGCGCCCGAGCCGACGTCGCACACGGTCACGCCCTTGGGCACGACCTCCGAGAGCACCGCACAGTTCAGCAGGTGCCGTTCCCAGAGGCGGGGCACTTCGCGGGGGCCGATCAGCCCGCGCTGTACCCCCGCGTCCGCCAGCAGTTCCGCGTATCGGACCGCGTCTGCGAAGCGATCGCCGAATACCGCCTGAGCCTGCTCGGGCGCAGGGGGGAGCTCCGCTGCCTCCGTCACGGGAACCGTCCTTCCATACCGCATAAGCGCACTGAGCGCTGACCACCAGGACCACGAGGAATTATCAGGGACTGCCAGGGACTGGGCCCGGGACCGCCGGGACCGCCGGGACCGCCAGGACCGCCAGGACCGCCAGGACCGCCAGGACCGCCAGGACCAGGCTGACAAAATTCGGCCCCGCCTGCGCAACAGACGGGGCCGAAGGAACGTACGTGCCGACTCAGGCGGGAAGCACGACGACGAAGCGCTGCGGCTCCTCGCCCTCGGACTCGCTGCGCAGGCCCGCGGCCTTGACCGCGTCGTGCACGACCTTGCGCTCGAAGGGCGTCATCGGATTCATCTTCACCGGCTCACCGGAGCTCTTGGCCTCGGCCGCGGCCTTGGCACCCAGCTCGGAAAGCTCCTCACGCTTCTTCGCGCGGTAGCCCGCGATGTCCAGCATGAGCCGGCTGCGGTCCCCGGTCTCCCGGTGGACGGCCAGCCGCGTGAGCTCCTGGAGCGCCTCCAGCACCTCACCGTCACGGCCGACCAGCTTCTGCAGATCACGGCTACCCGTGTCGCTGATGATCGAGACAGCGGCGCGATCGGCCTCGACATCCATGTCGATGTCGCCGTCGAGGTCGGCGATATCCAGCAGACCTTCGAGGTAGTCCGCCGCGATCTCGCCCTCCTGCTCCAGGCGACTCAGGGTGTCGCCGCCCTCGGTGGCCTCGGAGGTGGTGCCTTCCGTCACGGGATGGACTCCTTCTTACTTCTTGGAGGGGGACTTGGGCCGCTGCGGGCCCTTGCGCTGTCCGGACTGGGCCTTGCTGCGTGTGCCACCCGAGGCGGACTTGCCACCCGAGGCTGCCTTGCCGCCGGTCGCGGACTTGCCGCCCGCCGGCTTGGCGTCCTGCGGCTCGTCGGACTTGCTCAGGGAGGTCTTCGCCCCGGAGTCGCCCGCCTCCTTGGCGGAACCGTGGGTGGCGCCCGACTGACGCTGGGACTTGCTCTGCCGCTTGGGCTGCTGGCGCTTGGGGGCGCCGGTCGCCGGGGTGCCGTCCTCGGTCTCGGCGACGGTCGCGACATCGCTCTTCGCCACGGTGCCGTCGGACTGGGCCGCGAGTCCTGCCTTGCTCAGACCGTTGATGAACTTGCGCTCGTGCTCGTTGCGGTCACGGCCCTTGACCACGATCGCCTTGACGACGGCGCGCTCACGGCGGCTGCGGGTCTTGCCGTGGTGCGTGACGTGCTTCAGCAGACGCTCAAGGAAAGCGGCCTGTGCCTTGGAGCCCGGGGTCGGGTTCTGGTGGATCACGTACATCTGCTGGCCCATGGTCCACACGTTGGTGGTCAGCCAGTAGACGAGGACACCGACGGGGAAGTTGATGCCGAAGACGGCGAACATGACGGGGAAGACGTACATCAGCATCTTCTGCTGCTGCATGAACGGCGTCTTCACCGTGGTGTCGACGTTCTTCGTCATCAGCTGGCGCTGCGTGTAGAACTGCGAGGCCGACATCAGGACGATCATGATCGCGGTGACGACGCGAACGTCGGTCAGCGTGGCGCCGAGCGACTCGACCTTGCTCGAGCTGTCCGTGAACTTCGCGGCCAGTGGGGCACCGAAGATGTGTGCCTTCTGCGCGCTCTCCAGCAGGCGCGTATTGATCACACCGATGGTGTCGTTCGACGCGATGCTGTTGAGCACGTGGTACAGGGCGAAGAAGAACGGAGACTGCGCCAGGATGGGAAGGCACGAGGAGAGCGGGTTGGTGCCCGTCTCCTTGTACAGCTTCATCATCTCTTCGGACTGACGCTGCTTGTCGTTCTTGTAACGCTCCTGGATCTTCTTCATCTCGGGCTGGAGCGTCTGCATGGCCCGGGTCGCCTTGATCTGCTTCACAAAGAGCGGGATCAGGCAGATTCGGATCAGGATCACCAAGGACACGATGGACAGGCCCCAGGCCCAGCCCGTGTCCGGGCCGAAGATAGCGCCGTACAACGAGTGGAACTGGACGATGACCCAGGAAACGGGTGTCGTGATGAAGCTGAAAAGACTGGCAATCGTGTCCACTAATCAGGCTCCTTGAGCATGGGACGGAGTCTCGGCGGCCGGGCTCGAGGGGTGGTCGGACATACCGTGCCCTTCGGTGGCCGGTTCGGCGGCGGAGGTCCCGCCCTTGCGTGAGCGCCAGGCGTTACGCAGCATTTCGTGCCACCGCGGACGCTTGCGCGGCGGGACATGGTCCACACCGCCCAGCGACCACGGATTGCACCGCAGGATGCGCCAGGCGGTGAGTGCCGTTCCCTTGACCGCGCCATGGCGGTCGATGGCCTCGTACCCGTAGTGGGAGCACGACGGGTAGTACTTGCACACCGGCCCGAGCAGCGGACTGATGGTCCACTGGTACAGCTTGATGAGAGCCAGCAGTGGGTACTTCATCGCGCACCCCCTCCCAGCAGCCGCTGCAAGGCGGCATCCAGGTCTCGGGCCAGCTGTGCATGGTCGGCGTCGCCCGCGCCGGGCAGCGCTCGTACGACTACCAGGCTACCGGGGGACAACAGGGCCATTCGGTCGCGCATCAGATGGCGAAGCCTGCGCTTCACCTTGTTGCGCACAACTGCGCCGCCCACCGCCTTGCTGACGACGAAACCCGCACGCGACGGGGGAAGGCTCTCCCCAGGCGCGTGCGGGTCCGTTGCACCGCTGCGTAGGTGGACGACGAGGAGCGGGCGTCCGGCCCGGCGCCCCCGGCGTACCGCGGTCGCGAAGTCCTCGCGCCGCCTCAGCCGATACTCGGTAGGCAGCACGTCATGACCTGTACTGCGATCAGGCGGACAGGCGGGCGCGACCCTTGCCACGGCGGGACGCGAGAATCGCGCGGCCGGCACGGGTGCGCATACGCAACCGGAAGCCGTGGGTCTTCGCGCGACGACGGTTGTTCGGCTGGAAGGTGCGCTTGCTCACTCGGGGGCTCCAGAAAGAATCGGTAGGTGGCGGGGTGCCGTCCTGGCTGTCACCGTGCGCCCACGAGTAGCTCGTATTAACGCCCGAGTGCACCGCTTCCCGATCACTCGTACGTGATCTATGCCCATCGGAGGCAGGCGGCAGCAGCCATCGACAACTCGACCTGGTTACGGTACGCGCGGCTACGCCATCCGGTCAAACCAGCTCCTGCCGGGAGACACTATCCACAGGCTGGGGACAGCAACTTGAACCGCACCGGTCGCCCTGACTACCGTGGCTGGACTTCGATTCGTTCCCTTCCCCCGGCCTCAGCCGCTTCGTGCCACCCCGCCCAACTGCTTCGTTCCGCCCGCCCACTGAGTTTCATCCCAACCCGTCCCAAGAACCACACGTTCGTGGGACCCGTGAGAGAGCGTGCCCTGTGGCTGACGTACCTGCCGATCTTGCCGCAGTGTGGCCACGCGTACTGGAAGAACTCCTCGGTGAGGGTCGCGGGCAAGGTGTCGAGACCAAGGACGAGCACTGGATCAAGCGCTGCCAGCCGCTGGCACTGGTCGCGGACACCGCGCTGCTCGCCGTCCCGAACGAGTTTGCGAAGGGCGTGCTCGAAGGACGCCTGGCGCCGATCGTCAGCGAGACGCTCAGCCGCGAGTGCGGCCGCCCGATCCGTATCGCGATCACCGTGGACGACTCCGCCGGTGAGCCACCGGCTACGCCCCCACCCCCCACCGTGCCCCAGCCGCGCTACGAGGAGCCCGAGCTCCCCTCGGTGCAGGGCCGTGACGGGTACGACCAGGGCCGTGACGGGTACGAGGGGTACGGCCGGCACCGGGCCGACGACCGCACGCACGACCACCCCCAGGGCCGTTCCGACCAGCGGCCGCCCGCCCGCGGGGACCAGCTCCCGACCGCCCGTCCCGCGTATCCCGACTATCAGCGTCCCGAGCGGGGCAGCTGGCCGCGACCCTCGCAGGACGATTACGGCTGGCAGCAGCAGCGGCTCGGATTCCCTGAGCGCGACCCGTACGCCACGCCCCCGCAGGACTACCGCCCGCAGTCCCTGGAGCGCCCGCCGTACGAGCAGCAACGGCCCGACTACGACCAGCCGCGCTCCGACTACGACCAGCCCCGGCCCGACTACGAGCAGCCGCGTCCGGACTACGACCAGCCGCGCTCCGAGTACGACCAGCGCCCGGACCGCCGCGAGCGGCCAGAGCCGCCGTCGCCGTCCGTCACCGGTCACGTCCATCGCGGCGGACCCGTGGGCTCGGCCCTGCCCGCGCCCAGCGGGGCACCCGGCCCGCTGGCCGCGCAGCCGGCCCCCGCGACGGGTCCGGGCGAGCCCACCGCGCGCCTCAACCCGAAGTACCTCTTCGACACGTTCGTCATCGGCGCTTCGAACCGCTTCGCCCACGCGGCCGCGGTCGCTGTCGCCGAGGCACCGGCGAAGGCGTACAACCCCCTTTTCATCTACGGGGAGTCGGGTCTCGGCAAGACACATCTGCTGCACGCGATCGGGCACTACGCCCGCAGCCTCTACCCGGGCACACGCGTGCGGTACGTGAGCTCGGAGGAGTTCACGAACGAGTTCATCAACTCCATCCGCGACGGCAAGGGCGACAGCTTCCGCAAGCGGTACCGCGAGATGGACATCCTTCTCGTCGACGACATCCAGTTCCTCGCGGACAAGGAGTCGACGCAGGAGGAGTTCTTCCACACCTTCAACACGCTCCACAACGCGAACAAGCAGATCGTGCTGTCCTCGGACCGGCCGCCCAAGCAGCTGGTGACCCTGGAGGACCGGCTGCGGAACCGCTTCGAGTGGGGTCTGATCACGGACGTCCAGCCGCCCGAGCTGGAAACCCGTATCGCGATCCTTCGTAAGAAGGCGGTGCAGGAGCAGCTCAACGCCCCGCCGGAGGTCCTGGAGTTCATCGCCTCGCGCATCTCCCGGAACATCCGCGAGCTGGAGGGCGCGCTGATCCGCGTGACGGCGTTCGCGTCGCTCAACCGGCAGCCCGTGGACCTCGGTCTGACGGAGATCGTCCTCAAGGACCTGATCCCGGGCGGCGAGAACGCGGCGCCGGAGATCACGGCGACGGCCATCATGGCGGCGACCGCCGACTACTTCGGGCTCACGGTGGACGATCTGTGCGGATCCTCGCGCAGCCGCGTGCTGGTAACGGCCCGCCAGATCGCCATGTATCTGTGCCGGGAGCTCACCGACCTGTCACTGCCGAAGATCGGCGCGCAGTTCGGCAACCGCGACCACACGACCGTCATGCACGCCGACCGCAAGATCCGTGCGCTGATGGCCGAGCGGCGCTCGATCTACAACCAGGTCACCGAGCTCACGAACCGCATCAAGAACGGCTGACAGACCCTTCCGTACGTCCGGTGCACGGCCATCCGTCCACTGCCACACACCGCTGGAGGCGCCCCCGGGACCGGGTCCCGGGGGCGCCTCCCGTCGTTCCGCGGCCACCGCGCCGGCACCCGCTGTTCGAATACGCGCTCCGTTACGGCCATCCTCCACAGATTTGGGGACTTTCTCGCATCCACACCCTGGGGACCGGGAAGTTGTTCAGATCGTGTCCACAGGGTGAGCTGTTCACGAACCATCGAGCCAGGTCAGTTGGTTGTGGATTCGTGGACGAATGATCTCCACAGTCTGTGGACGACGACTGGATCCACAGGCTGTGCAGAAAGTTGTCCACTGGTGACCCACAGGCTGAGGCGGGTTGTCCCCAGTGATCCCCAGCTTCTCCACATGGCTGTCCACTGTTCGGCAACGGGACGCGCCCTCTCACCGCGTCGAGTGAAAGGCGTCACACCAAGGTGCCCGGTTGGGCTGTGGGGAACGTGGGTAAAGCTGGGGACGGCGTTGGGGAGAAGTGCCCCGTGTCTGTGCATCGGGTGTGCAGAACTTTTCCCCGTCCACAGCGCACCCCGGTTGTCCACCGTTGCCGCCCACAGGGCCCGTGGACAAAAAACCGGCGTTGACCTGCGCAAACGGAGTTATCCACGGTATCCACAGCCCCTACTACTACTCCCAACTAGAGAGAGCTGGGAATTCGCTTCGAAGAGGGGGCTGTGCACAACTCGCGCTCGGCGCCCCAGGTGCCGCTCGGCACGACTTGACCCCGAGAGGCACCTACTGTCAGTGCGGTGCGTCAGACTGGTCCCCGGTGTTCTCCCCATCAGTGGGCCGAGGCACACCGAGTCAGACGACGAAGGCGAAGCAGGGCGAGAGCGCCGGCAACAGACGGAGGCGGCAACGGTGAAGATCCGGGTGGAACGCGACGTACTCGCGGAGGCAGTGGCCTGGGCGGCGCGCAGCCTCCCGGCACGCCCGCCGGCTCCTGTGCTCGCCGGCCTTCTGCTGAAGGCCGAGGAGGGCGCGCTGAGCCTCTCGAGCTTCGACTACGAGGTCTCGGCACGCGTCTCCGTGGACGCCGAGGTCGACGAGGAAGGCACGGTGCTCGTCTCCGGCCGGCTGCTCGCCGACATCTGCCGCGCCCTCCCCAACCGGCCGGTGGAGATTTCCACAGACGGTGTACGGGCGACGGTGGTCTGCGGCTCGTCGCGCTTCACACTCCACACACTGCCTGTGGAGGAGTACCCAGCGCTGCCGCAGATGCCGTCGGCGACGGGCACCGTCCCCGGTGAGGTCTTCGCCTCCGCCGCCGCCCAGGTGGCCATCGCCGCCGGCCGTGACGACACGCTTCCCGTCCTGACCGGTGTACGCATCGAGATCGAGGGCGACACGGTCACGCTGGCATCCACCGACCGCTACCGCTTCGCGGTCCGGGAGTTCCTGTGGAAGCCGGAGAACCCGGAGGCGTCCGCGGTCGCCCTGGTGCCCGCCAAGACGCTCCTGGACACCGCCAAGGCGCTCACGAGCGGCGACAGCGTCATCCTGGCGCTGTCCGGTTCGGGTGCGGGTGAGGGCCTGATCGGTTTCGAGGGCGCGGGGCGGCGTACGACCACCCGGCTGCTGGAGGGCGACCTTCCGAAGTACCGCTCGCTGTTCCCGACGGAGTTCAACTCGGTGGCCGTCATCGAGACCGCCCCCTTCGTGGAGGCCGTCAAGCGTGTGGCCCTGGTCGCCGAGCGGAACACCCCGGTGCGGCTCAGCTTCGAGCAGGGTGTGCTGATCCTGGAGGCCGGTTCCAGTGACGACGCACAGGCTGTGGAGAGGGTCGACGCCCAACTGGAGGGCGACGATGTCTCGATCGCCTTCAACCCGACGTTCCTGCTCGACGGCCTGAGCGCCATCGACTCCCCGGTGGCCCAGCTCTCCTTCACGACGTCCACCAAGCCGGCGCTCCTCAGCGGCAAGCCCGCCGTGGACGCGGAGGCGGACGAGGCGTACAAGTACCTGATCATGCCGGTGCGGCTCAGCGGCTGAGCCTGGTGAGCCCGCTCCGCCCTGCCGGTGGTCCCGGCCGGGGGCGTGGGGGTTGTCCCCCACAAGATCGCAGTATGCCGGTGCGGCTCAGCGGCTGACGGAAGTCCGCAGGTGAGGGCGTACGTCTGAGCGGCTATGCCCACAGATGTGCGGGAGCGTCCGGGTTTAGGCTCGGACGCGGGTACGAAAGTGCCCCCACGCCACGTCGCTAGTGAAGGAACAACCTGATGGAGCTCGGTCTCGTCGGTCTCGGCAAGATGGGCGGCAACATGCGCGAGCGCATACGCCGCGCAGGCCACACCGTCATCGGATACGACCGCAACCCGGACCTCGCCGATGTCCACAGCCTCGAGGAGCTTGTGGGCAAGATCAGGGGTCCGCGCGTGGTGTGGGTGATGGTCCCGGCCGGAGCGGCGACCCAGTCCACCATCGACGAGCTCGCCGAGCTCCTGGATCCCGGGGACATCGTCGTGGACGGCGGCAATTCGCGCTGGACCGACGACGAGAGGCACGCCGAGGAGCTCGCGGCCAAGGGCATCGGCTTCGTCGACTGCGGTGTCTCGGGCGGCGTCTGGGGCCTGGAGAACGGCTATGCGCTGATGTACGGCGGCGACGCCGAGAACATCGCCAAGGTCCAGCCGATCTTCGACGCTCTCAAGCCCGAGGGAGACCTCGGCGCCGTGCACGCGGGCAAGGTCGGTGCCGGCCACTTCTCCAAGATGGTCCACAACGGCATCGAGTACGCGATGATGCAGGCCTATGCCGAGGGCTGGGAGCTGCTGGAGGCCGTCGACTCCGTCACCGATGTGCGCGAGGTCTTCCGCTCCTGGCAGGAGGGCACGGTCATCCGCTCCTGGCTGCTCGACCTGGCGGTCAACGCCCTCGACGAGGACGAGCACCTGGAGCAGCTCAAGGGTTATGCACAGGACTCCGGCGAGGGCCGCTGGACTGTGGAAGCCGCCATCGACAACGCGGTGCCGCTGCCGGCGATCACCGCGTCGCTCTTCGCACGCTTCGCGTCCCGGCAGGACGACTCGCCGCAGATGAAGATGGTCGCGGCGCTGCGGAACCAGTTTGGCGGCCACGCGGTCGAGAAGAAGTAATCCACACCACCCCGGGTTCTCCACACTCGGGGTGACCCGGTTGTCCACAGCGGGGGACAACCCGGGGACCACCGGAAGCACCACGTTGGGGGAGGTCGGCGAACGACCATGCACGTCACGCATCTGTCGCTGGCCGACTTCCGCTCGTACGCCCGGGTCGAGGTCCCGCTCGATCCGGGCATCACGGCGTTCGTGGGCCCCAATGGGCAGGGCAAGACGAACCTCGTCGAGGCGGTCGGTTATCTGGCGACGCTCGGCAGTCACCGTGTCTCCTCCGACGCGCCCCTGGTCCGCATGGGCGCCGACCGCGCGATCATCCGGGCGCAGGTCCGACAGGGCGAGCGCCAGCAGCTCGTCGAGCTGGAGCTGAACCCCGGCAAGGCGAACCGTGCCCGAATCAACCGGTCGTCGCAGGTCAGACCCCGTGACGTCCTCGGCATCGTACGGACGGTGCTGTTCGCTCCCGAGGATCTCGCGCTGGTGAAGGGCGATCCGGGCGAGCGCCGGCGCTTCCTCGACGAATTGATCACCGCGCGTGCCCCACGCATGGCGGGCGTGCGCTCCGACTACGAGCGCGTGCTCAAGCAGCGCAACACGCTCCTCAAGTCCGCCGCGCTCGCCCGCCGCCACGGCGGCCGCTCCCTGGACCTGTCGACGCTGGACGTGTGGGACCAGCACCTCGCGCGCGTGGGCGCCGAGCTGCTCGCCCAGCGGCTCGATCTGATAGCCACGCTCCAGCCGCTGACCGACAAGGCGTACGAGCAGCTGGCACCCGGCGGCGGTCCCGTCGCGCTGGAGTACAGGCCCTCGTCACCGGAAATCGTCGGCCACGCGCGCGAGGACCTCTACGAACAGCTGATGGCCGCCCTCGGGGACTCCCGTAAGCAGGAGGTCGAGCGGGGCGTCACCCTGGTCGGCCCGCACCGGGACGAGCTGTTGCTCAAACTCGGTCAGATGCCCGCGAAGGGATATGCGTCACACGGTGAGTCCTGGTCGTACGCGCTCGCACTGCGCCTGGCCTCGTACGACCTGCTGCGGGCCGAGGGCAACGAGCCGGTGCTCGTTCTCGATGACGTGTTCGCGGAGCTGGACACCCGGCGCCGTGAGCGCCTCGCCGAGCTGGTCGCCCCTGGGGAGCAGGTCCTGGTGACCGCGGCGGTCGACGACGATGTACCGAGCGTGCTCACGGGGACGCGGTACGTCGTGTCGGAGGGCACGGTGGAGCGCATATGACCGAAAACACACCGGATCCGCAAGAGAGGCCCAAAGCCCCCGAACCGTCCGGAGTCGACCTCGCGCGCGTGGCCCTGCGCGCCGCGAAGGAGCAGGCACGCGCGCGTGGGGACGCGGCGCGGCAGAAGAAGCAGGCACGGCGCGGTGGCCTGCGCTCGGGCTCCGGCGCCGACGGGCGCGATCCCATGGCGCTCGGCGCCGCCGTCAACCGGCTGATCACCGAGCGCGGCTGGGAGACCCCGGCCGCCGTCGGCGGTGTCATGGGCCGCTGGCCGGAGATCGTCGGCGACGACCTGGCCAAGCACTGTGTACCGGAGAAGTACGACGAGGACGAGCGGGTCCTCACGGTGCGGTGCGATTCCACGGCCTGGGCGACGAACCTGCGCCTCCTCGCTCCGCAGCTGGTGGCCCGGCTGAACGAGGACCTCGGGCACGGCACGGTGAGGCTGATCAAGGTGTACGGCCCCGGGGGTCCCGCACGCAGCTTCGGCCCCCTTCGCGCGCCCGGCAGCACGGGCCCCGGTGACACCTACGGGTAGGCAGACCGGGCGGTACGGCGTTGGTAGCGGGGGGTTGACACCTCGAAGCGCTGAGTGCCGCTGTGAGCCTCTTGGAGGCCTGGGCGGCGTATGGGGAGTCGGCCGAGACCGGTTCAGGGCGGCACATGCGGACTCAGGTACCGGCAAACGCCCATCACTGTCGGCGCTACCGGTAGACTGGGGGCTAATCCCGCCCCACTTGTGGGACACACCGAGCAACGCTGACTAAGGCTTACCAACGCAACACGCCGCAGCCGCTCCGGCCACCCGCCGGGAGCTTGGCTTGTGCTGTGCCAGAAAGGGCGCTTCGTGGCCGATTCCGGCAACCCCAACGAGAACATCCTGTCCATCGACGCCGGCGAGAACGGCGAGGTCACAGCCTCGTCGTACGACGCCAGCGCCATCACCGTCCTCGAGGGTCTGGACGCGGTCCGCAAGCGACCCGGCATGTACATCGGCTCGACCGGTGAGCGCGGACTGCACCACCTCGTACAAGAGGTCGTCGACAACTCCGTCGACGAGGCGCTGGCCGGCCACGCGGACACCATCGACGTCACGATCCTCGCCGACGGCGGCGTGCGGGTTGTCGACAACGGCCGTGGCATCCCGGTCGGCATCGTCCCCTCCGAGGGCAAGCCGGCCGTCGAGGTCGTGCTGACGGTCCTGCACGCGGGCGGAAAGTTCGGCGGCGGCGGCTACGCGGTCTCCGGCGGTCTGCACGGCGTGGGTGTCTCCGTCGTGAACGCCCTGTCGACCAAGGTCTCCGTCGAGATCAAGACCGACGGCTATCGCTGGACGCAGGACTACAAGCTGGGGGTCCCGACGGCCCCGCTTGCCCAGCACGAGGCCACGGACGAGCACGGCACCACGGTCATCTTCTGGGCCGACCCGGACATCTTCGAGACCACCGATTACTCCTTCGAGACGCTCTCGCGGCGTTTCCAGGAGATGGCGTTCCTCAACAAGGGGCTGAGGATCAACCTCACCGACGAGCGCGAGTCGGCGAAGGCCACGGCCGGGGCGGACGAGGCGGGCGAGGACGAGAAGCACGAGGTCAAGAGCGTCTCGTACCACTACGAGGGCGGCATCGTCGATTTCGTGAAGTACCTCAACTCCCGCAAGGGAGACGTGGTGCACCCCACTGTGATCGACCTCGAGGCCGAGGACAAGGACAAGAGTCTTTCCCTCGAACTCGCGATGCAGTGGAACAGCGGTTACAGCGAGGGTGTGTACTCCTTCGCCAACATCATCCACACGCATGAGGGCGGTACACACGAAGAGGGCTTCCGCGCGGCGCTGACGAACCTGGTCAACAAGTACGCGCGCGACAAGAGGCTGCTGCGCGAGAAGGACGACAACCTCACGGGTGACGACATCCGCGAGGGTCTGACGGCGATCATCTCGGTGAAGCTGAGCGAGCCGCAGTTCGAGGGCCAGACCAAGACCAAGCTGGGCAACACCGAGGTGAAGACCTTCGTCCAGAAGGTCGTCTACGAGCACCTGAACGACTGGCTGGACCGCAACCCGAACGAGGCCGCGGACATCATCCGCAAGGGCATCCAGGCGGCCACCGCGCGCGTGGCGGCCCGCAAGGCGCGCGACCTGACGCGTCGCAAGGGCCTCCTGGAGACGGCGTCCCTGCCGGGCAAGCTCTCCGACTGCCAGTCGAACGACCCCACCAAGTGCGAGATCTTCATCGTCGAGGGTGACTCCGCCGGCGGCTCGGCCAAGTCCGGCCGCAACCCGGAGTACCAGGCGATCCTCCCGATCCGAGGCAAGATCCTCAACGTCGAGAAGGCGCGGATCGACAAGATCCTTCAGAACCAGGAGATCCAGGCGCTGATCTCGGCCTTCGGCACCGGAGTCCACGAGGACTTCGACATCGAGCGGCTGCGCTATCACAAGATCATCCTGATGGCGGACGCCGACGTCGACGGCCAGCACATCAACACCCTGCTGCTGACGTTCCTGTTCCGCTTCATGCGGCCGCTGGTAGAGGCGGGCCACGTCTTCCTGTCGCGCCCCCCGCTCTACAAGATCAAGTGGGGCCGTGACGACTTCGAGTACGCGTACTCGGACCGCGAGCGCGACGCACTGATCGAGCTGGGCCGTCAGAACGGCAAGCGCATCCGCGACGACTCGGTCCAGCGCTTCAAGGGTCTCGGCGAGATGAACGCCGAGGAGCTGCGCATCACGACCATGGACCAGGAGCACCGCGTCCTCGGCCAGGTCACGCTCGACGACGCGGCCCAGGCCGACGACCTGTTCTCGGTGCTGATGGGCGAGGACGTCGAGGCGCGCCGCCAGTTCATCCAGCGCAACGCCAAGGACGTCCGCTTCCTCGACATCTGAGTCGGTCTCAGCTGACCGCACCAGGAAGGATCTTCACCAGCAATGACCGACGCGAACATTCCAGCCGTTCCTGAGAACGAGGGCCTGGCCCTGCGTGTCGAGCCTGTGGGGCTCGAGACGGAGATGCAGCGCTCGTACCTCGACTACGCGATGTCCGTCATCGTGTCGCGTGCGCTGCCCGACGTACGGGACGGTCTCAAGCCCGTCCACCGCCGCGTGCTGTACGCCATGTACGACGGCGGCTACCGCCCCGAGAAGGGCTTCTACAAGTGCGCCCGCGTCGTCGGCGACGTCATGGGCAACTACCACCCGCACGGTGACTCCTCGATCTACGACGCGCTGGTTCGTCTCGCGCAGCACTGGTCGATGCGGATGCCGCTGGTGGACTCCAACGGCAACTTCGGCTCTCCGGGCAACGACCCGGCGGCGGCCATGCGCTACACCGAGTGCAAGATGGCGCCGCTGTCGATGGAGATGGTCCGTGACATCGACGAGGAGACCGTCGACTTCACGGACAACTACGACGGCCGCTCCCAGGAGCCGACCGTCCTGCCCGCCCGTATCCCGAACCTGCTGATCAACGGCTCGGCGGGCATCGCGGTCGGCATGGCCACCAACATCCCGCCGCACAACCTCCGCGAGGTCGCGGCCGGCGCCCAGTGGTACCTGCAGAACCCCGAGGCCTCGCACGAGGAGCTCCTGGACGCCCTGATCGAGCGCATCAAGGGCCCCGACTTCCCGACCGGCGCCCTGGTAGTGGGCCGCAAGGGCATCGAGGAGGCCTACCGCACGGGCCGCGGCTCCATCACGATGCGCGCGGTCGTCGAGGTCGAGGAGATCCAGAACCGCCAGTGCCTGGTGGTCACCGAACTCCCTTACCAGGTCAACCCGGACAACCTCGCGCAGAAGATCGCCGACCTGGTGAAGGACGGCAAGATCGGCGGCATCGCGGACGTCCGGGACGAGACCTCGTCCCGGACCGGACAGCGCCTGGTCATCGTCCTGAAGCGCGACGCCGTCGCCAAGGTCGTACTGAACAACCTCTACAAGCACACGGATCTCCAGTCGAACTTCGGCGCCAACATGCTGGCGCTGGTGGACGGCGTACCGCGCACGCTGTCGCTCGACGCGTTCATCCGGCACTGGGTGGCGCACCAGATCGAGGTCATCGTCCGGCGCACGAAGTTCCGGCTGCGCAAGGCCGAGGAGCGCGCGCACATCCTGCGCGGCCTCCTGAAGGCGCTGGACGCCATCGACGAGGTCATCGCGCTGATCCGGCGCAGTGACACCGTCGAGATCGCGCGCGAGGGCCTGATGGGCCTCCTGGAGATCGACGAGATCCAGGCCAACGCCATCCTCGAGATGCAGCTGCGCCGTCTCGCCGCCCTCGAGCGCCAGAAGATCGTCCAGGAGCACGACGAACTCCAGGCGAAGATCCGCGAGTACACCGAGATCCTGGCCTCTCCGGTCCGCCAGCGCGGCATCGTGAGCGAGGAGCTCGCCGCGATCGTCGAGAAGTACGGCGACGACCGCCGCTCCAAACTGGTGCCCTTCGACGGCGACATGTCCATCGAGGACCTCATCGCCGAAGAGGACATCGTCGTCACCATCTCGCGCGGCGGCTACGTCAAGCGCACCAAGACCGACGACTACCGCTCCCAGAAGCGCGGCGGCAAGGGCGTACGCGGCACGAAGCTCAAGGAAGACGACATCGTCGACCACTTCTTCGTGTCGACGACTCACCACTGGCTGCTGTTCTTCACCAACAAGGGCCGCGTCTACCGGGCCAAGGCGTACGAGCTGCCGGACGCCGGACGTGACGCGCGCGGCCAGCACGTCGCGAACCTGCTGGCCTTCCAGCCGGACGAGGCGATCGCCGAGATCCTCGCGATCCGCGACTACGAAGCGGCGCCTTACCTGGTGCTGGCCACCAAGGGTGGCCTCGTGAAGAAGACGCCACTGAAGGATTACGATTCTCCGCGCTCGGGCGGCGTCATCGCGATCAATCTCCGTGAAACAGAGGACGGTTCCGACGACGAACTGATCGGTGCCGAACTCGTCTCGGCGGAAGACGATCTGCTTCTGATCAGCAGGAAGGCACAGTCGATCAGGTTCACGGCGACGGATGACGCCCTCCGCCCCATGGGCCGGGCGACCTCGGGCGTCAAGGGCATGAGTTTCCGTGAGGGCGACGAGCTGCTCTCGATGAATGTTGTTCGAACCGGTACGTTCGTGTTCACCGCCACAGACGGTGGGTACGCGAAGCGGACCGCCGTTGACGAGTACCGCGTCCAGGGTCGCGGTGGCCTCGGCATCAAGGCCGCCAAGATCGTGGAGGATCGCGGCTCGCTCGTCGGCGCGCTGGTGGTCGAGGAGACGGATGAGATCCTCGCCATCACACTGTCGGGCGGTGTGATTCGTACGCGGGTCAACGAGGTCAGGGAGACGGGTCGTGACACCATGGGTGTCCAACTGATCAACCTGGGCAAGCGCGATGCCGTAGTCGGTATCGCTCGTAACGCCGAGGCCGGTCGCGAGGCCGAGGAAGTCGAGGCAGTGGGCGTCGACGAATCGGACGAGGTCGAGACGGTCGTCGGTACGGACGAGGGCAACGAGGCCACGGCCGAGTAGCGCGAGGAGTGAGTTATTCGTGAGCGGAGCCACGGGCGCCGGATCGACCGGTACGGAATCGACCGGTACGGAATCGGACGGCGGCCGTGGCCCCGCCGCGGAAACGACGGACTCCTCCCCTGACTCTCATGGATCCCAAGGGGGAGCTGTGACGGACACCAGAGGCTCGCAGACGCCGCAGTACGCGGCAGGCGCGGTCCCAGGCTCGCCGGTGCCTCCGGCCCCCGGCTCGCCGCTGCCGGGAGAACGGCAGCCCCAGCCCCAGCCCGCTCAGCCGTACCACCCGCCGCAGGCGTATCAGCCGCAGCAGCCGCCGCCGCAGCCTCCGTCCGGTGGCCCTCAGGGCGCGGGCCCCCAGGGCGCGGTCCGCCGGCCGCGCACCGGAGCCCGGACGACACCTCGGACGCGCAAGGCACGCCTGCGCGTGGCCAAGGCCGACCCCTGGTCGGTGATGAAGGTCAGCTTCCTGCTCTCCATCGCGCTGGGCATCTGCACGATCGTCGCGGCCGCGGTGCTGTGGATGGTCATGGACGCCATGGGCGTCTTCTCCACCGTGGGCGGCACGATCTCCGAGGCCACGGGCTCGAACGAGTCCAACGGCTTCGACCTGCAGTCCTTCCTGTCGCTGCCGCGCGTGCTCATCTTCACGTCGGTCATCGCGGTCATCGACGTCGTCCTCGCCACCGCGCTCGCCACCCTCGGCGCCTTCATTTACAACCTCTCAGCGGGCTTCGTGGGCGGCGTCGAGCTGACCCTCGCGGAGGACGAGTAAAACGTTGTCCGGGCCTGCTGGCCGGGGCTCGCCGAGTCGGTTGAACGGGGCGGAGAAGGCCCTGTAACTATCGATTTTGGGACTGGCCGCGTCGTGCGCTAATCTTCAGAGGTCAGCGCGCGGGACATACACCGCACAGCGCGGCGGGGCTATAGCTCAGTTGGTTAGAGCGCATCCCTGATAAGGATGAGGCCACAGGTTCAAATCCTGTTAGCCCCACCAGCGAGAAGACCCCCACTCGATCATGGTTGGGGGTCTTTGACATTCACGGCTGACATCAGCCGCCGGGGCCCCGCCTCAGGTGGCGTGAGGTGGCCGTGGCGTTGGCTTCTTCGGTTCTTCGGGGGACTGACCCCCCACATCACGTTGGCCACCGCACACTGCGAAGGCCCCCAACCAGTTGTGGTTGGGGGTCTTGCTGTGTCCGGTGGTGTGCGTACGCAAGTTCGCCCGGACGTGAGGGTTGCCGGCGGTGTTCCGGAGCTACGCAGAGCCTTGGCGCCTCGATGGGGCGGAAAGGCAGGTTGCGAGTTCGTGGCAGCCGGAAGAGCCACAGGGGCCACAAGGGCCGGAAGAGCAGGAAGAGCAGGAAGAGCAGGAGAAAAACAGAGGGTCCGTGGGGTCTGATGCGGCCTGGGCCGGTCTGGAGAGGCCTACGTCAGGTCGGTGTGCGGGGCGGCGGAGTCCGCCGCCTCCTCCTCGTCTTCCTCGGAGGATGTGTTCGCGTCCGGCAGCGGGCGGTGGCGGCAGCTGGGTGAGGAGCCGTGGGCCTCGGCGTGGATGCGTTGTTTCATCGTGGGGGGTAGGGCCCGGCAGAAGGACCACGCCCAGTGGGACATCGCGGGGACCGCGACCGTGAAGCTCGGCTTGGTGTTGCGAGCTGTCTCGGCCTGAGGTACCACCGTGGTGGCGCCGGCCGCGCTGGCCGTCGCGATGATTCCGAGCGTCGTGAACAGTGTGATGAAGGCGGTGATGACCGCTGTCCACAGCTTCATGACCTTGTTCCTGGTCATGGCCCCTCACTTTCGGGTCGGGCGATTTGCGTACTTTCCTCATGATGTGTATGAGGGCTGCGAAGTGGTGGACCTGCGCCCGTGGCGCAGGGATCTTCGGATGAACACCACCCGGATGGACCCAACAGAACCGAAAAGTGAGAAAGCACCGCGAAAGCTACGGTGTGTGGTGATTGGTCACCCTGTGCTCAGAGTGGGGTCGTCCGCTTCTACAGCTGTTCGCCGGGCGGGAGTTGAGGACCGACGCAGGTCACCGATCGGTATCGATCGGTGTGTATAGTCGGGCGCCAGAAGTCCCCTACGTCAAGGAAAGACGAGGTCGCGCGGTGAAGAAGCTTCTCCTGGTCGCACTGGCCGCCATCGGCGGGCTCCTCGTGTACCGCCAGATCCAGGCGGATCGCGCCGAGCAGGATCTGTGGACGGAGGCGACCGACTCCGTGCCCACGGGTTCGTGAGTAGCGACGACAGTCTCAGTACAGACCCCGGCCGCCCTCGCGGTCGGGGTTTTGTGTTGTCCCGATGCGGTGTCTTCGGGACAGAAGGCGCTTGCCTCGCGTGAAGCGGGGATGACCCGGTGACGCGCGGGGCAGGATGGTCGGGGCTTCGCGGGCGTTCGGGGCGCCATGAGCCCGTCCGCGGGAGCCCGGTGAGTGACGATCCGGGTCTACGGCGAGGGGGCGCGTGATGGGGCGGCGCACGGTGTGGTGGCGCGGCCGTACGGTTCTGGCCTGGACGGCTGCCCTGTGCGTCATCGCGGCGCTGCCGGTTCAGGCGCAGGCGCAGACGTCGGCGCAATGGCAGGGGCAGGGGCAGGGGCAAGGGGAAGTACGGGGCCGGCCGGTGGCGGCCGGTGCTTCTGATCCGTACGCCTTCGCCGCTGACGCCGAGCCCGTCGACGGTACGGCGGCTGCCGCGGATGCCGCGCGGCTGGCCCCGGGAAAGACCTACAAGAGCTCCGTCGGGAACAACGGCAAGCTGTACTACCGCCTCCGGCTCGACAGCGCCTCCAACGCGTACGTCTCGGCCACGGCCATCCCCAGGCTGGGGACGAAGGTCGCGTACTCGGACGGCATCAAGGTGTTCGTACAGGACCCCGCGGGCAACAAATGCTTCTCCGGTGACGCCGGTGACGCACGATTCGGGGCCACCGAGAGCCCTCGTCCCCTCACCGCCTGGGCGTCACGCAGGATCGGTGCCGACGAGTACAGCTGCCAGGCGGCAGGGACGTACTCGGTGGTCGTCGAGCGCACCAGCAGGGCCGGTTCCTCGCCGGACGACTGGGATCTGGAGCTTCAATACGTTTCGGAGCCCGCCCTGAAGAAGACCGGTCGGGCCACAGCCCCGGAGACCTGGAACTCCGCCTCCCCCGAGGCCGTCGGCGGCGCGGCGCAGACCCGCAGGGGCGGCACGAGCTTCAACGAGGCATCCGCTCTGGAGCAGGGCGCCTGGAGAGACGGGATCCGGGCCGGACGGACGCTCTACTACAGGGTTCCCGTCGACTGGGGGCAACAGATCTACGCCACCGCCGAATTGGGCGGCGCGAGCGGAGGCGACGGCTTCCTGGGCAACGCCCTCGTCATGGCGCTCTACAACCCGGTACGCGCGTTCGTGGACGACGCCCGTACCGGATACGGCGGCAAGGCGCAGCCTGCCGCCCTGGAGCCGCTGCCCTCGGTCGCCTACGAGAACCGGTACGCCATCGACGACCAGGTGAGCGGGATGCGCTTCGCCGGCTGGTACTACCTCGCCGTCCATCTCGGTGCCGCGGTGGCTGAGAAGTTCGGTGACGGGCCGTACGACCTGACGCTGCGCGTCCGGGTGAGTGGTAGCGGCGGAGAGGGGCCGGCGTACGCGGGGACGGCCGAGCCGCGCGGTGTGTTCGACGTCACAGCGGGGGACAGGGCCGCGGCGGCGAACGGTGCCTCGGCGGCGGGCGACCGTGACGGCGGAGGCGGGAACGCCGCGATGAAGCTGGTGGCGGTGGGCGGGATCGGCGCGGGGAGCGTGCTCGTGCTGGGGCTCGGGGTGTGGACGATGGTCGCACGGCGGCGAGCGGCTGCGGCGGCACCGGTCGGCGCTGCGGCTTCGCGGCAGTACGAGTCGTCGCGGGCCCGGTAGTTCACCGATTCTTGCGTCGCCCCGTTGGGTCACCATCGCGTTTGGCGAGCCCGGTGCGCACCGGCTCAGATGCGGGTCAGCGCCCAGAAGCCGACGGTGAAACAGAGCAGCGCCAGCAGCAGCACCGGTACCGCCACCCTTGTGGGCGGTCCGGGGCGCCGCTGCGCCCGCCTGGCGCGGTGCCGCGCAACCGGCTGCGGCTGCGCAACCGGCTGCGGGTGGGGTGGAACCCGAACGTCGCGAGCGGTGTATGAAGCAGTGGAGGCGAACGCGGGCGGCTGTGGCGCGAGGGGCGTGACCTGGGGGGAGGGCTCATGCGGGGGTTCGTACGACGGAGCGTGGCCGGGAGCCGGATGAACGGGCGAAGCGGGGGGAGTGGAGGGCGGCTGAGGCTGAAGCGGGGGTGGGGGTGGCAGGTGGAAGCTGCCGGTGTTCGAGATCGGGGAGGACTGCGGGGGCACCGCGGGAATGGGGGGAGGCGGTACGGCGCCGGATGCGGGGCCTGTGCGGGATCCTGGCGGAACGACGCCCCCGGGCAGGACCTCTGGAGCGGCAGAACCTGTCTCGGGGACGGTGTCGTGACCCTGGCCGGGTGCGGCCCGGAGCGGGCCCTCGGGGCCGAAACCCGCCGGAAGCGGGCCCAGTTGGTCGAAGATCTCGATCAGTTCGTCGTCGGGGCCGGGCTCCGGCAGCAGCTCCCTGGCCGAGGCGAGCGCTTTGCGTGCGCCCGTGGCGGTGCGAAAACGCGCTTCGGGGTCCGGCTGCACCAGCGCGGCCACGACCTGCCACAGCGGCTCGGGCACACCCTTCGGCGCACCCGGGGTGCCATGCGCCGAGAAGTGCTCGATGAGAGCCTTGGCGTCGGGCTTGGCGCCCTCCAGCAGATAAAGGGCGACCAGACCCACGGCGAACAGGTCGGCCGGGAAGTCCGGCTCGGCGCCGAGCAGTTGCTCGGGCGCGAAGTAACCGGGCGTTCCCACCACATAGTTGGTCTCCGTCAGCCGCGGCTCGCCCAGGCGCATCGCGATGCCGAAGTCGGACAGTCGCAGCCGAGGCCGGCCCGTACCGGTCGCTTCCAGAAGGATGTTGGCGGGCTTGATGTCGCGGTGCACGACCCCCTCCTCGTGCACCGCGGCAAGCCCCGCCAGCAGCTGGTCGAGCAGGGTGCACACGAAGGCCGGCGGCAGGGGACCGTAGTCCCCGACCAGGTGGACCAGCGAACCGCCGCCGATCAGGTCCATGGTGAACAGGACCTTGTCGTCGTCGGCGGCCCAGCTGGCGGGCGCGAGCACATGCGGATGATCGATCCGCAGCGCCTGCTCCCGCACGAAGCGCAGCAGCGAGTGCGCGTCGCTCTGCTGCAGCACCTTGGCGGCCACATACCGGCGCCTGCGGTGATCCCAGGCGCGCCAGACCGCACCGACTCCCCCACGTCCGATCGGGTCGACGAGCTCGTACCTGCCGGCGAAGACCTCACCCATGGTCGTTCGTCGCTCCCCCTTCGGCGGTCGGCACGGCGGCCTCATCGAGGTGCCCGGCTGCCTTGCTTCCCTGTCCGTCCAGCAGACCCAACAGGCCTGCGGCGGCGGTGGGTTCGGCGGCCGGGCGGTGTGCTCAGCTCTGGTGGGACTGGTAGTGCGCGACCGCGTCGGAAGTGCGGCCGGCGCCGTACACCCGGAGGAACTCTGCCAGTTCCGGGTGGGTCGGGGCGAGGGTGTCCGCCGCCTCGATGATGTCCCCCGCGGCCGCCACGGAACGCAGCAGCGACTGGATTTCACGGACCACGCGTTTGACCGTGGGCGCGCCTGAACTGCTCGTCGTCTGCGTGGTGTTGCTGAGCACCGAGCCCCCCTGTGACTTCTTGATCTCGTCCATGCGCTCGGTGGCCTCGCCGGCACTCACGCTGCCGTCGGCGACCTGACTGGCGAGGTCCTGCAGCAGCTGCACCCGCTGGACCACCGCTGGATTGCCGATCTTGGCGCGCTGACCGCTCATCAGCTGCGACAGCATCGGTGCGGACAGTCCCAGTACGCCTGCCAGGCGGGCCTGGTTGAGTCCCAGGTCATCTATGAGCTTACGGAAGAGCGCCCCCAACGGCTCCCCGTACCAGTTCCGCTGGAGCTCCCTGGCTCTTGCGGTTGCTTCCTGCTGTGCGGCATCCATTGCGTCTCCCCATCGCGTCCCCAAGTACCGCGGTTCGCTGTCGCGAACCACGTCGAGCATCTTACGGAGAGTGGTCTTGCGCGGGGACCCCTAATCTTTTTGCGGGATTCCGGGGGTGACCCGGTACTCTGGGCTGCGGCACCCCGCCTGAGGAGCTTCTTCCGGCGGACGCCTCCCTTCCGGGGCCTTAGCTCAGTTGGTAGAGCGCTGTCTTTGCATGGCAGATGTCAGGGGTTCGACTCCCCTAGGCTCCACACCTCGAAGGACCCTCTGACCAGCGGAAACGCTGGTCAGAGGGTCCTTTTTCGTGTCGTGGTTCCACGTGAAACGTCGCTGTGGGGCGGAGGACCTCAAGTCCTCCGCCCCACAGCGACGTTGATCTGAGCTGATACGAGTTGATCTGAGGGGTTACAGGCAGAAACGCGGTGGTACGGGCCGACGGCGTCAGCCGCTCTCGCCCCGCTTTTTCCGCTCCGCCGCCTCCGCCTCGGCCTGCTTGGCCTGGACCTCGGGGTCGAGTACGTCCTGACCGCTGCCGTCGACCGAGGTCAGCCGGCCGGTGTCCGGCACCTCCGTGGCAGCCGGCGGTTCCACCAGCCAGTCAGGGTTGGCCTGCTTGTCCCACCACTTCCAGGCGGCGAAGGCGCCACCCGCCAGGATGCCCAGCACCGCCAGCCCCTTCGCGAGACGCCCGGCCCTGGCCCGCCGCTGATGCTTGCGCGCCAGCTTCTCGACCTCCTTGCGCGAGACCTGGCCGCGCAGCGCCGCCAGCGCCGCCACGCTGCGGGACGCGGCCTCCACTCGGGCAGGCCCAGCCGCGGCCCTGGCCTGCTCGATCCTCGGCCGGGAATAGTCGGCGGCCTGCCGAGCGGCCTTACGGGTGCGCACCGCGGCTTCGTGGGCGGCACGATCGACCTTCGGTGGCACATGAGTGCGCGCCTGCTCCAGGCGCGGCGCGAGATGGGCTCCGTACTGCGTGCGAGCCTGCTCAGCGGCCTGGTGAGCGGCGGACGACACCTTCGGCGCGAGCTTCACACGTGCTTCATGCGCATAGTGCGCGGCTCGGTCCTTGGCCGTGTCGGCGTAGGGCGCCACCACTTCCGCGGCGTGCTGCACGCTGTCCTTCGCCGAGCCGGTCGCGGCGCGCACGCTGTCGATGCGGGTCACGGGATCCTCCTCCTCGGTGGCGTACGTGGGGATTTGGGGCGATCCCCCAGAAAGTCACAGTTCACCTTTCCACCCTTAACGGGATCATGCCTCTTGGCACGCTCCGGGGCGCGCGAGGACGGGCATCCGGGTCAAGAATGCCGACCACGGGCGTACTCGGGACAATGACTGATCAACACGGTGCAAGAGGGTCTTGTTGACGACAATGCCACGGATCCCCGGCCCGCGCGCCCGATTGGTACGAAGCGGCTCGGAACAGCGGTGACAAACGACGAGGGGCGCGGTCCGTGCGAGGATCGGGGAGTCACAACGGACAACGGAAGGCAGATCGTGGCTGAGCAGCTCTACGCCACCCTGAAGACCAGCCAAGGCGACATCGAAGTGCGGCTCCTGCCGAACCACGCGCCCAAGACAGTCCGGAACTTTGTCGAACTCGCCAAGGGCGAGCGTGAGTGGACCAACCCCGAGACGGGCGCGAAGTCCACGGACAGGCTGTACGACGGCACGGTCTTCCACCGGGTGATCAGCGGATTCATGATCCAGGGCGGCGATCCCCTGGGCAACGGCACCGGCGGCCCCGGCTACCAGTTCGAGGACGAGTTCCACCCGGATCTCGCCTTCGACAGGCCGTACCTGCTGGCCATGGCGAACGCCGGCCCGAGCACCAACGGCTCGCAGTTCTTCATCACCGTCTCCCCGACGGCATGGCTGACCCGCAAGCACACCATCTTCGGCGAGGTCACCGACGCGGCCAGCCAGAAGATCGTCGACGCCATCGCCTCGACACAGACCAACCCGCGCACCGACCGCCCGATCACTGACGTGGTCATCGAGTCGGTCGTCGTCGAGACCCGCTGAAGCCGCACGGGTCCGGTGAGACCGCACGGGTCCGCCGAGACCGCACGAACCCGCTGAAGCGCATCGACCCGCCGAATCCGCACCGGCCGCTGAGCCGGACCACCGCCGAGGCCGAGCCTCGAGCCGCCACGCTCGCCAGGGAACCAAAGCGCCCCGCCCATCCGTAGAAGGAAGGGCGGGGCGGTGCGTTGGGTACGCGTCCCTGGACCACCGCCGTGTGCCCGCCGTACGGAGAAAATGAGGGGACCCCATGGACCAGGCGCCAGGCAGCCCACAGGGCCCGCAGGATGCCCAGAGTCTGCCCACCTGCTACCGGCACTCGGACCGGGAGACCGGCATCCGCTGCACCCGCTGCGAGCGGCCCATCTGCCCCGAGTGCATGGTCAACGCCTCGGTCGGCTTCCAGTGCCCCGAGTGCGTCCGCAGCGGCTCCGGCACGGGGCACGCCCCCGCGGCCAGCCAGCCGCGTACCCTCGCGGGCGGCACGGTCTCCGCGGATCCCCGGCTCGTCACCAAGATCCTGATCGGCCTCAACCTCGCCCTCTTCCTGGTCCAGCTCTCCGTGGGCGACCGCTTCACCGAGCGCTTCGAGCTCCTCGGCCTCGCGTATGTGCCGGGCCTCGGGAGCGTCGAGGGCGTCGCGGACGGGCAGTGGTACCGGCTGGTCACGGCGATGTTCCTGCACGGCAGCGTTATCCACATCGCCTTCAACATGCTCAGCCTGTGGTGGATCGGCGGCCCTCTGGAAGCAGCGCTCGGCCGCGCCCGCTATATCGCCCTGTACGCAGCGTCAGGCCTCGCCGGCAGCGCACTCACGTATCTGATCGCCGAACCGAACCAGCCGTCGCTCGGCGCCTCCGGTGCGATCTTCGGGCTCTTCGGCGCGACCGCCGTCCTGATGCGACGGCTCAACTACGACATGCGCCCGGTCATCGCCCTGCTGGTGATCAACCTGATCTTCACCTTCGGGTGGAGCAACATCGCCTGGGAGGCCCATATCGGCGGCCTCGTCGGCGGTGTGGTGATCGGCTACGCCATGGTCCACGCGCCCCGCGGGCGGCGGGCTCTGATCCAGTACGGCGTGTGCGCGCTGGTATTGATTGCTGTTGTGGTCATGACACTCGTCAGGACCGGCCAGCTCACCTGAGGAGTCGGCCGAGGCGTCGGCGTTGTCCACAGACTGTGTCGGATCTTGTGCATGCTGTGCGGGAACAGTTGTGCCCCTTGCCTCTGACCTGGGTTTCCCCAGGCAGGGCAAGGGGCGAACAGACTTCCGGATCCCGGTGGGTCAGTCACACCGGCGTCAACATCCGATGGGTTATCCACAGATCTTCTGACCTTTTCCACTGCTGTGGATAGCTGTGGATAACTCCGTGGACAACTTGGGCCAGGGCTTGCTGTACAAGCTGCCGACACCTGGAAGCCGCGTTACTTCCACTGCGTGGAAACGCCGAATCCCGCCGCGATGAAGCCGAAGCCGACCACGATGTTCCAGTTGCCGAGGGAATCGATCGGCAGTGAGCCGTCCGTCACATAGAAAACGACGATCCAGGCGAGGCCGATGAGGAACATGGCCAGCATGACCGGGGCGACCCAGGCGCGGCTGGTCAGCTTGATGTTGGTCGCCTGCTTCGCCGGGGGCGGCGTGTAGTCGGCCTTCTTGCGGATACGTGACTTCGGCACGAGGGTCTCTCCTGTCGATGCGCTGCGTGGCCGCGCAGGGAACGTGGGCTGGCTCCGGGCCAGCGTACAAGGGGACTCTTAGCGCTCCCCCGGGCGTCCGTTAGCGTAGTGCTTCCGCGGTGCCGAAGGAGATAAGGGTACGTTGAGCAATTCTGCCGACTCGCCCCAGGCGGGTTCCAGCCCTGGTCGTATCCGGCGTTTCCGGCCGGTTCGGGTGCTGACCGCTGCCGTGTTCGCCCTCGCCGGTTTGATCTTCTTCACCAGCTTCAACACGGCCAAAGGCACCAATATCCGTACGGACAGCTCGCTGCTGAAGCTCTCCGACCTCATTCAGGAGCGCAGTCACAAGAACGGTCGGCTCGACGAGAGCAACGGGACGCTGCGCGAGGACGTCGAGGCCCTGGCCGAGCGCGACGACGGCCGTACGGAGGCGGAGGACAAGAAGCTCGCCGCCCTGGAGGAGAACGCGGGCACCCAGAAGGTCAAGGGCAAGGCCCTCACGGTCACGCTCAACGACGCGCCCCCGAACGCCACCGCCAAGCTCCCCGGCTATCCCGAGCCGCAGCCCGACTACCTGGTCATCCACCAACAGGACCTGCAGGCCGTCGTCAACGCCCTGTGGCAGGGCGGCGCCAAGGGCATCAAGGTCATGGACCAGCGGCTGATCTCCACCAGCGCCGTACGCTGCGTTGGCAACACCCTCATCCTCCAGGGCCGCGTCTACTCGCCCCCGTACAAGATCACTGCGGTCGGTGACCCGGAGAAGCTGCAGAAGGCGCTCACGGCGTCCGCGGCGATCCAGAACTACATGGTGTACGTCAACGTCTACGGGCTCGGCTGGAAAGTCGAGGAGAAGGGGGCGGTGACTCTTCCCGGCTACTCGGGCACAGTGGATCTCCACTACGCGAAGCCTGTGGAGTAAGCCCGTCGGGAGTTGCCGGTGCGAGTGGTCATCAGGACGTTCAGCGAACTGTGCATCACCGTGGGCGGCGTGATCGTACTCTTCGTCGTCTACGTACTGTTATGGACGGGGTTGAAGGCCGACAGCGCGATGGACGACCAGATCGACCATCTCCAGGACCAGTGGTCGAAGGGGGCGGTCGCGGCCGATTCCGAGTCGTCCCAGGCGCCCACCGCCGAGAACCCCGAGCCGCCGGCTCCGTACACGGACGGCAAGCCCTTCGCCGTCATGTACATTCCGCGGCTTGGTTTCACGTGGAACAAGCCGGTACTCGAAGGCACGAAGACCGACACCCTGAAGAAGGGCCTCGGTCACTACGCGAGCACCGCGCAGCTGGGCCAGGAGGGCAACTTCGCGGTCGCGGGTCATCGCCGCACCTACGGGGACCCGTTCAAGGACTTTCCCAAGCTCCGCCCCGGCGACGCGGTGGTGCTGACCGACGGCAGGACATGGTTCACGTACCGCGTCGACACCGAGCCCTACAAGACGCTGCCCAACGACATCGCGGTCATCGACCCGGTACCGAGGAAGTCCGGATACACGCGCGCGGGCCGCTATCTGACGCTGACGACTTGTGAACCGGAATGGGGTCACAGCCACCGACTGATCGTCTGGGCACACCTTGATGCCACACAGCCCGCGGAGGCTGGGAAACCAGAGGCCCTACGCCGTTAGTCTGGTGTGGTACGGCGACGGAAGGGACGGCAATGTACGGCTGGATCTGGCGGCATCTGCCGGGAAACGCGTGGGTGCGGGCCCTGATTTCGCTCGTGCTCGTGCTCGCGGTGGTCTACGTGCTGTTCCAGTACGTCTTCCCGTGGGCCGAACCTCTGCTGCCCTTCAACGATGTGACGGTGGACAACCAGTGAACGCACGGATTCTCGTCGTCGACAACTACGACAGCTTCGTCTTCAACCTGGTCCAGTACCTGTACCAGCTGGGCGCGGAGTGTGAGGTGCTGCGCAACGACGAGGTGTCGACGGCGCACGCCCAGGACGGATTCGACGGGGTGCTGCTCTCGCCGGGCCCCGGCGCTCCCGAGCAGGCCGGCGTCTGCATCGACATGGTCCGCCACTGCGCGGCCACCGGCGTCCCCGTCTTCGGGGTCTGTCTGGGTATGCAGTCGATGCAGGTGGCGTACGGCGGTGTGGTGGATCGCGCCCCCGAGCTGCTGCACGGCAAGACCTCGCTCGTCGATCACGAGGGCCGAGGCGTCTTCGCGGGCCTGCCGTCGCCCTTCACGGCGACGCGTTACCACTCGCTGGCCGCCGAGCCCGCCACGGTTCCCGACGAGCTGGAGGTCACGGCTCGTACGCGCGACGGGATCATCATGGGGCTTCGGCACCGTGAACTGCCCGTCGAGGGCGTGCAGTTCCACCCCGAGTCCGTGCTGACCGAGCACGGCCACCGCATGCTCGCCAACTGGCTGGTCGAATGCGGCGACCCGGAGGCCGTGGCGAGGTCGGCGGGGCTCGCCCCGGTGGTGGGCAGGGCCACGGCGTGACCGCCCTGCGCCCCGAGCGCGACAGTGCCGCCCCGTACGGTGAGGACACCGCGTACGGGGACGCTGCCGTGTACGGAGGCGCTGCGGCGCCGGAGCAGGAGTGGTACGACCCCCAGGGGTACGCGCGGGACTGGTACGGGGAGCAGACGGCTTCGCCGGAGCCTCCGCCGTACCAGGAGTACGCGCAGTACGCGGAGCCTCAGCTCTCGCCCTCGCACGGGGGCACTCTGTACGAAGAGCATCAGCACGCAGAGCCTACGCATGCTGAGGCTTCGTACAACGAGCCTCAGCACGGGGAGGCTTGGCAGGAAGAGCCACTCTCCCCGTCGTTCGAACATCCCCCGATCGACGAAGAGACCGTCGCGCTGCGCCTACCCGGCAGCGGGGCCATACCTGCGGCGGCCACGAGACCGGCCACCGGCGGCCGTGCGGCCCGGCGCAAGTCCGCCAAGCGCCACGGGCGCCATGGCGCGTCGGGCGCGTCAGGCGCGTCCGTCGGGGCGCAGGAGCGGTCGGCGGAGCCCGGCGCGGCGCCCCTCTCCCGCA
>NZ_VBZC01000071.1:0-46725 GCF_005786655.1 Streptomyces montanus
TGGTGTTCGGCACCGTGGTGTTCGCGATGTTCTCCGGCTTCCACTTCTGGTGGCCGAAGATGACGGGCAAGATGCTCGACGAACGACTCGGCAAGATCACCTTCTGGACGCTGTTCATCAGCTTCCACGGCACCTTCCTCGTCCAGCACTGGCTGGGCACCAACGGAATGCAGCGCCGGATTCCCGACTACCTGGCGGTGGAGGGCCTGACCGTCCTCAATACCGTCTCCACCATTTTCTCCTTCCTCCTCGGTCTGTCCCTGCTCCCGTTCTTCTACAACGTGTGGAAGACCGCCAAGTACGGCAAGAAGGTCGAGGTCGACGACCCGTGGGGCCACGGCCGTTCGCTGGAGTGGGCGACGTCCTGCCCGCCGCCGCGGCACAACTTCCTCACCATGCCGCGTATCCGCAGCGAATCCCCGGCGTTCGACCTGCACCGACCCGAAGTCGGCGCCGCCGGGGTGGAGTTGGACGCCGCGGAGAGGGCGGCCCTGCGGTGACCGCGATGGACGAGCGCCCGCTGGACGCGAACGCCCTGATCAACGAGATCGAAGGCCATCTGCTGGTCGAGGCCACCCGCGGCGAGGGCCGTGCCCAAGCCGGCCGTTTCGCCCGGCAGTTCGAGTGGCTCAGCGAGTCCCAGCGCGAGGAGATCGAGGAGCGCTACGCGAAGGAGTACTTCGCGCTCACCCGGCTCTCCTGGCGACGCACCGCACGACGCGGCGAAGAACTGCGGGCCGAGTATCAGGAGAGGTATCGCAAACTGCGCCGGCGGCTCGTCGGCCGGTTCCTGTTCGGGGTGGCCCTCTTCACCGCGGCGGTTGTGCTGGTCGTTTCCGTGATCGTGTACGAGTAGGGTGCTGTCATGCTGGACGCGGGATACGCGACATGAGTACGTCGATTCGGGTCGACGTGCCCGACGCGTTCGCCGCGTCGTACAGCAGGAGCGGCGCGTCCGGCCGTGCGTGGATCGCCGCGCTCCCGGGGCTGGCGGCGAGCTTCCTGGACCGCTGGGCACTGCGGCTGGACGGCCCCGCCGGGCACGGCATGGCCTCGCTGGTGCTTCCGGTGACCCGCGCGGACGGTACGCCCGCGGTGCTGAAACTCCAGCAGGTCACCGAGGACAACGCCGACGCCGCGCGCGGTCTGCGGGCATGGAACGGCAACGGTGCGGTGCGGCTGCTCGACCACGACCCGGACACCGGCACCATGCTCCTGGAACGGCTGGACGCGACCCGGCCGCTGTCGTCGGTGACCGACGACACCGCCGCGACGCGGATCCTCGCCGAGGTGATGGCTCGCCTGGTCGCGGTGCCCGCGCCGCAGGGCGTGCGGCGGCTCGCGGACATCGCCGCCGCCATGCTCGACCAGGTGCCGCGCGCCGTACCGGTACTGCGCGACCCTGCCGACCAACGGCTGCTGCGCACCTGCGCGTTCGCCGTGTCCGACCTGATCGGCGAGGCCGGCGACCGGCTGCTGCACTGGGATCTGCACTACGACAACATCCTGGCCGGGCAACGGGAACCCTGGCTCGCCATCGACCCGGAACCACTGGCCGGTGACCCCGGGTTCGACCTGTGGCCGGCACTCGACAGCCGGTGGGAGTCGGTGGTGGCCTCCGGCGACGTGACAGACACGGTGCTCCGCCGCTTCGACCAGCTGACCGAGGCGCTCGGTCTGGACCGGCGGCGGGCGTCCGGCTGGACACTCGGTCGCGTCCTGCAGAACACGTTGTGGGACGTCGAAGACGGCAGAACAGCCCTGGACCCGGCCCAAGCCGCCGTCGCCACAGCGATGCTGCGCCGTTGGTGACCGTCGGGCCATCCCACTCGCGTACAGCGAGGCGGACTTACGTGTCCGCCGGGCTCCACCCGGCCGGGCGCAGAATGCCCAGGAGCAGTTGGACCAGTTCGTCGACCACCTCGTCGAGACTCGCGTCGACCCAGCCCGAACTCCAGTCGTGCAGCAGGCCGTTGACGCTGCCGATGAAGGCCGCGGCGGCGACGCGGTAGTCGCGGGGCGCCGCCTCGCCGCGCTGGACGGCGGCCGCGGCCTCGGCGCAGATGAAGTCGATCCAGCGGGAGCGGCGGGCCAGCCGCTGTCTCTCGAGGCGGGGGCTGACACCGATGATCTCGACGAAGGTGATGCGCAGGCGACGTGGGTCGCTGGTGACGTTGGCGGCGTAGGCACGGAAGGCGGCGGTGGCGCGCTCCGCGATCGGCTGTCCGGTCACGTCGCCGAGTCCGGCCAGGGCGGCTTCCTCCGCCCAGTCGTTGACCTGGAGGTGGAGGGCGGCGAGTACGTCCTCGAGGGTGCGGAACTCCTCGTAGAACTGGCGGGTCGACAGCCCGGCGGCCTCGCTCAGGGCGGCCACGGTCGTGGCGCGGTAGCCAGGGCTGTCGCCGAAGAGCTGGAGCGCGGCGTCCAGGAACCGCCGACGTCGCTCGGCCTGCCGCTCCTGGGCGGACTTGCCACCATAACGGCCGGTCGGCGCTTTGATCCTGCCCGCCACTGACCCCTCCCTCATCACTCTTGTCGCTCAGATGGCCAATTTTGTCGTGTCCGACGTCTTGTGGAGAGCGGCACCCACTCCTTACTTTCCAGTAAGTAAGTCTGAACGCCCACGTATTCAGATCTCAGCTTGTCATGCTCCCACCAATGAGGAGAAGGTCATGTCTGCCTTCAAAGCCCGGCACGTAGGGCCGCTCGCGGCCGCCCTCGCCCTGATCGTCGCCGGACCGGCGGCGGCCACGGCCGGCACGCAGAACGCCTCCGACGGCACCCAGGACGCCTCCGCGGCCCTGCGCGAGGTGATGTTCGTCGGCAACAACTGGGACGGCACCGCCGACGTCATCAAGTCGAGCGGCGACCTCGCGAAGATCGGCCGGATCAACGTCATCCCGGACAAGGAACAGCGGATGGCGGAGATCAACGCCGACCCGATCAAGTGGATCTACTTCATGGCCATCCGCAACGGCGTCGGAGAGGGCCACGACCAGTTCGTCGACGACATGTACTCGACGCCCGACGGGTCGGCGATGGTGGTCTCCCGGCCCAGCTTCGCCGATGTCGTGTCGATCAACCTCGCGACGGGGAAGATCAACTGGCGCTTCCCGGTGTCGGGTTACCGTTCCGACCACATGGCGGTCTCCCCCGACGGCAAGCGTGTCGCCGTGTCGGCCTCGATCTCCAACACCGTGCACGTCCTCGACATCGCCACCGGCAAGCAGCTCGGCTCGTTCAAGACCGGCGACAAGCCGCACGAGAACGTCTTCTCCCAGGACGGCAAGTACCTGTGGAACATGTCGATCGGGGACGTGAACACCGCGACCGACGCCCCGTGGCTGGACTGGACGAAGGGCGACCGCAAGATCACCGTCGTCGACGCCAACACGTACGAGACGGTCAAGGTCATCGACATGCGCGAACGGCTCGACGCCTTCGGCCGCAAGGACCTGTCCGACGCCGTCCGCCCGGTCGCCTTCACTCCGGACGAATCGAAGCTCTACTTCCAGGTCTCGTTCTTCAACGGCTTCGTCGAGTACGACATCGCGAGCGACAAGATCACCCGCGTGAAAACACTCCCCAAGAACCCGGCGACGAGCGAGGACCGCACGACCTGGGTCAACGACTCGCGCCACCACGGCATGTCGATGAGCCCCGCCGGCGACAAGCTGTGCATCGCCGGGACGATGGACGACTACGCGACCGTCGTCGACCGCTCCTCCCTCCAGGAGGGCCCGCTCGTCACCGCCTCGAAGCCCTACTGGGCGACTGTCAGCGGTGACGGCAAGTCCTGTGTCATCTCCGAGAGCGGCGCCGACCGGGTCACGGCCATCGACTTCGCCACCGGGCGAAAGACGGCGTCCGTGACGGTCGGCGACCACCCTCAGCGCGTACGCCTGGCCCAGGTCCGCGCGGACTGGACCGGCCCGTCCGCTAACTGACCTTCGTCGCGACCCAGTTCGCCAGCTCCGTCCGCGCGGCACTCAGCAGCTCCGCGGACGGAGCCGTCGCGCCGTTGGTGACGAGCGCGTAGTGCGTGCCCGAGCCGGCGGCGGTCAGGAGCAGCCGACGACTGCCCGTGCCGCCCGGCTCGTTCGCGACCGCGACCGGGGTGGTCTTCGTGTACGAGGGCGGGGCCGCCGTCGTACCGAGATCGGAGACCACGGTGGTGGACGAGTTCGGGAAGGACGCGGGCAGGTGCAGTTCGGTGGGTGCCGAGCCGCCGTCGGAGCGCCACACATGCAGGGCGTACTGGCCCGAGCCCACCAGCTGCTTCACGCGCGGGAGCGAGTCGGGCACCGGGTTCCACGTCAGGGTCGTGGAGCCGTCGCGGGAGCGGTCCTCGTAGGTGAACGCGACGGTGCTGCCCGCCGTGGCGCTCGGGTAGACGCGGTCGAGGAGCCGGGCGTCCTGGCGCAGCACCGCCTTGCCGGAGTCGTCGAGGCGTACGGCGGAGAGGTCCTCGTCGTTCCAGGCGTCACCGGAGGTGAGCACCTTGTCGGGGTTGCCGTTCATCAGCTCGCGGTGGCGGCCGTTGTAGATGTCCCACTGCCACTGCGAACCGGAGAGGACCGGACCGGACTGCGCGGGCCGGGACCACCAACTGGCGCCCGGCACACGGGAGTCGAGCGCCTGGTACATCGCTTTGAGGACGGTCGGGGCCTTGTCGGAGACGGTCCCCGCCAGCGGATGGCCGAACTCGCTGATGATGCCCGCCGTGCCACCCGCGGCGGCACGGTCGCGCACCGTGCCGAAGTCGGTGGCGTACTGGCCGTCACCCGCCTTGCCCGGCATGAAGATGCCCGAGATCGCCTTCTGGTCGTAGAAGTGGGTGTTGAAGACGTAGTCCGGCCCGAGCTTGCCCGCGTCGAGGAGGCCGCCCTCCTGCTTCTGGAAGTCGATGTTCGCGTTCCAGAAGAGGTTGGGTTCCACGAAGGCGGGCTTGTCCTGCCAGCCGGCCGCGTCCATACGGGCGCGGAACTTCTCGTAGAACGGCCACAGGACGTTCTTCTCCCACTTGCGGCTGGTCTGCCCGGAGTCGTAGGTGCCCGCGTGGGGTTCGTTGTACGGGTCGAAGCCGATGACGCCCGCGAACTGGTCGTCGGTCAGGTTCCGTTCGACGTACGCCATGGTCTTCTGGGCGGTGGTGAGGAAGGCTTCCTGGAGTCCGTGCTCGTTGTGCCAGAAGTCGTAGGACGCCTGCTTCACGGCCTCGTTCTGCGTGATGTTCTGGCCCCAGAAGGGGCAGATTCCGCAGTACTCGTCCGGGTAGTCCCCGGCGTCGACGGCCCACTTGGGCGCCCCGTCGCCGGTGTACCAGCTGTCCGGGTCGAAGAGATGGCGCGAGTAGAGGTCCTGGTGGAAGTCCGGATACACGCGGATTCCGGCGTCGAGGAACGCGCGCATCTGGCCGGTGGCGGCGGCGAGATACGTGGCGTCCACCTGGCCGCGCACGGGCTCGGCATACGCCCAGGAGAGCAGGAAGCGGACCGTGTTGCCGCCGCCGAGGGCGCGCAGCGCGGTCGCGGACTTCTTGGCGTCGGCGACTGAGGCGAACGGCAGGCCCTTGTTCTCCGCCAGCTTCGTCTCGCCGGAGACGTTGTAGCCACGGAGCACCACTTCGCGGCCGAGGCCATCGGTGAAGCGGCCGTTCTCGACGGTGAGGGTGGCCCCGGCCGGTCTGTCGAACCAGAGGTCGTCGGGGAGAGCGGTGGCGGGCCGGGCGCCCGCCGTGGTCAGCAAGCCGGTGAGGAGAATGAGCACACCGAGCAGGCGCGTACGCGATGGTGCCATGTCCGCGATCTTTGACATGTCCACCACATTCGCAACGGCAGCAGGGGCCCGTCAACTCCTCTGACTCCAGAGTAAGTATCTGTTACTCCAAAGTAAGTACTCGTTTTCTCGGGGTAGTTCTGTCGCTGCACGTCGTCCTCGCGGTTCTGCGCGGCCGGCTTCGCCGTCATGTCCCTGGCGGCAACGCCCCGCTGCCGGCCGCCGGAGCGGTGGTCAACTGCCTGGGCACGGGCATGCCGCCGCCAGCCCTCCTCACCAGAGCGTCAAGGGCCAGCGGTTGACACTTGAGGGCATGAGCGGATCACGCCCGAGTTGGGGGCCAGGTGTGCCAGAGCCCCGTTCTCACCTACGAAGCCGGCCTGCGGATTGCAGGTAAGGGAAGGCGCAATCCCATCAGTTGATGCGATCGCCACAGGCACACCCTGTGGTCGAACGGTCGATTGCCGCCGTGATGTTGCTACTTGACGAACTCGGGCAGGACCCGAGGCGGCCAGTGGCCGACGGTCAGCATGCCCAGGGAGTGCGCCCGGGCAACGAGGGCCGCACGGTTGGGAGCCCTGAGTTTCCGCAACATCAGTCCGACGTGGTACTCGACACCCTGCCGACTGAGGTAGAGCCGTGTGGCAAGCTGCACGGTGGAGGCACCGCTCGCGACACCTTCGAGTACCTGGGCATCGAGCTTGCTGAGAAGAACGTCGCGGGGGCTGACCGCCTCCGCGGTGGTGTCGCCCGGGACCGTGTCCGGGTGGACGAGGACCACGATGCCGACAAGGCGGTCCGAGGTGCCGTGAACCGCTATGCCTGCCAGCTCGCAGGAGAACACGCGATGAGGGGCGCACACGCCCACTGTGCGTTCGACGAACCGGTTGCAGCGGCCCTCGGCGAGTCGCCTGAAGTGCCGGCCCATGACGCTCGGGGCGCTGGGATGCAGGAGGTCGAAGAGGCTGCGCCCACAGGTGTCGGCCGAACTGCGTCCGAACTGCCAGCAGAAGTCGGAGTCCGCGGCCGTGACATTGAGCTCGGTGTCGATGTGCGCCGTACAGGTACGGCGTCGCGCGCGGGGGTTGAGTCGGCTTTCCAAAGGATGAGCGGGGACGGTTGCGCGGGACGACACGGTCACGCTGTCACTGGCACGCGAGGCACCGGTCATGTTCTTGGTCATCTGAGACGTACCGTCTTTCTTCTGCTGCACATACATGGGGGGTTGTTCGACTGTCCCGTCAGGCCATGAGAAGCCCTAGTGTCGGGGTTTGCCAGAAAGTTGAGTACCTGAGCGGACAATGCCGTGGTTCGGTGGTTCGGTCCGGCGGGGCCGGCGGTTCTTCGGCGGCATTGTCGGTGTCGGGCCGAGCTGGGCCGTAGGCGATCGCGGCCATCGCAGTGACGGCGACGGCGGCGACGGCCCATGGACCAACCACCCATCGCTGCCATCCGTTGCCGCGTGCTGCCTTCTCGTCAGCACATCGGGACTTGCATACAACTCTCCGTCCAAGAATTCGTCATGACTCCTTGAAGCCACCAAATCCTCTGGAGTCGGGAGACTTTCCTTTTCACAGGGGGATCTTTGATGGCTTCGGGCCCCAGTGGACCCATGGGGGAATTTCTACAACGGATGTGCGGCACTGACTGTGTTTGTTGCTCATCCGATGGTGCCCGTATGGGCCCGTTTCGTCCGCCGGTACCCGTACGGGACCAGTGGTGGAGCGGAATTCGAGCGCTGCGGCAGCCCGAACACGCGGGCGAGCGGGGCCCGTTTGGTGCCTGCCCGCCCTGTGCGGTGCCCAGCAGGGGCAGGGCGGTTCGATCTACCGCCCATTAGCCCTCCGCCTCGGCATCGACCTCGAAGTCGTTCGCCGCACGACCGGCACCCGCGGCTCCACCGTGCTCCCGCGCAGGTGGACGGCGGAGAGGATGCTCGGCTGGCCGATGCTCCACCGCCCTCTCAGACCGGAGCGTGATGCGCCGTGGCTGGAGCCCCAGCTGACGTACGGCCGACAGGTGTGCCGCGCGTGACTGGAGATCGCGACGACCCGCCGCCGACCGCGCTCGATAATGCCTGGCAGCACCGCCCGGCAGGCTGCCGGCGCGCCACCCAGGTTGACCCCCATGGCGTGCCAACACTCCACCGGGTCGTTCTCCCAGGGTGGTCCGGCCGGTGCGGAGACGTCAACGTCGAACATCACTCCAGCGGACGTGACCCTGCACCGGAAGCACTGTGCTCACCTGCATAAATGCGCCCTAAAATGGATCACCTCGTGTACTCGTGGTAAATACCCGTTTTCTCGGAGGAGTTCAACGTCATCCGGCAACCCGCCGTGTCACGTTCAGCAGGTACTCCTTCCGGTCCAGGGGGTTGTGGTCGGTCCGGGCCCGCTCCGGGAGCATGCCGCGGGCGACCGGCGCGTAGTGGTCGAAGGCGGACTCCAGCTCGCCCTCGCCCCGGGTCATCCCCGGGAGCTGCTGCTCCAGTTCGTGCACCCGGGCCGCCGGGATCCGCCCCTCCAGCACGGACGCCGTTCCCCTCGTCCGGGTCGTCTGCGGCGCGGCGCGCAGCTTCGCCAGGACGGGCAGCACCGCGCCCAGCGTGTCCGTCGGGGCCTCCAGTCGGAAACGGTGCATCGGCTCGTGCACCTGGGTGCCCGCCTGCCGCAGCGCGTCCATCAGCACCAGTGGAGTCAGTCCGCGGAAGTCGGCGCCCGTGCTCGACATGCTCTTGTCGAACCGCTGATGGGCGTGGCTCTGCCGCGGCGAATAGCCGGAGTGCGTCATGGTGACCGTGCAGTCGGTGACCTGCCAGCCGTGAATGCCCTGGCCCAGCGTCTCCCTCACGGTGTCCTCGACGGCCTTGAAGAACGCGTACGGCATCGATCCGAGTTCGGCCTCCAGCCGGAATTCCACGCCGGAGCCGACCGGTGCCGGATCGACGCGCAGACCGACGGTCGCGAGGAAGGGGTTCGGGTCCTTGCCGTTGAACTCGACGGCCGCCCCCGTGCCGACCGGCCGCTCGACGCAGATCGTCGTCGTCTCGCGGAAGGTGACGTCGATGCCGAATTCGTCGGCCAGCGTGGCCTGGATGACCTCTTTCTGCACTTCTCCGTACAGGGACAGCGAGGTTTCCTGCCGGATTTCGTCCTGCCGAAGATTGATCAGCGGGTCCTGTTCGGCGAGTTGGGTGAGCGCGAGATGCAGGGCGCCTTTGTCGGCCGTTCTGGCCGGGACGACGACCGTTTCCAGCGTCGGCGGGGAGAAATGGTGCTCGGCCGGCCCATTCCGCGGTACGCCGATGGTGTCGCCGATGCGGATGTCGCCCAGCCCCCACAGCTTGCCGATCCGCCCCGCCGTCACGGACGTTGTCCGCGCGGCCGAGCCGCGGTCGAAGACGCTGATCGCGGTGACCTTGCCCTCCTCGCCGTCGCGGAACGGCAGCCGGTCGCGTGTGTGCAGAGTCCCCGAGAACATCCGCGCGTACGCGACCTTCTCCCCCGCCGGCCCGCGCTCGACCTTGAAGACGGTCCCCGAGACCGGACCGTCCGTGTCGCCCGTGGCCGAGGGCAGCAACTCCCGGATCCCCTTGACCAGTTCGCTGATCCCCGCCCCCGTGATGGCCGAGCCCAGGAACACCGGGTGCACCAGGCACCGCCCGGTCTGAGCGGCGAGTTCCCTGTGCAGTCGCTCGCGGGAGACGGTCGCCTTGTCGTCGACGTACGCGGCCAGCAGCCCGTCGTCGTGCTCGGCGAGCAGCTCGAGAAGTCGCGGCGCGGGACCGGTGTACGGGGTGAAACGGGCGTCCCGCGTGCCCAGTTCGCGGACCTCGCCCATCGGGACGATCGCCGGGGTGAGCCGCCTGGAGATGCTCTCCAGCAGGTCCGCGTACCGTGCCCCGGCACGATCGATCTTGTTCACGAAGATCAGCGTCGGAATGCCCAGCCGCCGCAGCGTCCGCATCAGGACGCGTGTCTGCGCCTGTACGCCTTCCACGGCCGACAGCACGAGGACCGCGCCGTCGAGCACGCTCAGCACCCGTTCCACCTCGGCGATGAAATCCGGGTGCCCGGGTGTGTCGATCAGATTGACCGTCACGTCGTCGATCGCGAAGGAGACGACGGCGGATTTGATCGTGATGCCGCGCCGGCGTTCCAGCGCGAGGGAATCCGTCTGGGTACTGCCGTCATCCACGCTGCCGATCTCGTCGATGACCCCGACGGTATGCAGGAGCCGCTCGGTCAGGCTCGTCTTACCGGCGTCTACGTGCGCCAGAATTCCCAGGTTCAGCGTGTGCGTGTGCGTATGCACCGGGTGTCATGTCCTTTGAAGTGAGAGGGATTCCTTCCTGGGTGGACATGAACGGTGCTCGCATGTGCTGCTCCTCAGATCTGCTTGATCAATGACGGCTCGTCTCCCGTAGTGCAGCAGGCGGCGTGCGCGAGCGCAACGGATTAACGTTGACGGGGCGGCAGCCGGTGGAGGTGTACGTCCGTCAGGCGGGCGTCGCTCACGACCGCCGTCATGTACGTGCAGTGGGGCTGGCGGCGGCGGTCGGTGGGTGAGCCGGGGTTGAGCAGGCGCAGGCCGGTCGGTGCCGTGGTGTCCCAGGGGATGTGGCTGTGGCCGAAGACGAGGACGTCGAGGTCGGGGAAGCGTGCGGCGCAGCGGCGTTCGCGCCCCGCCGCGGCGCCGGTCTCGTGGACGACTGCGAGGCGCAGCCCGTCCAGTTCGGCGTGGGCCACTTCCGGCAGGCGGGCCCTGAGCGCGGGGCCGTCGTTGTTGCCGTACACGCCGATCAGCCGGTTCGACCGGCTTTCCAGGAGGTCGAGGGTGGCGACGTCCACCCAGTCGCCGGCGTGGATGACGATGTCGGCGCGCGGGAGTTCGGCGAGCAGCGGCGCAGGGAGCTCCTTGGCGCGCTGGGGGATGTGGGTGTCGGACATCAGCAGGAGGCGCACGCCACTCAGCGTAGGACGGACGGTTCAGCTCAGGGCGATCTCGCTCCACACCTGTTTGCCGCCACTGACCGGCACGGTTCCCCAGACCGCCGACAGGGCCTCGACCAGGAGGATGCCACGCCCCCCGGTGGCCTCCCAGCCGATGCTGGTCGGCTTGATGGGCGTACGTGGTGAGGCGTCGGCGACGGCGACGCGCAGGCGGTTGTCGATCAGCGTGAGGTCGAGCCGGACCTGGCCGTCGGTGTGCACGAGGGCGTTGGTGACCAGCTCGGAGACGACCAGCAGGATGGCGTCGGTCTCCTCGGTCACGCCCCATGCACGCAGGGTGCGCTTGGTGAAGCGACGGGCGTGCCGGACCGCCTCGGGCAGGCGCCACACCGTCCAGCTCTCGCGCTGTGGCCGTAGCGCCATGCCGTCGTAGCGCAGGAGCAGCAGGGCCACGTCGTCGCTGCGGTTGGCGTAGGTGAGCAGGGCGTCCGCCACCAGGTCGAGGTGGGCGGGGTCGGCGGCGGCCAGCTCGTCGGCCAGCCGGTACAGGCCGTCCTCGAAGTCGAGTTCGGCGGACTCGACCAGACCGTCCGTCGTCAGCGCCAGCAGCGAGCCGGGGCGCAGCGGTATCGGGCTCATCGGGAAGTCGGCCTGTGTGATCACGCCGAGCGGCGGCCCGCCCTCCGTGACCACGACCTCGGTGGTGCCGTCCGGGTGCCGCAGGACCGGGGGCAGATGTCCGGCTCGTACGCACCAGGCCGTGCCCTCCTCCATGTCGACGTCCACGTAGCAGCAGGTGGCGAAGAGATCGGTCTCCAGGTCCACGAGCAGCCGGTTGGCATGGGAGACCACCACGTCCGGAGGGTGACCCTCGACGGCGTACGCGCGCAGGGCGGTGCGCATCTGGCCCATGAGCGTCGCCGCCCCGGCGTTGTGCCCCTGGACGTCGCCGATGACGAGGGCGACGTGGTTGTGGGGCAGCGGGATCACGTCGTACCAGTCGCCGCCGACCTCCAGGCCCGCCGTGGTGGGCAGATAACGGGCGACGGCGACCGCGCCGGGCAGGGTCGGCAGGCGGCGCGGGAGCAGGGTGCGCTGGAGCATCCCGACGAGTTCGTGTTCGGCGTCGAAGGCCTGGGCGCGTATCAGGGCCTGGCCGGCGAGACCGGCGGACGCGGTGAGCAGGGCGCGCTCGTCCGGGCCGAAGTCGTGCGGAGTGTCCCAGCCGATCAGGCAGGCGCCGGCCGTGCGGCCGCCGGCCGGCAGCGGCAGGACGGCGAGACCGCCGGGTCCGACCTCGGCGAGCGCGGGTTCCAGCGGCGTCCCGGCGGGCCAGATCGCCGCGCGCCCCTCGCGCAGGGCGGCCGCCAGGGTCGGCATGGTGCGGATGGGCGCGTCGGGCCACTCCGAGCGCCACTCGCTGCGCCACACCTGGGGCCATGCCTCCGGCTCCGGCGGGTCCAGGACGGTGACGACGAGGCGGTCGCCCTCCACTACGGCCAGCGCCATGCGGTCGGCCAGCAGCGGCCGGCGCAGGGCGGTGACCACGGCCTGGCTGACGTCCCGCACGGTGCCCGCGGTGGCCAGGGCTGCGGCGAGTTGCTGGACGCGGGCCACCTCGTTGATGCCGGTACGCAGTTTCGAGGCGTCCGCGACCGTGCCCACGAGCCGCGCCGGCTGCCCGTCGCCGGCGGGCAGCAGCTGTCCGCGCAGCCTCAGCCACCGCTGCTCCCCGGAGGGCTGGAGGATGCGGAACTCCAGCTCGCGGTCCCCGATGGACATGTGGTCCGCCTCCACCACGGACATCAGCGTGGGCAGGTCCTCCGGGACCGTCATCCCCAGCAGGGTCTCGACCTTGCCGTCGAAGTCACCCCTGCTGAGGCCGAACAGCTCCAGCATCTCGTCGTCGACCTCGACGCGCCCGGTGTCCATGGCCAGGGCGAACGCACTGCTGGGCAGGCCGTCGCCGTGCGGGGCGTCGCCGTGCGGGGCGTCGGCAGCGCCCGCGGACGGAGGAAGAGGTCGGGGCGGGGAGGGGACCCGGGGCGGGAAGGGGCGGACCACGACCGCCTCGGCGAGCAGTTCCAGGCACTGCCGGTCGTCGGCGTCGAAGCCGCCGGGGCTGTCGCTCACGGCGAGCAGGCATCCGCCACCACCCTGATCCGCGGGCAGCGCAACGGCGGCCAGCGAGAAGTCCCCCGCGGGTGTGTGCTGGACGCCGCGGGGATCAGGGATGCCGGGGGGATCAGGGATCCCTGAGGGATCGCGGATACCGGAGGTTTCGCGGATGCCGGCATCCCCGGGATTCGTGGCGAGTTCCTCGGGGCCGAGCCACAGCGGCTGTCCGCGGCGATACGCGTCCGCGGCGGGCGAGTCCTCGGAGAGGGGATAACTGTCACGCAGCCCGTACAAGGTCCAGGGCACGCCCGCGGACTCGACCAGACTCAGCTGTTCGTCCTCCCCCGGCGCGTACACGGCGGCGACCGTCGCGCGGCCGAAGACGAGGGCCAGCTCGATCACGCTCCGCAACCGCTCGCGGGAGCCCGGATCCGCGGAGAGCGCCTTGAGGGCAAGTTCAGCACGCAGTGTTCTCGTTCTGCGTCCCGCAGCGCCCTCACTTACCACGTCCGCAATTACAGCGCGTCGTGGACGCTCGCGCAGCCCTTGTGACGGTTCCCGCTCGCCGTGCGGGAACGGTGCGCACGAGAGAGCCTTGATTCCGGTACTCCTACGCACGTCCGTGGGAGGAGGTGGTCGGCGTGCCTGAGTGGCAGGAGCCGGACAACGTCCCGGCGACGGTCGGCCGACCACTGCTGTCCCTGACGCTGGCCGCGATCATGGACGACGTCCACGCCCACTCCGGCGCGGTCTATCTGCTGGCCCCGGGGGAACAGGTCCTGGAGATGGCGGTGATGGCGGGGCTGCCCAGGGCCTTCGCCGCGCCCTGGGAGCGGGTGGGGCTCAGCGCCCCGGTCCCGGTGGCGAAGGCGGTGCGCGAACGCCGGCTCGTCTGGATCGCCGGCGAGGAGGAAATGGCCCGGGACTATCCGCGGATCGCCGTGGTCCTGCCGTATCCCTTCGCGCTGGCCGCGCTGCCGGTGGCCACCGAGCGGGCCGCGTACGGAGCGATCTTCGTGACCTGGCCGGGCACGCGTCCGTCGGAACTGTCCGACCGCGAGCGGGACCATCTCAGCGCCGCCTGCGGCCGCCTCGCCCTGCGTCTGGAGCGGGCCGTCGAGGAGGGCTACCCGGTCCGCCCCGAGCCCGATCTGCTCGCCCCGGCGTCGGTGGCGACCGTGGCCGGGACGCTCGGCACGGTGGAGGCCGTGCGCATGGTGGCCCGGCTGCCGTACGGGCTGTGCGCCCTCGATCTGCACGGCCGGATCACCTTCGCCAACGCCGCGGCGGGCAAACTGCTCGGCCTGCCGGTCAGCGGCCTGCTGGGCACCCAGCTGTGGGCGTCCGTGCCGTGGCTCAACGACCCGGTCTACGAGGACCGCTATCGCGCCGCGCTGCTCAGCCAGCAGGTGACGTCGTTCGTGGCGCTGCGCCCGCCGGCCGACTGGCTGTCCTTCCGGCTCTATCCCACGACGAACGGGCTGAGTCTGCGGATCTCCCGGGCGCGCGCGGTCGCCGGGGCCGGCCGCGCGGAGATGCCACCCGGGGAGGGTGGGTCGAGTCTCGTGACCATCTCGCAGGTCCTGAACCTGGCCAGCGCGCTCACCGAGGCGGTGGGCGTCCAGGACGTGGTCGATCTGGTCGCCAGCGAGATCGCCCCCGCCGTCGGAAGCCAGGCGCTGGTCCTCCTCGGCACCCAGGGCGGCCGGCTGCAGGTACTCGGTCATCGCGGCTACCCGAACCCACAGGCGGTGGAGCGGTTCGACGGGATGCCGCTCACCGCACAGACCCCCGAGACCCATGCGCCCAACAGCGGCGTGCCCGCCTTCTTCGAATCCCGCAGACAGCTGGAGCGCGTCTATCCGGCCCGGCCGACCACCGCCGACGGCATGGCGGCCTGGGCGTACCTGCCGCTGGTCGCGTCCGGCCGGCCGGTGGGCACCTGTGTCCTCGCATACGCCGAACCGCACGCGTTCCCGGCCGACGAACGTGCCGTACTGACCAGTCTGAGCGGACTGATCGCGCAGGCGCTGGAGCGGGCCCGCCTGTACGACACGAAGCACCAGCTCGCGCATGGTCTGCAGGCCGCCCTGCTGCCGCACTCCTTGCCGTCGCTGCCCGGTATCGAGGCGGCCGCCCGCTATCTGCCCGCCACGCGGGGCATGGAGATCGGCGGGGACTTCTACGACCTGGTGCCGACGCTCGGCGGGGCCGCGGCCGTGATCGGTGATGTGCAGGGCCACAACGTCACGGCGGCCGGGCTCATGGGACAGATCCGCACCGCCGTACGCGCGTACACGACCGTCGGCCGGACGCCGGAGGAGGTCATGCGCAGCACCAACCGGCTGGTGATCGACCTGGGCACCGACCTCTTCGCCAGCTGTATCTATCTGCGGCTGGATCCCGCGCACGGCCGGGCCGTGATGGCCCGTGCGGGGCATCCACCGCCCTTGCTGCGCAGGCCCGACGGGCAGGTCCGGACGCTCGACCTCGCCGGAGGTCCGCTGCTCGGGATCGACACGGCCGCCACGTACCCGACGACCGAGGTCGCGCTCGACCCCGGGGCGGTACTCGCCCTCTACACCGACGGGTTGATCGAGTCCCCGGGTGTCGACATCGAGGACGCGCTGGCCGGGCTCTCCCGGCGGCTCACCGAGATCGGCGACCAGCCGTTGGAGGAGCTGGCCGACAGTCTCGTACGGCACAGCGGAACGGAACGGGACCGGGTCGACGACGTGGCACTGCTGCTGCTGCGCGCGCGGGGCGGCTGACCCGGGTCACACACGCAGGGGGCCACACACGCGGGGCGGTCCGGCTCTCCCGCCGGAGAGCCGGACCGCCCCACCACAGCCGTCACGCGTGTACGTCGTACGGCCGAGTCAGCTGGATCAGCCGGGTCAGCTGTTCAGGCCCTGGCGGCCCTAGCCGTTGTTCGCGCCGTTGGCGTTGGCGTTGCCATTGGCCGCGCCGTTGCCGTTGGCGGCGCCATTGCCGTTGGCGGCGCCGCCGGCCTCTTCACCGGCACCCGCGCCACCGCCGCCGGCGCCGCCTTCGCCGATCGTCGCGCCGACCGCCTCCAGCGCGGTGGTGACCGGCTGGAAGAAGGTCTCGCCGCCGACGGTGCAGTCTCCGCTGCCACCGGAGGTCAGGCCGATCGCGCTGTTCTCGTTGAACAGCGAGCCGCCGCTGTCACCCGGCTCGGCGCAGACGTCGGTCTGGATCAGACCGCTGACCGAGCCCTCCGCGTAGTTCACGGTGGCGTTGAGGGCGGTGACCGTACCGGAGTCCTGGCCGGTGGTGCTGCCCATGCGGGTGACCGGCATACCGACCTCGGCCTCCGCGGCCTGCGCGATGTCGACCGTCTCGCCACCGAGGTTCACGGTGCTGGGCGCCTCGGTCGCCGGGTCGTCGTACTTGACGAGCGCGAAGTCGCCCTCACCGGGGAACGTGGCCGTGTCCGCGTCGGTCGTGCCGATCGCCGCGCCACCCTCCTCCTCCGACCACTCGGCCGCCGCGACACCACAGTGACCCGCGGTCAGGAATGCGGGCTCGCCCGCGGAGTCGGTGACGTTGAAGCCGAGCGAGCAGCGTGACCCGCCGCCGAAGATGGCGTCGCCGCCCGCGGCGAACGTCTTGAACGTACCGGCGGACCTCTTGACCTCCGCCATGCCCCCGAGCGACTTGACGGTCGACTCCACCTGGTCCCAGTTCTCGCCCTTGACGGAGCTGTCGGCGGTGACCTGGATCTTGTTGGTCTTGGGGTCCATGGCCCAGGACGTGCCGGGCACGGTCGCCTTGGTCTTCAAGGTCTGCTCGGCGGCCTTAAGCTCGGACATGCTGTTGTCCACCTGGCGTACGACCGCACCGGCCTGCTCGCCCAGGATGATGTTGTTGTTGTCGCCCACGACGTTGATGACGAGGTTCTGCTCGTCGGAGTCGTACCACGACCCGGCGAACGCGTCGCCGAGCTGCTCGGCCAGTTGCGCTGACAGGGCCTGCGCCGCCGCGGCCTTGACCGACTTCGGTTCGGCGCTTCCCGATGAGGACTCGGTCTGCGACGCCATCGCGTTGGGGAGTATGAGTGCCGCCGCGCCGAGCGCCGCCACGCTGCCCGCTGCTATTACGGCCTTGCGCTTCGGTGTTCGCTTGTGACTCAACTTCTTGACCTCCTGGGGACGGGGTCCGAACTGCCGGGGTGGCAGTTGGTGGCGGCGCCTGGATGGCTGTAGGTACGGATGCTGTGCGTGTGGTGTTCAACGTGTTTTCCCAACTCTCTTTGCGAAACTGCGCATCGCGCGTTGCCAAGGCCTTGCCGTCGACGACGGCGAACAAGAGCCGGCATGGGCTGACCAGCACCGACGTACCCAAGATCCTCGCGGACGCCTTCCTCCCTGGAGGCGCCCCAACTCCGCGTAGCTGTCGTGAAGTTGAGTGACCGTCGGCAGGTGATGCGACTGCTCACCAGGCCAAAGGGTCCGCTATTGGATCTCTATGCCCGATCGGCCTACCTTCGAGAGTGTCGGCGCGGCGGCGCACCGTTTGCGAACGCCGTCGCGCGAACCCCCCAACTCTCGGAGCATGTGACATGTCGAAGATCCTGTTCGTACTGACCGGCGTCGACCACTGGACGCTGGCCGACGGCACCAAGCACCCGACCGGCTTCTGGGCCGAGGAGGCCGTCGCCCCGTACGAGGCACTCAAGGCCGCGGGGCACGAGGTCGTCGTGGCCACCCCGCGCGGGGTGACGCCGACGGTGGACCGAGGGAGCCTGGCCGCCGAGGTCAACGGCGGCCAGGAGGGAGCGGACAGGATCGCCACCGCCCTCGCCTCGTTCGCCGAGCTGGGCAGGCCCATCCGCCTCGAAGACGTCGACCTGGACGGCTACGACGGCGTCTTCTACCCCGGCGGCCACGGCCCGATGGAGGACCTGGCGGTCAACGCCGACTCCGGCCGACTGCTCGTCCAGGCACTGGAGTCGGGCAAGCCGCTCGGCGTGGTCTGCCACGGCCCGGCCGCGCTGCTCGCCGCCACGAAGGAGGACGGCAGCAACCCGTTCGCGGCCTACCGCCTGACCGGATTCACGAACGCGGAGGAGACTCAGGCCGGCCTCGCCGACAAGGCCAGGTGGCTGCTCCAGGACCGACTGGGGGAGATCGGCGCCGACTTCCAGGAGGGCGAGCCGTGGGCCCCGCACGTGGTCGTCGACCGCAATCTCGTCACCGGCCAGAACCCCGCCTCCTCCGCCTCGCTCGCCACCCAGCTCCTCAAGAAGCTGGACTGACCCCGCCCGTGGCGGAGGCCACTCCCTCGCCCTCCGCCACCACCCGGTAACAGCCCGTCCGTCAAAGCGAGCTGAATCCCGGCTTCAGGAAATCTGCACATCGAATACGCAGCCAAGTCACGGCACGCGGCGAATCCACACAGCGGCTCGTCGCGTGCCGCGCCTTTGGAACGAGAGTGTCCGATTCGGAATCAGCAGCCCGGCCCCGAAATGTGACCACCCCCGGGATTCGTGTGAAGAACTCGCCCCCGAGCCGTGCACACACCTGCACGGATGGGTCGCCTCGGGCCACAAGTGCCCTGATCACGTGGGCGGTTGATTGGATGCGTGCCACGGCACCGTGCTTTGATCCTTTGCACCGCGGGGGTCACGTACGGTTCCCGGTTCCGGGAAACCGGACGCCTGCGTACGCGGCCCGACCATCTGTCCCCAGAGGGGGCCGCTCCCCCCTTATGAATATCAATAGGAAGGGAAGTTCCATCATGAACTCCACCCCCCAGGTCGAGACCGTCGAGATCGCTGACGCGGACCTCGACAACGTCTCCGGTGGTCTGTCCGTCAACGCCGTGGACACCGTCACCAGCACGCTGGACGGCGTCGCCCCCGTTTCCAGCACCGTTGACACGGCCGTCGGCACCCTCGAGGGCGCGACCGGCCTGAACACCGCCCCGGTCACCGGCCTGGTCGCCGGTCTCTGAGCGCATCAGCGTGCCTTGAGTCCCGGAACCGCTCCCCGGTTCCGGGACTCTCGGATGCCGTAAACCAGTCGGCCGTACGGCAGCCGTTCACCCTGGCCGTACGTCATGTCGTTCGCAGGTGAGGGAAAGTCCCGTGCAGTTCCGCCAACAGGCCCTCGCCAAACTCCAGTCACCCGAAGAGCTCGACCTTCCGGTGCGTTTCGCCCGCCCCCAGGGGTGGCTCGTGCTGTCCGTGACGATCGTCGTCATGGCGGCCGCGTCCGTCTGGGCCGCGACGGGTTCCGTGGCGTCCACGGTGAGCGCGCCCGCCATCCTCACGCACGGGCAGGGCAGTTACGTCCTGCAGAGCCCCGTCGCCGGCCAGGTCACGGCGGTCCTCGCCAAGCAGGGCCAGCGCCTCGCCGCCGACGCCCCCGTCCTCAAGGTCCGTACGGAGAAGGGCGAGACGGTCGTACGCACCGTCGCCGCCGGCCGGATCACCGCCCTCGCCGCCACCATCGGCGCGATCATCAGCACGGGGGCGAACGTCGCCTCCGTGGAGAAGGTCGCCGACGCCGACGACCCGCTGTACGCGACGGTGTACGTGCCCGCGGAGAACGCCGCCACGATTCCCGGGGACGCGGCCGTGGACCTCACCGTGCAGTCGGCGCCCACCCAGCGGTACGGAGTGCTGCGCGGCCATGTGAAGTCGGTCGACCGGAACGCGCAGACACCACAGCAGATCACCGCCTACCTCGGTGACAGCCAGCTGAGCGAGCAGTTCACCAAGGACGGCAGGCCCGTGGCCGTCCTCGTCCGCCTGGACCGCTCGTCCGGCACGAAGTCGGGCTACAAGTGGTCGTCCGCCGATGGCCCGCCGTTCCGGCTCGACTCCATGACCATGGCCTCCGGATCGATCCGCCTGGCCGATCAGCGTCCGATCGATTGGCTGCTCCCGTGACCGCTCCCCAGGACACCGCGGAGTCCGAACTGCCACCGCCCGTACGGGGCAGGCGCCGTGCCGCGCCACCGAAGCGCACCGTCCCCAAGGGCCGCCGGAAGACCGTCCGCAGCCCCACCGTCCTCCAGATGGAGGCCGTGGAGTGCGGCGCCGCCTCGCTCGCCATGGTGCTCGGCCACTACGGGCGGCACATCCCCCTCGAAGAGCTGCGCATCGCCTGCGGCGTCTCGCGTGACGGCTCGCGGGCCAGCAACCTGCTGAAGGCGGCCCGCAGTTACGGCCTCACGGCCAAGGGCATGCAGATGGACACGGCGGCGCTCGCCGAGGTGCGCGCCCCGGCGATCCTCTTCTGGGAGTTCAACCACTACGTCGTCTACGACGGCATGGGGCGCCGCTTCGGGCGCCGCGGGGTGCACATCAACGACCCCGGCAAGGGCCGCCGTTTCGTCCCCATGGAGGACTTCGACACCAGCTTCACTGGTGTCGTCCTGGTCATGGAGCCGGGTCCGGACTTCGAGAAGGGCGGCCGCAAGCCGGGCGTCCTGGGCGCCATGCCGGCCCGGTTGCGCGGCACGTCGGGCACCATGCCGGCCGCGGTCCTGGCGAGTCTGCTGCTGGTGGCGGTCGGGGCCGCGGTGCCCGCGCTCAGCCGCACGTACATCGACACGTTCCTGATCGGCGGGCAGACCTCGCTGCTCGGTGTGCTGTTCGCGTCGATGGGCGCCACGGTACTGCTCACGGTGGTGCTGACCTGGCTGCAGCAGGCGAACCTGCTGCGCGGGCGCATCATCTCGTCCACGCTCAGCAGCGCGAGGTTCCTGCGGCATCTGCTGCGGCTGCCGGTCACGTTCTTCGCCCAGCGCAGTCCGGCCGACCTGGTGCAGCGGCTCCAGTCGAACGACGCGGTGGCCGAGACCCTGGCCCGGGACCTCGCGGCGGCCGGCGTGGACGCGGTCGTGGTGGTGCTGTACGCGGTCCTGCTCTACACCTACGACCCGCAGCTCACGGCCGTCGGCATCGGCGTCGCGCTGCTGAACGTGGTGGCGATGCGGGTCGTCGTGCGGCTGCGGGCGACGCGTACCGCGAAGCTGCGGGCGGACAGCGCGCGGCTGACCAACACGGCGTACACCGGGCTGCAGTTGATCGAGACGATGAAGGCGACCGGCGGCGAGGACGGCTACTTCCGCAAGTGGGCCGGGCAGCACGCCACCACGCTGGAGGAACAGCAGCGGCTCGGTGTGCCGAGCGCCTGGCTGGGCGTGGTCGCGCCGACGCTGGCGACGCTCAACAGCGCGCTCATTCTGTGGATCGGCGGGATGCGGGCCGTGGAGGGCCACATATCCGTCGGACTGCTCGTCGCGTTCCAGGCGCTGGTGACCCGCTTCACCGCGCCGATCACCCGGCTCAACGGCGTCGCGGGCCGCATCCAGGACTTCGCGGCCGACGTGGCCCGTCTCAAGGACGTCGAGAACTTCGCGGCGGATCCGCTCTATTCCCGTCCCGGTGCGGGCGACAGCACCCGCAGGCTGCACGGCCATGTGGAGCTGGAGAACATCACGTTCGGCTACAGCCCGCTCGACAAGCCGCTGCTGTCGGGCTTCTCGCTGACGGTCGGACCGGGCCAGCAGGTCGCGCTGGTCGGCGGTTCCGGCAGCGGCAAGTCGACCGTGTCCCGGCTGATCTCAGGGCTCTACGCTCCGTGGGAGGGCGTGATCCGGATCGACGGGCAACGTCTGGAGGACATCCCGCGCGGCGCGCTCGCCTCCTCGGTCTCCTTCGTCGACCAGGACGTCTTCCTCTTCGAGGGCACGGTCCGCGACAACATCGCGCTGTGGGACCCGTCGGTCCCGGACGAGGCCGTGGTCGCCGCGCTGGAGGACGCGGCGCTGTACGACGTCGTCATGCGCCGCCCCGCCGGCATCCACAGCAAGGTCGAGCAGGACGGACGCAACTTCTCCGGCGGTCAACGCCAACGTCTGGAGATCGCACGGGCGTTGGTGCGCAGGCCCAGCATCCTCGTCCTCGACGAGGTCACGAGCGCCCTGGACGCGGAGACGGAGCAGCTTGTGATGGACAACCTGCGCAAGCGCGGCTGCGCCTGCGTGGTGATCGCCCACCGGCTCAGCACCGTGCGCGACAGCGACGAGATCGTGGTCCTGCAGCACGGCACGATCGTGGAACGCGGGCGTCACGACGCCCTGGTGGCGGCCGGCGGCCCGTACGCCGAGCTGGTCAGGGAGCGGTGAGATGACGTCCGTGCACCCACAGCACCAACACCAGCAGCAGCACGAGCAGTATCAGCAGCAGCACCAACAGACGGGCACCGAGGGCGACTACGTGCTCGCCGCGCTCGGCGGCATGGGCACGCCGGTCGACGGCTCCGGGCTCACCCGGCTGGATCTCGAAGGCCCGCACGTGCTGTGGCTCGTCGCCTCCGGCGCCATGGACCTGTTCGCGGTCGACGCGGTCCAGCAGGGCCACTGGCACCACCTCGGCCGACTCGAAGCGGGCACACTGCTCCTCGGCCCGGTCGCCGGGCCGCAGCACACCCTGGTCGGCAGGCCGCTGCGCGAGTGCGTGCTGCGGCGTATCGAGCTGCGCGAGCTGTACCAGCCCCCGCAGACCGAGACATGGACGTACGACGAGTACGGCAACCCCCAGTACGTACCCCCGGCCACCAGTCCGCTGGAGTACGCCCTCTCCCTCGGCGTCGGCCGCGGCCTGGCCATCCTGTTCGAGGCACCGCTGGCCACCGAGCGGGGCGCGGCCCTGACCGATGACGACGTCCTGTGGATGCAGGTGCCGCCGGGCAGTGTGCAGTACGGCTCCGTGTACGGTGCCGAGGCCGCCGCCGATCTGCTGATGGACCCGGCGATGTGGCAGGCCATGGTCGACCAGCAGTACCGGCTGCTCGCCACGCTGGACCGGTGGATCGAGCAGCTGGAGCTCACCCACGAACACCGTACGGCCGCCGGCATCAAGGCGGGTGAGGCGGTCCGCGCCGAGGCCGACCGGACGCTGCTGGCCTCCATCTCCAAGCGCTCGGGGCGGAGTTCGGCCCCCGCGGACGCCGACGCCACGTACGCCGCCTGCAAGCTCGTCGCCCACGCCGCCGGGATCACGCTCGCCGACCCCGCGCAGGGCGGCACGGAGAGCGACCGTCTCGACCCCGTCGAGCGGATCGCGCTCGCCTCCCGCGTCCGCACCCGCGCCGTACGTCTCGACGGGCGCTGGTGGCGTGACAACGTCGGCCCGCTCGTCGGCCACCGGGCCGCGTCGGGTACCCCGGTCGCGCTGCTGTGGCGACGCGGCGGCTACGTGGCCGTGCACCCGTCGAGCGGTCGTGAGACACCGGTCGAGAAGGCCAACGTGGCGGATTTCGAGCCGCGCGCCGTCATGTTCTACCGGCCGCTGCCCGAGCACCGGCTGAGCCCCATGCGGCTGCTGCGGTTCAGTCTCCAGGGCTCCACCGGCGACCTGCGCAATCTCGCGATCAGCGGGCTGGTCACGGTGGGGCTCGGCGCGCTGGTGCCGATCGCCACCGGGCAGGTGCTCGGGGTCTATGTGCCGCAGGCCCAGGAGAACCTGATCGTCCAGTTCTGCCTGGCCATCATGATCGCCAGTGTGGTGTCGGCGGCCTTCATGCTGATGCAGAACCTCACCGTCCTGCGGATGGAGGGGCGCATCGAGGCCACGCTGCAACCCGCCGTGTGGGACAGGCTGTTGCGGCTTCCGACGAAGTTCTTCACCTCGCGCTCCACCGGTGAACTGGCCAGCGCCGCCATGGGTATCAGCTCCATCCGCCGGCTGATGGCGGGCGTCGGGCCGGTGGTCGTCCAGTCGGGCACGGTCGGCGCGATGAACCTCGTCCTGCTGTTCTTGTACAGCGTCCCGATGGCCTTCGCCGCGATCGGCATGCTCGTCGTGATCGCCGCGGTGTTCCTCGGGCTCGGCCTGTGGCAGGTGCGCTGGCAGCGCCGGCTCGTCGTGCTCAGCAACAAGCTCAACAACCAGGCGTTCCAGACCCTCCGGGGTCTGCCCAAGCTGCGGGTCGCGGCGGCGGAGAACTACGCGTACGCGGCCTGGGCCGGCGAGTTCGCCCACAGCCGAGAGCTGCAGCAGAAGGTGGGGCGCATCAAGAACCTCACCACGGTGCTGGGCGCGGTGTATCTGCCCCTGTGCTCCCTGCTCATGTTCATGCTGCTCGCGGGGCCGGCCCGCGGATCGATGTCGGCCGGTGCCTTTCTGACGTTCAACACCTCGGTGACCATGCTGCTGACCTCGGTGACGCAGCTGACCGGCTCCTTCGTCTCGGCGGTCGCCGCGCTGCCGATGTTCGAGGAGATCAGGCCCGTCCTCGACGCGACGCCCGAGGTGCGCGTGGCGAGCACCCGCCCCGCCGCGCTGTCCGGCGCCATCGAGGCGAAGAACCTGTCCTTCCGGTACACCGACGACGGGCCGCTCGTCCTCGACGACGTGTCGTTCGAGATCCGGCCGGGCGAGTTCGTGGCGATCGTGGGGCCGAGCGGGTGCGGCAAGTCCACGCTGCTTCGGCTGCTCATCGGCTTCGACAAGCCGGTGTCGGGCAGTGTGCTGTACGACGGTCAGGACCTGGCGGCACTGGACCAGTCGGCCGTACGCCGTCAGTGCGGCGTCGTGCTCCAGCACGCGCAGCCGTTCACCGGCTCGATCCTGGACTGCATCTGTGGCACCGAGCCGTACACGCCGGAGGAGGCGATGGCGGCCGCCGAGATGGCGGGGCTCGCCGAGGACATCAAGCGCATGCCCATGGGGCTGCACACGATCGTCTCGGGGAGCGGCGCGATCTCGGGCGGGCAGCGGCAGCGGCTGATGATCGCTCAGGCGCTGATCCGCCGGCCGCGCATCCTCTTCTTCGACGAGGCGACCAGTGCCCTGGACAACGAGACGCAGCGCACGGTGATCGAGAGCACCCGGGCGCTCAACGCCACGCGTGTCGTGATCGCGCACCGGCTGTCCACGGTGATGGACGCGGACCGCGTCATCGTGATGGAGTCCGGGCGCGTCGCCCAGCAGGGGCCGCCCGCCGCGCTGCTCGCGGACACGGGTGGGCGGTTGCATGAGCTGGTGCGGCGGCAGATGCATTGAATCCTCCCTTCCCTGAAGGGGAGGGGATTCCTGGCTCAGGCCGCCTCTTGGAGCAGCGCTCCAGGAGGTCTTCCGCCATCAGCACCAGCCGGGTTGAGACCAGCCCGGACGAGCATGACGCGTGCGGAGTTCTTGTCCCGTGGGGACACGGTTCCGCACGCGGCGCAGGTGTAGGTGCGCTCACCCAGCGGCAGTGCGTGCTTGGCTCTCGCATCGCAGTTGGCGCAGTCCATCGTTGTGTGCGCGGGGTGTACGAGGCGGATGTCCCGCCCATGCTTGCGGCCCATCTCGATCAGAGCCGCCTTGGTGGCGCCGATGGCGGCGTCAGCGGCCTTGCGGGCCATGGTGCTCTTGGCCAGGAACTTCGGACGGAAGTCCTCGACAGCGATGGCGTCGTGGTCGCGGACCAGCTTCTTGGCCCACTTGCGACCGGTGTCCTCACGCTGCCTCGCGACCTTCTTGTGCGCCTTCGCCCGCAGTTTCTTCGCCTCGCGGTAGCCCTTCGATCCGGGCCGGCCCTTCTTCGGCTTGCGGCGGGCCATCATCCGGTCGTACCGGGTCAGCTTCGTCTGGGCCTTCTTGCCGTGCTCGGCGTGCGGCAGGTCGTGCGCGTCGGACGTGGTGGTCGCGGTCTCCTTCACGCCCCAGTCGACGCCCAGTGCGTGGCCGGTCTCCGGCAGGGGCTGGACCTGGGCGGGGACGACGAACGAGCAGTACCAATGCCCGAGGCTGTCCTGGTACACGCGCACCGAGGACGGCTCAGCCGGCAGTTCCCGCGACCACACCACTGTGACGACGATGCCCCCGGCCAGGTGCAGCCGGCCGTCCTTCAACCGGAACCCGCGCCGGGTGTAGTTGAGAGTCGGCAGTGCCTCGCGCTTGGTCTTCCACTTCGGCATCCCTGCCCGGCGCGCCATGGGCAGGTGCTCTGTGATGTCCTTCTGCGCCTTGATGCGGGAGCGGCCGAAGTCGCGGATGACCTGCTGTTGAGGAACCGACGAGCCCTCGCGCAGCCACGGCGTACGCTCCCGCGCCTCGGTCAGCATCTTGTCGAGCTGCGCCGGGCCACAGGTCCGCTTCTCGCCCGTGGTCTTGTTGTGCAGGTGAGTTGCCTGGGACTTGGCGACGCACTCGTTCCAGATCCACCTGCACCGGTCCCACTCCGCCAGCAGCGCCGTACGGGCGGCCGACGACACACGCGCCCGGTACGTGTACCGGGCGCGTCCGGCCTCGTCGGCTTCCCGTAGCGTCGTCATGACGCCATCAAAGCGTCATGATTCGTTTCTCACTCCGCATTCCGGCGGGCCTACCCGAACGGGTGACCGCCCAGGCTGCTGCGGACCAGCGGTCCCTCAACTCCGAGATCCTCCACCTCCTGGAGGTCGACCTCGCCGCTCCCGGGCAGACGCCGGACGGCCCGGCGGCGATCCGGCTCTCCCTGCCCCGCTACGCGGGAAACCGGATTCCTCCCTGGCCTGAAGGCCGCGGCATCCTCCGGGAATCCCGGTGACGTGAACTGTTGGGCGCCGATATGTTCGGTATGTTCGTTGGATGGCAGGCCTGGAGTCGGTACGCGCGGTTCTGATCGACATCGACGGTGCACTCGCTGTCTCGTGGGAGCCGCTGCCCGGAGCCGTTGAGGCGTTGCAGCAGATCCGGGAGGCGGGGCTCGGTGTCGCCCTGGTCACCAACACGACGTCCCGTACGCGCGCGTCGATCGCCGAGGCACTGGCCGGGGCGGGCTTCCCGGTGGACGCCGGGGACATCCTCACCGCGCCTGCCGCGACGGCGGCGTTCGTCTCCGAGCGGTATCCCGGGGCGCGGTGCTCGCTGCTCAACAGCGGTGACATCCGTGAGGACCTCGCCGGTGTGGCGCTGCTCGACGACGCCGAGGCCTCCTCCGATGAGGAGACCGTCCCGGATGTCGTCATCGTGGGCGGTGCGGGGCCGGAATTCGATTACGCCTCGCTCAACCGGGCATTCGGACATCTGCAGGATGGTGCGCGGCTGGTCGCCATGCACCGCAATCTGTACTGGCGCACCGCGGAGGGCTTGCGGCTCGACACCGGTGCGTTTCTGGTCGGCCTGGAGCAGGCCGCACGTACGGAGGCCGAGATCACCGGCAAGCCCGCGCCGGCGTTCTTCGAGGCTGCGCTGGCGCGGGTCGGGGTCGGTCCCGGTGAAGCACTGATGGTCGGCGACGACGTCGAGTCCGACGTGCTGGCGGCGCAGCGCGTCGGGATCACCGGTGTGCTCGTCAAGACCGGTAAGTACCTGCCCGAGACCCACAAGTCCGCGAGCGGCACACCCGACCATGTGCTGGACTCGGTGGCGGATGTTCCCGCGCTGCTGACCTCCCTCGCGTAGCGCTGCCGCTGCGGCCGTCGCCACCGGCAACCGCGGAGATGCCTGGGCCCGCAATGTGGAGGACGGCATCGAGAAGCTGTCCGCCACCGTGACCGTCACGGAGCCCGGCGAGCACGTCCTGAGGCTGTTCATGGTCGACCCCGCGGTCGCCGTGGACCAGATCGTCATCAATACCGGTCGGGTGCCCGACAGTTACCTCGCCCCACCGGAGAGTTACCACCGCTCCCACCACCCGGATCCCGTCGCGGAGGTGGAGCCGGACGGAACGGACCGGTAGTCCGAGGCTCTGGCGGATGCCCCGGTCGCCTGACGTGCCTGGACGGGACCAGAGGTTCTACCCTCAACTATGAAGGCGGGCGGAGGCCGGCCTCTCGACCGCTGCCCGCCTCGTTGAGAGGAGGCGGACATGAGAGTGTCGAAACGTCGGTCCGCGATCTTCGTGAGCGCGGCGGCGCTGCTGGTGACGGCCGTCGGTGCGACCACCGGCGCGACCGCCAGTGCCCGGGCCGGGCTACCGGCCGGCGAGGAAGACGGTGAGCTCAAGTTCGGCTATGTGCTGCCGGAGACCGGACAGCTGGCCTACCTCGGCCCACCCCAGATCGAGTCCTTGAAGTTCGCGATCCAGACGATCAACGACGCGGGCGGTGTGCTGGGTGAGCCGGTGCCGGACGCGGTCGCCAGCGATGAGGCCGGTCAGGAAGCCGTCGCGGCCCAGTCCGCCGAACGGGTCCTCGCCTCCGGCGTGGACGCGATCATCGGTGCGGCGGCCTCCGGCATGTCCCTGGCGTTCATCGACCGGGTGACCGGAGCCGGCGTGGTGCAGTGCTCGGCGTCGAACACGGCACCCACCTTCACCGACTACGACGACGGCGGGTACTACTTCCGTACCGCGCCGAGTGACGTACTGCAGGGTCCGGTCCTGGCGGATGTCATCCGCGAGGACGGCCATGACCGGGTGGCGCTGGTGGGGCGTGCCGACGACTACGGGCGCGGTCTGGTGCAGGCCACCAAGGCGGCACTGGAGGACCAAGGGGTGGCCGTGACACTCGCGGACACCTACGACCCTGAGGCGACGAACTTCGACCAGGTCGTGCAGCGGGTCAGGGACGCCAGTCCGGACGCGGTCGGAGTGATCGCCTTCGAGGAGGGCACGCAGATACTGCAGGGTCTGATCGAGGCCGGGCTCGGCCCTGATCAGATCGGCGTGTACGGCGCCGACGGCCTGCGCAGCGAGGAGCTTGCCACGCTCGTCGCTCCCGACAACCCGGAGCGGCTCTCCGGGATGAAGGGGACGGCCCCCGCGTCGGCGGCCAACGAGCAGTACGTGAACGATCTCAAGAAATTCGCACCCGATCTGAAGGAGCTGCAGTTCGCACCACAGACATTCGACTGTGTGACAACCATCGCGCTCGCCGCGGAACAGGCGAAGTCGGACAACCCCGAGAACTTCGTGAAGGAAATGGTCGGGATCACCAAGGACGGAGAGAAGTGCAACACGTTCGCCGCCTGCAAGGAACTGATCGCGGACGGCCGTGACATTGACTATGACGGCGTGAGCGGCCCGCTCGACTTCACGGACAAGGGCGAACCGGGCCGGGCCACCATCGAGGTCTACACCTACGACGACCAGGGCCAGCTGCAGACGATTCGCACCGAGGTGAGCACTGCCGAGGAGTAAGGACAAACCGACGCACAGCGAAGGGACGACAGGACGAAGAGCGACGAGTGAGGAGGTGAGACGAAGGGACTGGGGCCTGTCCGGCGGACAGGCCCTGGGTCAGCGGACGCGGGCGAGGGTGCCTAGGTAGAGCTCGATCACCTTCTCGTCCCGCAGCAGGTGCGCGCCCGTACCGGAGTACGCGTTGCGGCCCTGGTCCAGGACGTAGCCCCGGTCGCAGATCTGCAGACATCTGCGGGCGTTCTGCTCGACCATGAGCACGGCCACGCCCGCGCCGTTGATCTCCCTCACTCGCTCGAACACCAGGTCCTGATGGACCGGAGACAGTCCCGCGGACGGCTCGTCGAGCAGCAGCAGCCGCGGCTCCATCATGAGCGCGCGGGCCATCGCGAGCATCTGCCGCTCGCCGCCGGACATCGACCCGGCCTTCTGCCTCCGGCGGGCGGCCAGCACGGGGAAGAGTTCCGCCATCGCCTCGGCACGCCGCGCGTAGTCCTTGGGCCGCAGATAGATCCCCATCCGCAGGTTCTCCTCGACGGTCAGTGCCGGGAAGACGTTCTCCAGCTGCGGTACGTAGCCCACGCCCCGGCGGACCTGCTCATGCGCAGACCAGCCGGTGACGTCCTCGCCGAGCAGCCGTACCGTCCCGCTGCGCACGCGCAACAGGCCGAAGACCGCCTTGAGCAGGGTCGACTTGCCGGCTCCGTTGGGGCCGATCACACCGACCAGTTCACCGGGCCCCACTCGGACGCTGCATCCGCGCAGGACGTCGACGCCTGCCAGGTATCCGGCGACGATGTCGTCGGCCGCCAGCACCGGTGCGTGTTCGTCGGCAGACATGGTCACTCCTTGTCCTCGCTCGACTCGTCTCCGGTCCCCTTGTCCTCGGTCGGCCCGGCCCCGGTCGACTCGTCCCCGGTCGGCCCGTTCCCGGTCGGCTCGTCCTCGCCGGCTCCGGGCTCGTCGTGGCGCCGGCCCAGATAGGCGTCCACCACCGCGGGGTTCTGCCCGATCGTGTGCGGTGGGCCCTCCGCCACCAGGCGGCCGTCGGCCATGACGGCCACCCAGTCGCTGATGCCCATCACGACGTCCATGTCGTGTTCCACGAAGCAGACGGTCAGTCCCTCGTCCCGCAGCTCGGTGATGTGTCCGAGCAGGGACTGGCTCAGCGCGGGGTTCACACCGGCCACCGGCTCGTCGAGCAGGACCATGACGGGGCGGACCATCAGCACACGGGCCAGCTCCAGCAGTTTGCGCTGGCCTCCGGACAGCGTGCCGGCGTAGTCGTCGCGGACGCCTCCCAGCCTGAACCGCTCCAGCAGCTCGTCCGCCCTGCGCCCGGCTTCCCGCTCCTGCCCGCGCCACAGCGGCCGCAGCAGGGCGGACAGCAACCGCTCGCCGCCCTGCCCGGCGGCCGCCAGCATCATGTTCTCCCGTACGGTCAGCCGGGAGAGCGTCCTGGGGAGCTGGAACGTACGGACCAGGCCCTGCCGTGCCACCCGGTGCGCGGGGCGGCCGGTGAGCGGATGTCCGTCGAACGACCAGCTGCCGCTGCCGGCCCGGTCGAACCCGCTGACGATGTTGAACAGCGTGGTCTTACCGGCACCGTTGGGGCCGATGAGCGCCGTGATGGCCCCTCGCTGCACCTCCAGATGGTCCACCCGCACAGCCACGAGTCCACCGAAGCTGCGGGTCACCCCGTCCAGGACGAGCAGTGGATCGGGCTTGCGCACACCGGGCTCGGGCGCGGTCCCCGCGAGCCGGCCGGCGGCCGCGGACGCAGACGCAGACGCAGACTCGGAGTCGGCAGAAGCAGAGGCGCGCACAGCCGGGCCCTGGTCAGCGTTCACTGAGCAGCATCTCCTTCCTACTGCCGAGGATGCCCTGCGGCCGGAACACGATCAGCAGCATCAGCGCGAGACCGACCAGCGCGAAGCGCACGGCGCCGACCTCGGACGTACTGATCAGATCCGGCGAGATGTACCCGGCGCCGATGGCCTGGCGCAGCGCGCTGTCGAGGAACGTGAGCACGAACCAGAACAGGATCGAGCCGACGACCGGCCCCAGGATCCGCCCGGCACCCCCCAGCACGAGCAGGGTGTACAGGAAGAAGGTGACGGCGGGGTCGTAGCTGTCGGGGTTCACCGACTGCACCTCGATCGCCTGCAGCATGCCGGCGACGGCTCCGAGCACGCCCCCCAGCACCAGGCTCTGCATCTTGTACGCGTAGACGTTCTTGCCCAGGCTGCGGGCGGCGGTCTCGTCCTCGCGGATGGAGCGGATGACGCGGCCCCACGGGCTGTGCACCAGGAGGGCGAGCAGTATGCCCACCACAACCACCAGCCCCCATCCGACGATCAGCACCCACAGGTCCTGGGAGCTGAACTCCACGAGCCACACCCCGTAGGTGCCGCGCGGTATCGGGCTGAGGTCGTAGAAGTCGCCGGCGAACCTCTGCAGGCCGAAGACGCCGCCGGTGACCGGCTCGGCCCAGCTGGAGCGGTAGAACAGCCGGAGCGTCTCCCCCGCGGCGATGGTGGTGATCGCGAGATAGTCGGCGCGCAGCCGCAGTGTGGGCGCTCCGAGCAGCAGGGCCAGCACGATCGCGCAGGCGAGTCCGCTCAGGACCCCGAGCCACATGGAACCGTCGTACGTCGCCACGGTGACCGCGAGCCCGTAGCCGCCGACGAGCATGAAGCCGACCTGGCCGAAGTTGAGCAGGCCGGTATAGCCGAAGTGCAGGTTCAGCCCCATCGCGGCGAGCGCGTAGATGGCGGCGATGGGACCGAGGCCGGAGCGCAGCGCGTCGGAGACGATGACCGAGAAGTCCATGGACCCGCCTCCTCATCCCACGCGTTCCCGGCGGCCGAGGATGCCCTGCGGCCGCACGAGCAGGACGACGATGAGGACCAGCAGCGCCCAGGCGTACTGCAGGTCGACCGGGAACCAGAGCGTGGACACCTGGGCGACGATCCCGATGACGAGACTGCCCACCATCGCTCCGTAGGCGGAGCCCAGTCCGCCCAGGATGATCCCGGCGAACATGAGCAGCAGCAGCTTGAAGCCCATGTCCCAGGTGATGATCTCCACCAGGCCGAAGAAGACTCCGCCGAGGGCAGCCAGGGCGCCACCGAACATCCACACGACGAGCACCACCCGTTGCACATCGATGCCCGAGGCCTCCGCGAGGTCGCGGTTGACGGAGACGGCCCGGACGGCCGTGCCGATCCGTGTCCTCTGCAGGAGGGCGGCGACACCGAGCAGGACGAGGATCGAGAGCAGGGTGACCGTGAGGTCCCGGGGTGTGATGCCGACCGGCCCGAGATCGATCGCCTCCTGGATGTCGTACTGGGCGAAGGAGGCCGGCCGTGTCCCGTACAGCACGAGAACGATGTGCCGCAGCAGCAGGGACAGCCCGATGGTGACGATGAACAGATTGATCAGCCCGGTGCCCCGCGCCCGCAGCGGGCGCCATATGCCGCGGTCCACCGCCGCGCCCAGCAGCGCCCCGAACAGGACGGCGGCGGCCGCGGCCGGGATCAGATGCCAGCCCGGACCCGCCGGAGAGGCATTGAGGAAGAAGGCGAAGGTGGCGCCGATGGTGACGAACTCACCGTGCGCGAAGTTGATCAGGTGGATGGTGCCGAAGACGAGCGACAGCCCGACCGCGGTGATGGCGATGATCACACCGAACTGGACGCCGTCGATCAGCGCCTGCAGAAAACGTGCACCGAACCCCCGGCCAGCCGGGAGCTCCTCGCCCTGCCCCGCCGCGGGGGCTGCGGACAACACCACCAGTGCCAGAGCGAGTGCCGGAAGCAGAATCCGCGGACAGCGCATGATGTACCCGGTATGTTCCGAACATCCGTGTTACTCAGTGTAAGCGCGGCTCGTCAGGCACTCGGCAGGCCAATTCCGCGCCTCGGCGGAGAAGCCGGCCGCGCCTCGGCGGAGCACTCGGCCCCGCCTCAGCGGAGGAGCTGGACGATGGCGACGACGCCGATCGTCACGATCAGGGCCCGCAGGACCGCGGGGCTGAAGCGGCGGCCCACCGTGGCTCCGATCTGGCCGCCGAGCGCGGACCCGACGGCGATCAGTACGACGGCGGTCCAGTCGAAGTCCGCGACGAAGAGGAAGAAGAGCGCGGCTACGGCGTTGACGACGGCGACGAGGACGTTCTTGACGGCGACGAGGCGCTGCAGGGTCTCGTCGAGGAGCATGCCCATGAGAGAGATGTAGATGATTCCCTGCGCGGCGGAGAAGTAGCCGCCGTAGACGCTGGCCAGCGTCAGACCGGTGTACAGCAGCGGGCCACCGTCGCGTCGGGCGGTGTCGCCCGGTGCGCGGCGGCGCATTCTTTTGCTGATCAGTGGCTGCACCGAGATCAGGACGAGGGCGAAACCCACCAGGACCGGCACGATCTTCTCGAACGCGGTGGCGGGCAGGGCCAGCAGGAGCGTGGCGCCGGTGACACCGCCCAGCAGGGCGCCGACGCTGAGTTTCAGGATGCGTCGGCCCTGTCCCCTGAGTTCCTTGCGGTAGCCGATGGCGCCGCTGACGGAGCCGGGGACCAGCCCGAGCGCGTTGGAGACCGTCGCGGTGACAGGCGTGAGGCCGGTGGCGAGCAGAACGGGAAAGGTGATCAGGGTTCCCGAGCCCACAACGGTGTTGATGGCACCGGCGCTCACGCCGGCCGCGAACACGGCGAGCATCTCCCCCGGCGTCACGCTGAGGCTCCCCTGACGGCGGTGCCGCCTGCTGCCGCCGTCATCTGTCCTGGTTGCCGGCGTCCCGTGCCGGAGGAGATGTTCATGAAGCCGACGCTAGGCGGGCGACGCTTCGGTGTCCGCCGAATTCTTTCGGCCCGGCTCGCGAACCGCCCTGAGAGCGCAAGCGAGCGGGCCGGCTACGCGATGCGCCTCAGGCCGCGTCGAGTTCGTCGAGCAGGGCGAGGGTCAGCGCGTCGACCGGGCGGGCGTCGGTCGACGTCTCCTCGCTGAAGGTGTTCACCATCATCACGGCCGCCGTCCCGCTCTTCCTGCTGAACGCCGCGCAGGTGCTGAATCCGCCGGTGCCACCGTTGTGCCAGGTCATGGTCCGACCGCTGGGCAGTGGGCTGAGGTGCCAGCCGAGACCGATACGCAGGTTCTGGTCGACGGTGAAGTGGGGCCGCTGCGTCAGTTCGATCGCGTCCCGCAACGGCGAACGCTCCGGGCGCAGTTGGGCGCCCAGAAAGCGCAGCATGTCGTCGGCGGTGCTGTAGATCGAGGTCCCCGCGGCGCTGAGGACGGGGTCGTGCCAGTCGGGAACGGGATCGCCCTCCAGATGGCCGACGGCCTTGCGGGACGCCATGTCCGGCCTCAGCGTCGTCGTCGTGTCATGCAGGCCCAGTGGCGAGGTCACCCGGCGCCGCAGCATCGCGTCCACGTCGTCGAAGGCCAGCGCCTGGCCGAGCAGTCCGAACCCGAGGTTCGAGTACGCGTGGACGCTGCCCGGCTCGCTGCTCAAGGTCGTCTCGGCCAGGCCGGCCGCCAGGTCGTCCAGCGTGTAGTGCGCGTACGGGTCATAGGGGTCCGCTCCCGCCAGGAGGTTCGGAGGCAGCGAGGGCAGACCGGCGGTGTGGGTCGCCAGGTCGGCCATGGTGATCCGGCGAGGGCCCTTGCGCGGGATGCGGAACCGGGCGGGTAAGACGAGGGGTGCGTCGAGGCGGGTCGCGCCGTCCCGCACGGCGCGGGCGAGCGCGGTGGCGGTGAGGGTCTTGCCGATCGATCCGAGCTGGAACACCGTTCTGCCGTTCGGCTTCGGCGTGCCCTGGGACGCGCCCGCGACGTAGGTGCGTGCGCCGTGGATGACCCCGCAGACCGCGCTCGGGCTGCCCGCGGCCAGGGCCCGGTCCAGGTAACGCCGCACCCGTGCGGGCAGGTCGTTTTCGGCTGCCGCGGCGTTCTGCGGCAGCAGCGACACACCGGCCGCCGCTGTCGTCGCCACGGTGAGAAATCTGCGTCGGTCCATGGGTTACTCCCCTGTCGTCGGGTTACCTGGCGGCACCACCGCGGACAGCAGCACGAGCAGCGGCACGACCCTGCCGGCGGGCACGTGGTAGTGGCCGCGCCCTTCGGCATTCAGCCAGCCGGTGGCTGTCAGCTGCTTGAGGTGGTGGTAGAGCTGACCGGTGGTGTTCAGTCCGGCTGTCTCCTGCAACTCGGCCGCGGACCGGGTTCCTTGGAGCACGGCGCGCAGCAGGGTGAGCCGCACCGGGTGCCCCAGCGCGGCGTACGACGCGGAGTGCTCGGCCCAGTCCGCTTCGAGCAGCCCGTCCGTCGCGGCGCCCTGCTGCCATTCGTAGTGTTCGCCCGTGGGCAGGTCCAGGGCGCCGGTGAACAGCACTTGTCCCTGTCCCGTGAGCCGCTCACGCAGCCCTTCGAGAGCCCAGAACGTTTCGTTCCGGGGGGTCCGCGGCCCGGCCTCCAGCCGCGCCACCCGTTCTTCGAGCGCGGCGAGCCGCTCCGGGAGGGACTCAGCAGTCATGACGCGAACGCTACGTTATTCCGGAATAACAGAGCAAGCTGGTTGGGCCGTACAGACGACGTCGCCCTGTCTGATCGATTGATCGCTACTATGGCCGCATCGCGCGAATTCGATCGCGCAAGCCGCCGCGCGGTCGCGCCCCGGCGGTGCGGCCGACGGGAACGAAAGCGGTGGGGCCATGCGGGAGTCGGCGCAGAAGCGGCAGACCCGGATCGCGGAGGTGGTGCGGGACCGGGGCGTCGCGCGCATCACCGATCTCGCCGACGAGCTCGGCGTCTCCGTCGTCACCGTGCGCCGGGACGTCGAGGAGCTGGCCCGGCGCGGAGAGGTGCGCCGCGGGCACGGGGTGGCGCGTTCGCTGCGGCCGGTACCCGAGGAGAGTGCCACCGGGGGCGACGCCATCGCCATGATCGTGCCCGAGCGCAACACCTATCTCACCGAAGCCGTACAGGGCGCGCGGGAGGCCGCGGAGAAGGCCGGCCTGCGGCTCGCGCTGCACATCGCCGCCGACGAGGGCGGGGCGGAGCGGGAGGCGGTGCGCCAGGCGCTGGACGCCGGGGCGCGGGGGGTGCTGTTGTCGCCGCACTGGCGCACGCGGGCCGAGGCGGAGGCGGATCACTCGTGGCTGTCCGCACTGGATGTTCCCACGGTGCTGGTGGAGCGGCGCCCCGCACGGACCAGCGCGATCTACCCCCTGGACTGCGTGCGCACGGACCATGCGTACGGCGTTCATCTGGCGCTCGGGCACCTGGTCGGTCTCGGGCACCGGCGGATCGTGCTGGCGTCGCGGGACGACAGTCCCACCGCCCGGGTCATCCGCGCCGAGTTCGCCGAGCAGACCGCCGCCCGGGGGCTCGCCGAGGGGTGCCGCTCGATCCTCAGCTCGCGCACCGCGGGCCCCGATCCGCGTGTGCCCGACGCACGGGCGGAGGACCTGGCCGAGGTGGTGGGGCAGAGCGGTGCGACGGCGGTGCTGATCCACAGCGACATGGACGCGCTGGTGCTGGTGCAGCGGCTGCAGGCCGCGGGGATCGATGTGCCCGGGAGGTGTTCGGTGGTCGCGTACAACGACGTGGTCGCCGACATGGGGCCGGTCGCCCTGACGGCCGTCGCCCCGCCCAAGGCGGAGCTCGGGCGGGTCGGAGTCGATCTGCTGCTGCGCCGGCTCGACATGGCGCGCGAGGGACTGCGCCCGGGGGCCACCCGTCACCTGGAACTGCTGCCGGGTCTGGTGATCAGGGAGTCCACGGCTCCGCCGGCGGCCTGATCCCGTTCACTGGTCGACGCTTGTTCGTTTGACCGCTTTAGTTTCTTCTGTTCGATCTATTGACGCCTTTTTCATCTGCCGCTCAAGATGCCCGTAATCCATGCAAGGACGCGGGAGGGCTCATGCGATGGACCCGCAGGGCTACGGCGGCGCTGCTCACGATCTTCGCCATGCTGCTGGCGGGCTGTTCCGCCGGAGACAGCAGCGACACCGCCGGCGGCGGGCCGGTGCACATCACGTTCTGGTCGGCCCTCCGCGGCAGCCAAGAAGTCGTGGACGAGTTCAACCGCACCCACACCAAGATCAAGGTCGACTTCGAGCAGGTCCCCTCGGGCGATCAAGGAGGCTGGGCCAAGCTCAGCAACGCCGCACGGGCGGGCAACGCCCCCGATGTCGCCACCATCGAGTATCCCCAGCTGCCCGGATACGCCATCGACGGTGTGCCCCGCGACATCACCAAGCTGCTGCCCGACTCGGTGCGCCGCAAAATCCTGCCGCAGGCGATGGACCTGACCACATTCGGCGGGCGCACCTACGCCGTGCCGGTCGACATCGAACCGATGGTCTTCCTGTACCGCAAGGACCTGTTCACCAAGAACGACATCCCGGTCCCCAAGACCTGGGCGGAGTTCGAGAGTTCGGCCCGCAAGCTCAAGGAGGCCGACCCCCGTTCCCGTATCGCCAGCCTCTTCACCACCGGCGGTACTCTCTACATGGCCGGCTACAGCTGGCAGGCCGGCGCGCGGTGGTACGACACCTCCGGCGAGACCTGGCGTGTCTCCATGGACGACGCACCCACCCGCAAGGTCACCGCGTACTGGCAGCGCCTGCTGGACGACGACCTGGTGCGCGTCGAACCCTCGTCCAGCCAGCAGTGGCGGGCGCACCTGCGCAGCGGTGAGACGGCCGGCTACCTGGCGGGCGCCTGGGCCGCGGGCTCGATGATGTCCTCCACACCGAGCGGCAAGGGCAAATGGGCCATCGCGCCCTTCCCGCAGTGGGACCTGAAGAAGCCGACCCTCGGCACACAGGGCGGCTCGACCTTCATGGTCACCAAGGACAGCAACCGTCCCAAAGAGGCCATGGAGTTCATCTCCTGGATGGTGACCAGCCCGGCCGCGCTGCGCGCCAAGCTCTCCAGCGGCGTCAGCAGCGCGTATCCGTCCGTGCCCGACCTCGTCCCGGTCGCCCGCAAGGAGATGGACACCAGCTACTACTCGGGCCAGGACATCTTCGGTCTCTTCCAGAAGCAAGCAGAGCTGATCGACCCCCGGTGGAAGTGGGGACCGCGGATGGTCTCGACGATCAGCTCCGGCGACGACGGGCTCGCGCGCGCGGGGGCCGGCAGCGGCACCATCCTGGACGCCCTCCGCGAAGCCCAGCGCAGAACCCTCCCCGACCTGAAGAGCCTCGGCCTGTCGGTCACTACCAACTGAGGTGCAGCCGTGAGCACAGTGATCTCCCCAGGGAAACCGGGAAAGCGGACGGGCACCACACCGCCGGCCGCGAGCCCCGCCCGCCCCCGCAGAGCGGGACGCCGACAGCAGATGCTCGCCTGCGTCACGCTCCTGGCCCCGTTCACGGCACTGCTCGTCGCCGTGTTCCTTGTACCCGTCGGCTACGCCATCGGCCTGAGCCTCTTCTCCGAGGACCACCAGGGCCTCGGTTTCGGCGGCGGCACCACCGTCTTCACCGGGCTGCGCAGTTACCTCGCGGTGCTCGACGACCCGAGCTTCATGTCCGGGTTCGGCGCCATCGCCCTCTACTGCGTGATCTTCGTACCCGTCGTCGTGGTCAGCGCGCTCGCGCTCGCCCTGCTCCTCGACTCCGGGCTGGTCCGGCTGCGGCGCACGGCGCAGATGCTGCTGTATCTGCCGCACGCCGTGCCCGGCATCATCGCCGCCGTCATCTGGCTGTACCTCTACACCCCCGGCCTCAGCCCGGTCATCAAGCTCTTCGCGCAGGCCGACATCACCATCGACTTCCTCGGTCTGCACACCGTGCTGCCGTCGATCGTCAACATCGCGCTGTGGAGCGGCCTCGGCTACAACATGGTGATCTTCTACGCAGCGCTGCAGGCGCTGCCGCGCGAAGTGCTGGAGGCCGCCCGGATCGACGGCGCGGGAGATGTGCGCACCGCGCTGCAGGTCAAGGTCCCCATCATCAGGGCCTCCGTCGTCATGGTGTGCATGTTCTCCCTGATCGGCGCGCTCCAGCTGTTCACCGAGCCCATGCTGATGAACCAGGCCACACCGATGGTCAACTCCCGCTTTACGCCGAACATGTACATCTACGACGCGGCCTTCCGCCGCAACAACTACGGAATGGCCGCCGCGGCCTCCGTCATCCTCCTCGTCGTCACCTGCGCCCTGTCGTACGCGGTGACGCGATGGGCCGGCCGCCGGGAACGGAGCGCGCGATGACCACAACGACCCCCGCCGGCCCCGGCGTCGCCGGCCGGCCGCTGGGCAAGCCGCTCGGCCGCCCCTTCGGCACCGGCAGGCTGACCAGCCGCGGCGTCGCCAACGCCGTCGTTCTGATCGCGGCCCTCTACACCCTGCTGCCCGGACTGTGGCTGCTCTTCGCCTCCACCAAGAACGCCGATGCCCTCTTCGGCAGCGACATCTTCTCCCTCAGCGACTTCTCCTTCACCCAGAACCTCTCCGACCTGTTCGCCATGGACGGCGGCCTCTACGGCGAGTGGTACCTCAACAGCCTCCTGTACGCGGTCGGTGACGCTCTCGTCGGCTCGCTGATCAGCGTCGCCGCGGGGTACGCCTTCGACAAGTACGAGTTCCGGCACAAGGAGAAGCTGTTCGGGCTCGTCCTCGCCGGCGTCATGGTCCCGCCGACCGTACTGGCCCTCCCGCTCTACCTGGTGGCCTCCGGCATCGGCCTGGTCAACACCTTCTGGGCGGTGTTCATCCCTGTCCTGTTCAACCCCTTCGGTGTCTACCTCGCCCGCCTCCTCAGCAGCGGCTACGTGCCCAACGAGGTGCTGGAGGCGTCCCGGGTGGACGGTGCGGGCGAGCTGCAGACCTATGTGCGCGTCAGTCTGCGCATGCTCGGCCCCGGATTCGTCACCGTCTTCCTCTTCCAGCTCACCGCCATCTGGAACAACTTCTTCCTGCCCATGGTGATGCTCTCCGACCAGCACCTGTATCCGCTGAGCCTCGGGCTCTACACCTGGAACAGCTCCGCCACCGTCTCTCCCGAGTACTACCCCGTCGTCGTCATCGGCTCGCTGCTCGCCGTCGTCCCGCTGATCGTCACGTTCATCACTCTGCAGCGCTACTGGAAGTCCGGCCTGACCGCAGGAAGCGTCAAGTGACCAGCAGGGAGCGCCAGTTGCCCCGTACGGAGCCCGAAGTGACCGACCTCGACCACCGGCCCCGCCCGCGTGCCGTGCTGGCCATGGCGAAGAAGACCGCGGAGCAGGTCCTCGACGCCGGCATACGGGCCCGGCTGGCCGCCCTGACCGACATCGACCCGCACCTCGTCCTGGACGATTTCACCACCCCCACCGCGCGCCGTGCGCTCGCCGACGCCGAACTGCTCGTCACCGGCTGGGGCTGCCCTCCCCTCGACGCGGCGGCCCTGGACGCCGCGCCCCGGCTGCGCGCGGTCGTGCACACCGCCGGCACCGTACGCCACCACATCACCGCCGCCTGCTGGGAGCGCGGCCTCGTGGTCTCCTCGGCCGCCGCGGCCAACGCCGTGCCGGTCGCCGAGTACACCCTGGCCATGATCCTGCTCGCCAACAAGCGGGTGCTCGACACCGCCCGCGTCTACCGTGCCGAGCGCCGCCGTATCGACTGGAACGAACGCCACCCCGACGCGGGCAACTACCGCAGGACCGTGGGCATCCTCAGTGCCTCGATCATCGGACGCCGCGTCATCGACCTGCTCCGCCACCACGACCTCACAGTGCTGCTCCACGACCCCTATGTGACGGACGACGAGGCACGCGAACTCGGGGCGCACGCGGTCTCGTTGACAGAGCTGTTCACCGAAAGCGACGTCATCAGCGTGCACACGCCGCTGCTGCCCGAGACCCGCGGCCTGGTCAGCCGGGACCTGCTGGCGCGGCTGCGTACGGGCGGCACTCTGATCAACACCGCGCGCGGCGCCGTGGTCGACCAGGAGGCCCTCACCGACGAGGTGGTGTCCGGGCGGCTCCACGCGATCCTGGACGTCACCGAGCCGGAGGTGCTGCCCGCCGACTCACCGCTGTTCGACTGCCCCAACGTCGTCGTCACCCCGCACATCGCCGGCTCCAAGGGCGGCGAACTCCGCCGTCTCGCCGACCTGGCGCTGGCCGAGGTCGAAACGTACGCCCTCGGCCGCCCCTTCGCCCACCCCGTCCGGCCCGAACACCTGGCCCGCCTCGCCTGAGCCCCCTGAGCCCATCCGCCGGAACGAACAGGAGATGTGGCCCCTCCCATGCCCGAACACCCCCTCCCCACAGCCCCCGAGGAAGATCGCACCCTCAGCCCGCACACCGGCTGCACCCGCGCCCACTGGGAGGCCACCGCCGACCGAATGCTGGCCGCCGCCCTCCGCTACGCCACCCCCGGCCAAGCCCTGATCGACCTGCCCGGCCCGCCCTCCAAGTCCGGGGTGCGCTCCGACGGGCTCGAAGGGTTCGCCCGTACGTTCCTGCTCGCGGCGCTCCGTACCGCCGGGGCGTCCGGCAAGGACCCGCACGGGTTCCTGGAGCGCTACAACTCCGGTATCGCACGCGGCACCCGCACCCCGGGGCGCGGCGACGCCGAGTCCTGGCCGGTGATCGGCCACCACGGCATCCATGGCCAGCCCATGGTGGAGTCCGCCTCGGTGGCACTGGCCCTGCGGCTGACCACGCCGTGGACCTGGGACACGCTGCCCGCCGCCGACCAGGACCGCCTCGAACAGTGGCTGCGCGGCGCGCTGCGGCACACCCCCGCCCCGAACAACTGGTACCTCTTCCCGCTGACCGTCGCGGGGTTCCTCGAGTCCGTCGGACGGGGCGACGCCGAGACGCGCCGCGGGATCGAGCGCGGGCTCGATCTGCTGGACGGCTGGTACCAGGGGCAGGGCTGGTACTCCGACGGCGACGGCCGGTCCTTCGACCACTACAACGGCTGGGCCCTGCACCTGTACCCGATGCTCCATGCCCACCTGGCCGGTGACCGGGCGCTGCTCGACCATCTGGGCCCGCGTCTGCGGGAGTTCCTGGACGGCTTCGCGCTGCTCTTCGACGCCAGCGGCGCGCCGATCCACCACGGGCGGTCCCTGACCTACCGCTTCGCGGCGGTCGCCGCCGTGGCGCTCGGCGCCCTCACCGGCAGGACACCGCTCGCGCCCGGCGTCACCCGTCGCGTCCTCAGCGGGGCACTGCGCCACTTCCTCGACCGCGGCGCCCTGACCGCGGACGGCGTCCTCAGCCTCGGCTGGTACGGGCCGCACGAGGCGACGCTCCAGCGCTACTCGGGGCCGGGCTCGCCGTACTGGGCGTCCAAGGGCTTCCTCGCCCTGCTCCTGCCGCCCGGGGACCCGGTGTGGACGGCCACCGAGGAGAACGCACCCGCCGAGGGGCCCGACCGCACACTCGCCCTGCCCGCCCCAGGGCTCCTCATCCAGACCACCGGCCGGGACGGCCTCGCGCGTCTGCACAACCACGGCAGCTACAAGCTCGACTCCCGGGAGCCGGAGCGGGCCCCCGGGAACCCGCTCTACGCCCGCCTCGCGTACTCCACCCGCACCGGCCCGACCAGCGCCGCCAACACCCCCGACAACCACATCGCGCTCCAGGCACGCGGCACCCGCAGCGCCCGGGTACGCATCACCCCCCTCGCCGCCGGCCCCGACTGGCTCGCCTCATGGCACCGGCCGGTCTTCCCGGAGGGTGGTCCGGTGCTGCCCTCGGCCCGGATCGAGAGCCTGACGCTGGCGCGCGGCAGGTTCGAGCTGCGCGTGCACCGCACGGTCGGTGTCCCGGCCGGGACACCGATCCACCACAGCGGCTGGGCCGTCGCCGCTTCGCCGGAGGCCGAACCCGCCGAGGCCGAACAGCTCGCGGAGATACGTCTCGACGGTCCGGAGGTGACCAGCCAGCTGCTCGGCCTGCACGGCTGGCAGACGCAGCGCACCGTCCGCGCACCACAGGGCACGGCCTACGGCCCCTGGGCGCTGGTCCCCGAACTCACCGGAACCGTCGGAGAGACCCCGGCGGGCACGGTGTTCGCCGCGCTGGCCTCCCTCACCGGCGAACCCGGCGCGTCGCGACTCGCCGGGCAGGCCACCGCTGAGGTGAGCGGCCTGGCTGTCACCGTCCGCTGGGCCGACGGGGCCCGTACGGTCGTGGACTTCGGCGACGGCGGCCCCACGGTCACGACGGACCGCGCCGCCGCCGAGGGCCCGGCGTGACGCCGCTCAGCTCCCGGCGTCCAGGCCCGGTACCGGCGCGCCGGAGGGGAATGCGGCCTCGACGTAACCGCGGTAGATCTCCTGCCAGCGTGCGGAGGCACCGGCGTGCGGGCCCTCCAACCGCTCGCCGCGGGTCCAGGCGTCGAGGGCGGTGAGGCACACCTCCCAGCCCGCGCCGTTGCGGGCGGCGGTGTTCTCCTCCACCAGTACGTTGGTCAGCGTGAAGCGGGTCCGCTTCTCGTCCAACTCCTCCAGGTCGAAGCGCAGTTCGTCGCCGTTCCACTCGAAGGACAGGTGCCGGGGCGCGTCGACGGCGATCACGCGGCCCGTCGTGTCCTCCAGGTTCGGGTCGCCGCTGAACGTGATCGTTCCCCCGGCACGCAGCTCGATCTCGGCGCGGGCGGGGAACCAGTGGGCCAGTTCGTCCGCTTCGGTCACGAACTGCCAGACGCGGTCGATGGGGTGGTCGTAGGTGCGGCTGAAGCGGACGGCCGGGAGGCCGTCGTCCAGGGCGAGGTAGGTTCCGGTCAGTTCGGCGGACATAGTGGCTCAGTCCTTCGAGATGGGGGCTTGGGAGTGGTCCGGCGGCTCCTTGGGGGCCGTCTCGTCCAGACGGTGCCCGAGTGCGTCGAGGCTGCTGTTCCACAGCTTCCGGTACGGGGCCAGCCAGGCGTCCAGCTCCGCGATCGGCGCCGGATCGAGGGCGTACACGCGGCGCTGCGCGTCCTGCCGTACGCGCACCAGCCCCGCGTCTCGCAGCACCCGCAGATGCTTCGACGTGCTCGGCTGGCTCAGGCCGCATGCCTCGACGATCTCACCGACGGGTCGGGGCCGCTCCAGGAGCAGGCCGACGATGACCCGCCGGTGCGGATCGGCGAGCGCGGTCCACACGGAGGCGTCGGACATGCTTCAAATATGCCTCTGCGGTTATATTCTTGTCAAGGAATACGCCGCGAGGTCGGCTACGTGGCCCGGTCCTCGACGGCGTCCGGGGCCGACCTGGCCGGTGGCCCGGCGGCTCCGGCCGCTCCGCCCGCTTCGGCCGCCCCCGTCGGGACGGGGCGGCGGGGCAGCAACACGACCGCCGCGGCGGGAATTGCGGCGAGGACGAGCCAGGGGACGGCCGGTGGCAGCCCGGAGTCGAGGAGGGAGCCCGTGGCCGCGCTCCCCGCGAGAACGATCAATCCGGACACCGAGGACATCGCGCCGGTGTAGAGGCCCAGCCGGTCGGGGTCGGCGAAGTCCGGCACCCAGGCACGGGCGGCGGGGGCGACGAGCATCTGGCCGAGAGTGAGCAGGACGACGTAGCCGGCCGCGGGCAGCAGCCCCGCCGTGCCGGTCCACCCGACGGGGCGGGCCAAGGCCACGACCGCGAAGCCGGCCGCGATGAGCAGCAAGCCCGCGGCCATGCACCGGCGCAGGTCGAGCCGGTCCGCCGCCCAGCGCGTGACCGGCAGCTGGGCGGTCACGACCAGCAGCGAGGACAGCGCGAACAGCCACGCCAGCGGCGCCTGCGAGCCCGCCGCGCGCTCCACCTCGGCGGGGAGGATGAGATAGAGCTGGTTGTACGCCAGCAGGTAGGCGCCGTATGCCCCGCACAGGGCGAGGAAACGGCCGTTGCGGACCAGTGAGCGGAGGCCTCCGCGGCCCTTGGCGCGGACGCGGCCGGGTATGTGCTGCGGCAGCAGCCACGCGTGCCCGGCCAGGACGAGTACGAAGACCCCGGCACCGGCGAGACAGACGGCACGGAAGTCCACGGCCAGCAGGAGGGCGCCGATCAGCGGGCCGACGAACGCGCCGGCCTGGCCCGCCACGGTGAACAGGGCCAGTACGTGCGTACGCGGGCCGTCGCCCGCCTCCTCCCGGCAGACCGCCTGCCGGGCCACCTCCGACTCGACCGCGGGCGAGAACAGCGCGGCGGCGAAGCCGATGAGGAGGACCGCGCCGATGACCGCCCAGCTCGCGTCCGCGTATCCGAGCCAGCCGAAGCCCGCGATCCGCAGGACGCAGCCGACCAGCACCACCGGGCGTACTCCGTACCGGTCGGCCAGCGCGCCCCCCACCACGAACAGTCCCTGCTGGCTGAAGGTGCGCAGGCCGAGGACCAGTCCGACCAGCCAGCCCGCCAGGCCGATCGCCGTGCCGAGGTGTTCGGCGAGGAACGGCAGCACGGCGTAGAAGCCGATGTTGAAGGCGAGTTGGGTGAGGATGAGGAGGCGGAGCAGCGGGGAGAGGGAGGTGAAGGTCCGCAGGGACCGCAGCAGGCGCCTGCTGCGGCGGGGCGTGTCCGCGCTGGTCCCGGACGGGGGTGGTTGCTCCTGCTCGGTCATGACTTCGCCTCCACGGAACTCGCGGCCACCGGCTCGCTTTCGTCGGACCGCTGGTCGCGCTCCGCTCGCATCTCGCCCTCGAACACCGCCCTGCCTGACCGCCGCGGTCGCGGCAGCCGTGGCCGCCGCACCCCTCCCCCGGCCGTCACCGCCACCGCCCCCAGCAGGGCGAGCGCGGCGGCCGGTGCCAGGACGGCCCACGGGGCGCGTTCGGCGTACGGCTGGTTCTCGGACAGGAGCAACCCCCATTCGGGCGACGGCGGTTGGGCGCCCAGGCCGAGGAAGCCGAGGGCAGCGAGAGCGAGGGCCACGCCCGGCAGGCGCAGGAGGGAGTGGCGGACGACCGGAGGCAGGACGGCGGGGAGGAGTTCGTGCCCCAGGAGGTACAGCGGTCCCGCTCCCAGAGCGCGTGTCGCCGTCAAGTGCGTGGTGGCACGCTCCTGTTGGAGCAGCGCCGAGGTGTGGGCGGCCAGCGGCGCCCAGGCGACGGCGGTCACGGAGAGGGCCGGGGTCGAGGCGCCGCTCCCCGCGACACCGGTGACGAGGAGGGCGGCGAGGACCGGCGGCACGGCGTTGACCGTGTCGGCCAACGGGCCGGAGAACCTCGGCAGCAGCCCCAGTACGACACCCATCACCAGGGCGGCCGCGCTCACCGCGACGGCGAGGGCCAGCGTGTCCCACGCGCCGTGCCCGACCCGCGCCAGTACATCGCGGCCCAGCGCGTCCGTGCCGAACGGGTAGGCCCAGGAAGGGGATTGGAGCCGCGCTGTGGTGTCCAGTGCCACCGGGTCCCGGGCCAGTCCGAGCGCGACGACGCCGAGCAGCAGCCCGCCGTACAGAAGGGGCAGGGTCGAGGGCCGCGTCGGCGTCGGGCGGTGCAGCGAGGACAGCGCGCCGTCGCGCAGGGCCGGTCCAACGAGGAGCCGTGCCGCGAGACGGGCGACGCCGGAGGCGACCGCCGCCAGCAGGACGAGGACCAGCGTTCCGGCTTGGAGTACGGGCAGGTCCTGCGCCACGGCTGCCTGCAGTGTCAGCCGTCCGAGCCCGGGGATGTCGAAGACCTGTTCCACGGCGACCGCGCCGCCGGTCAGGCCGACGACGAACAGCCCGGTGTTCGGGAGCAGTCCGGGCACGCAGCGGCGCAGCGCCTGCCGGGCGACCCCGCGGCCGGGGACTCCACGCGCCGCGGCCGCCAGCGCCCAGGGCTCCGCGAACGCGCCCGGCAGCATGTCGTCGAGCAGCCGGCCGAGCAG
>NZ_VBZC01000072.1:0-5657 GCF_005786655.1 Streptomyces montanus
GAAGCTAAGCCTTACAGCGCCGATGGTACTGCAGGGGGGACCCTGTGGGAGAGTAGGACGCCGCCGAACTAATTGTAGAGAAATCCCCCGTGCCATTCGGCACGGGGGATTTCTGCGTTTATCAGGACGATGGCTGCACCAGTTTCGTGTCGTACGCCAGAATCACCGCCTGGACCCGGTCCCTCGCGCCTGTCTTCGCGAGGATTCGGGTCACGTGTGTCTTCACCGTCGACTCCGCCAGATGCAGGCGGGAAGCGATCTCGGTGTTTGTCCAGCCCTGGCCGATGACGGTGAGGATTTCCCGCTCCCGCTGCGTCAGTACAGCTAGTCGGGGGTCCAGTGAAGGTGAGTCGTTCAGGGCCGAGGACGGTAAGTGCTGGACGTACGCGTCGAGAAGCCGTCGTGTCAGGCTCGGGGCCACCACCGCGTCTCCCGTCGCCACGGCCCGGATCCCGGAGAGGAGTTCCTCGGGGAGTGCGTCCTTGATGAGGAAACCGCTGGCGCCGGCGCGAAGGCCGGCGTACGCGTACTCGTCGAGGTCGAAGGTGGTGAGGATGAGAACGCGGGTGCGGTCGCCGGAGGCGATGATGCGGCGGGTGGCCTCGATGCCGTCGAGGCCGGGCATGCGGATGTCCATGAGGACGACGTCCGGGTTGAGTTCGGCCGTCATACGGACCGCCTCAGTGCCGTTGCCGGCCTCGCCCAGCACCGTCATGTCGTCCTGACTTTCCAGGAGCATGCGGAAGCCGAGACGCTGGAGTGGCTGGTCGTCGGTGATGAGGACGGTGGTCACTGGATGGCTTCCTTCGGTACGGCTTCCTGCGGTGCGGCTTCCTGGGATGTCGCTTCCCGGGATGTCGTTTCCTGAGGTGTCGCGTCCTGTGGTGCTGGGAGGGTTGGGAGGTGGAGGTGAATCCGCCAGCCGCCGGTCGGCAGGGGTCCTGCCTCAAGTGTTCCGCCGTACAGGGCCGTTCGCTCGCGCATTCCGGTGAGGCCGCGGCCCGGGGAGCCGTCCGGTGCGGGGCCTCCGCGTCCGGTGTCGGTGACCGTCACCGTGACGGCGCCGCCCTCCTCGTACGAGATCGAGACCTGTGAAGTGGCGCCCGGGCCGGCGTGTTTGAGGGTGTTCGTCAGGGCTTCCTGGATGACGCGGTAGACCGTGAGCTGGGTGCCGGCGGGGACGGGGGCCGCGCGGCCGTGGACCTTGAGGCGTACGGGGAGGCCGGCCGACCGTACGCCTGCGATCAGCTGGTCGAGGTCGGTCAGGGACGGCTGTGGGGTGAGTTCCGCGGTCGGGGCCTGCTCGCGCAGGACCTCCAGGAGGCGGCGGAGTTCGGCGAGGGCCTGGCGGCTCGTCGTGCCGATCGCCTCCAGGGCCTGGGCGGCTCGCTCCGGGGACTTGGCGGCCGCGTACGAACCGCCGTCGGCCAGGCCCGTGATGACGGAGAGATTGTGGCCGATGATGTCGTGCATCTCGCGGGCGATGCGGGTGCGTTCCGCTGCCGCGGCGAGCTGGGCCTGCTGGTCGCGTTCGACTTCGAGCTGTCGGGCGCGTTCGACGAGGGAGGCGAGGTACTCCTGGCGCGTGCGGACCGCTATGCCGCCGACCGCACACAGAGCGAGGCTCATGGTGACCGGGACGATGGTCGCGTCGGGGCCCTCCTCGCCGGGATAGCGGAAACCCAAGTCCCAGAAGGGGGCCGCGGCGAGCGCGAACGACCAGAGCAGGGTGCGCAGGCGGGTGCGCAGGGCGATGTTGAAGATGACGACGAACAGGGTCATGGAGGCCTGCAGCACCGCGCCCGTCCAGACGTTGGTCACGGTGAACGGCAGCATCACCAGCAGGACCGCGAAGGGATGGCTCCGGCGCCAGAACAGCGGTACCGAGAAGCCCAGGGACAGCGCTCCGAGCAGCCAGGCCGGTGTGTCGAGGTTCTCTGTGACGTTCTTCCAGCCGCCGCCCATGAAGTCGATGAGGCAGGCGGTCACGTAGAAGCCCGTCAGCAGGGTGTCCCACACCCACGGGCGGCGTCGGTCGAGGGCGCGCGCCCGCTGGACGATGCGGTGGAACTGGCGGGTGAGCGGCTGCCCGTTCGGCGACCATTCGCCCTGCCAGTCCTGTTCGCGTGTCACGGAGCCATCCTCGTACGTGCTCTGGCCACTCGTCCGGTCATTCGACTCGTCCCACGTCCGGTCACACGTCCAGTCACGCGTGCGGTCACACGTCCAGTCACGCGTGCGGTCACACGTCCCGTCGCCTCAGCAGCAGCCCGGCTGCCGCGAGGGTGCCGGCTGCCCACAGGGCGAGCGCGAGCAGTGCCGCGCCCGGTGATGCCATGTCCGCGGTGGCGTGGGCGTGGGTGAGGGCGTCGAGGGCGCTGACCGGGAAGTAGCGGACGGCGTCTTCGATGACGTCGTACGGGAGTGCGGTCAGGATCTCCGGCAGGATCAGGACACCGCCGATGAACGCGCCGATGCTGCCCGGGACCGAGCGGATCAGGGCGCCGAGGGCGAGGGCCATGACGCCCAGGAGGGCGAGACCCGCCGCGTTGCCGACGAGGGCGCGGGCGATGCCGGGGTCGCCGAGGGAGGCCTCCTGGTCCGTTCCGGAGAGGAAGGTCTGGGCGAGCGGGAAAGTGACGAAGTTCGTCGCGAGTACGACGGTGAAGGTGACCGCGCCCAGGACCGCAGCCTTGGACCACAGGACGGGCAGGCGGCGCGGAACCGCCGTCATGCTGGAGCGGATCATGCCCGTGGAGTGCTCGCCCGCCGTGACCAGGATGCCGAGCACGCCCATGATGATCGATGTGAACTGCATGCCGAGCAGGACGAGAAGGACCGTGTCGACGTCCGCGTCGCCGCCGCCGGACTCGTAGGTCGCGGCGATCGCGAGGCCGATGCCGATGGTCAGCGCGCTCGACAGGGCCAGGGTGATCCAGGTGGAGCGGACCGTCCACAGCTTGTGCCATTCGGAGCGCAGAACGCGGCTCGGCGTGATGGCGAGGGTGCTCATGCGGACTCCATAAAGGTGCGCTCGTGTGTGGCGGGGGTGGTGGCGGTGGTGGCCGTGGTGGCGGCGAACTCGACCGAGTCGCGGGTGAGGTCCATGAAGGCCTGCTCCAACGAGGCGGCCTGCGGGGTGAGTTCGAAGAGCGGGATGCCGTGGGCGGCTGCGGTGCGGCCGACGTGCTCGGCGTCCGTGCCGCGGACTTCCAAGGTTCCGGGGGCCGTGCTGGTCACGTCGACGTCCGGAGCGGTGAGCAGTTCGGTGAGCAGGCCGGCCTCGGGTGTGATGACCCTGACGGTTCCGGCGCCGGACGCGCGGACGAACTCGTCGACGGTCGTGTCGGCCAGCAGGCGGCCCCTGCCGATGATGATCAGGTGCTCGGCCGTGAGGGCCATCTCGCTCATCAGATGGGAGGAGACGAAGACCGTACGGCCTTCCGCGGCAAGGGACTTGAGGAGGTTACGGATCCACAGGACCCCCTCCGGGTCGAGGCCGTTGACCGGTTCGTCGAGGATGACGGTGGCCGGGTCGCCCAGGAGGGCGGCCGCGATGCCGAGGCGCTGGCCCATGCCGAGGGAGAACCCCTTGACGCGGCGACGTGACACTTCGGCCAGACCTGTCACTTCCAGGACGTGGGACACCCGGCTGCGGGGGATGCCGTGGGTGAGGGCCAGTGCCATCAGGTGGTGGTACGCCGTGCGGCCCGGGTGGACCGAGCGGGCCTCCAGGAGGGCGCCGACCTCGTTGAGGGGCGCGGGGTGGGCGGCGTACGCGCGGTCGCCGACGGTGGCGTGCCCGCGCGTCGGGGCGTCCAGGCCGAGGATCATCCGCATGGTGGTCGACTTTCCGGCGCCGTTGGGGCCGAGGAAGCCGGTGACGGTGCCCGGCCGGACGGTGAAGGTGAGATCGGATACGACGGTCTTGTCGCCGTAGCGCTTGGTCAGCCCGTGGGCGCTGATTCCCTGTGCACTGCTTCCCTTGGCGCTGATTCCCTGTGCGGTTGTCATGCCTTCGATGCTCGGCCGGGCGGAGGTGCGGAGCGTCGGACGGTGGCGGGATATCAGATGAGAGACGTAGTACCCGGGTATTACGGTGGCCCTCATGAGGGATGTGATCCGTTCCGTACGTGCCGACGAGTGGCCCGCGGCGAAGGAGCTGCGGCTGGCCGCGCTGCGGGATCCGGTGGCGCATCTCGCCTTTCTGGAGACGTACGAGGAGGCTGTCGGGAAACCCGACAGCTTCTGGCGGGAGCGGACGGCGGGAGCCGCCAAAGGGGTGCGCGGGCGGCAGCAGTTCGTGGCCGAGGGGCCCGACGGCCGGTGGGTCGGGTCGGTGGTCGTGCTCGTCGAGGAGGCGGGGGCCGAGGGCGCGCTCGGGGATGTGAGCGAGGTACGCCAAGGGCACCTCGTGGGGGTCTTCGTGCGGCCCGAGGCGCGGGGTGTGGGACTTACCGAGAGGCTGTTCGCCCGTGCCCTGGAATGGGCCTGGGAAGTGGCCGGGGTCGAGCGGGTGCGGTTGTTCGTGCACGAGCGGAACGCGCGGGCCGAGGGCTTCTACCGGAAGATCGGGTTCGTGCCGACGGGGAAGGCCGTTTCTGTGCCGGGTGATCCGGGCGCGCGGGAGCTGGAGTTCGTGATGAAGCGACCCTGAGGCGCTGACGCGGGCCGTGACGGAGCCGGCGCGGGGCGGGCCCTAGGCCGGGAGCTCCTGGTGGGGCCAGCGGGTGCGGGCCTGTTCTCGGGAGCGGAGGAGGGCCAGGGTGGGCATGCCTCGGTCGGCTCCGGTGGTGAGCAGGTCCGGGAGTTGGGGGAGCGGGGCCACCGCGGCGACGTCGTCCAGGACGAGTGTCAGTGGTGGGTCGAGGCGACCGGAGGATGACCGTTCGGCCATGCGCCGGCCGCGCTCGACCACGCTTGAGGCGAGGGCCGTGAGCAGCGGCATCGCTCCTGGGTTCGCCTTGGGGTCCTCGATGGGTTCACCCACCACATAAAGCGTGCCCCCTTCATTGATGAAGGAATCCAAGGTGAGGGCATCAGTTCGGTTGGGAGTACAGGATTCGCGGACGTTGACCGTGAAGAGGGAGGAGAGGGCGCGGGCCGTCAACTCCTGGGCCATGTCGCGTCGTTCGGGGTACGAGGTGAGGGCCGACTCCAGCTCGCCGGCGGCGCCGGAGGCCGCCTTGGGGTTCGTACGGAGGATGCGTACGGCCTCCTGGACCTGGGTGCCCTGGGCCCAGCGGTGGAGGTGGCGGACGGTGCGGCCGTCCGCGGCCGCGGCGTGCAGGTAGGTGCGCAGGAGCGTTTCCGCGGCGTCGGCGACCATCTGGTCGATCTTCGCGGTGGGGCGGACCGGGGCGAGGAGGGCTGCCGCCCGGGCCTTGGCGGTGTCCTTGTTCTCGCAACCCGTTGAGGGGGACCAGTGGAGGCGGGCCGGGGTGTCGCAGAGGTGGGAGGGGTCGTAGAGGAGGACGGGGCCGAGTTTCGCTCGGGCGTCCTTGGTCTGTGACCAGAGGGTGGGGTTCGAGGTGATGACGAGGGCGGGGCCCTCGGCGTCTCGTACCGCCTCGATGGCCAGGGGGTGGCGGGTTTCTGGGGGGCCGAGGATCAGGGGGCCGCGGGGGGAGGGTACGGGGGTGTTTTTGCCCCCCCCC
>NZ_VBZC01000072.1:5667-45573 GCF_005786655.1 Streptomyces montanus
GCGAGGGGGGTGGTTGTTGGGGCGGGCGTTCCCGGATGGGGGTCCAAGGCAGCCGAGTGGGGAGAGGCCGTCGACGAGGTTACGGCCGCCGCCGATGCGGCCGGGTCGGTGTGGGCCGCCGGCGGAAGCCCCGAGTCAGCCGCGCCCGCAGGGGGAATGGCTGAGGCCGCCGCGCCCCCGAGCGGTGCGCCCGAGCCCGCACTCGCCCCAGGCGGAAATCCTGAGCCGACACCGTCCCCCGGCACCATGCCCGAGCCTGCAGCGCTCCCCGGCGCCATGCCCGAGCCTGCAGCGCTCCCCGGCGCCATGCCCGAGCCTGCAGCGCTCCCCGGCGCCGCGCCCGGGTCGGACGTGCCCGAGCCGTAAGGAGCCGCCGCACCTCCACGTCCACCCTCCGGGCCGAACGCCGCCGCCTTTCGTCGGGCCGCCCTTCCGGCTCTCCCCGCTCGCCACCTGGCCACCGTGCCCATCACGAACACGGTGAGGACCAGCAGCACCATCAACTGGCCGATGAACAGGCCCCAGAAGAGCCCGTACCCCGAGAGCTGGCCTTCCGGAGTGTCCGGCCACGCGCCGACGACGTCGTGCGGCTGCTGGATGAGGTGGCGCATCGCGAGCGGCGTGCGGGCGAAGGTGACCTTCGAGGGCCAGGAGCCGTGGTCGAAGAGGCCCGCCAGGCCCGTTGCCGACCACACCAACAGGGTCATGCCCAGCAGAAACGCGAGCACCCCGACCAACAGCCCGTCGGGGATGCCCCCTTCACCCCGTTCGCCCTCGCGGCGCCGCTCGTCCGGTCTCATCTCATGCCGCCGTTCTCATGCCGCCGTTCTCATGCCGCCGTTCTCAAGCCACCGTGGACTCGGACGAGTCGTCGAGGTCGCTCAGGTGCTGCTCCACGAACGCCGCCGCGCGCTCCTCCGCCTCCAACTCGGCGGCCCGCAGCGCGTCGTCCGACAGCTCGGCGGACGACTCCGTCATGGCGCGGTCGGTGAAGACGAGGGGGCGTTCCGTCTCGGTGATCAGGTGCTTGACCACCTGGACGTTGCCGTTGACGTCCCACACCGCGATACCGGGGGTCAACGACGGGATGATCTCCACCGCCCATCTGGGCAGGCCCAGCACCCGGCCCGTCGCCCTCGCCTCGTCCGCCTTCTGGGCGTAGATCGTCCGGGTCGAGGCCATCTTCAGGATCGCCGCGGCCTCCTTCGCCGCCGCCCCGTCGACCACGTCCGACAAGTGGTGGACGACCGCCACGAACGACAGACCCAGCCGACGGCCGAACTTCAGCAGGCGCTGGAAGAGCTGGGCGACGAACGGGCTGTTGATGATGTGCCACGCCTCCTCGACCAGGAAGATGCGCTTCTTCCGGTCGGGGCGGATCCACGTGTGCTCCAGCCACACGCCGACGATCGCCATCAGGATCGGCATGGCGATCGAGTTGCGGTCGATGTGGGACAGGTCGAACACGATCAGCGGCGCGTCCAGGTCGATGCCGACCGTCGTCGGGCCGTCGAACATGCCCCGCAGGTCACCGTCCACCAGACGGTCGAGCACCAGGGCCACGTCCAGGCCCCAGGCCCGTACGTCGTCTATGGCGACGTTCATCGCCTCCGCCGACTCCGGCTCAGGATGGCGCAGTTGCTCCACGATGTCCATCAGGACGGGCTGGCGGTCCACGATCGTCTCGTTGACGTACGCGTGCGCGACCTTCAGCGCGAAGCCCGAGCGCTCGTCGAGCCCGTGCCCCATCGCGACCTCGATGATCGTCCGGAGCAGTGCGAGCTGCCCGGTCGTGGTGATCGCCGGGTCGAGCGGATTGAGCCGGATCCCCATGTCGAGGGCCGCCGTCGGGTCGAGCCGGATGGGAGTGATCCCCAGCTCCTCGGCGATGAGGTTCCACTCGCCGACGCCGTCCTCACCCTGTGCGTCGAGCACGACGACCTGCCGGTCGCGGAACCTCAACTGCCGGAGGACGTATGTCTTTTCCAGGGCCGACTTGCCGTTGCCGGACTCGCCGAGCACCAGCCAGTGCGGTGCCGGGAGCTGCTGCCCGTACAGCTGGAAGGGGTCGTAGATGTAGCCCTTGCCGGAGTACACCTCGCGGCCGATGATGACGCCGGAGTCGCCGAGGCCGGGCGCGGCCGTCGGCAGGTAGACGGCCTGGGCCTGTCCGGTGGACGTACGCACCGGCAGCCGGGTCGTCTCCACCTTGCCGAACAGGAACGACGTGAAAGCTTCCGTGAGGACGGTCAGCGGATCCCGCATGAAGTCCTACCTCCGGATGCCGGTCGCGAACGGGAGTGTGTTGACGAAGGCTCGGTGGTGCTCGCGATCGCACCACTCGAGTTTCAGATACGACTTGCCGGCCGAGGCGCGGATCGTCCGCTTGTCGCGGGCGAGTGCCTCGGGGGAGCGGGACGAGACGGTGATGTAGCCGACGAGATTGACGCCGGCCGCGCCGCTCGCGAGGTCCTCGCCGCGCTGGTCCAGGCGGTTGTGCGAGGCGATGTCGCGCGGGTCGACGGTGCGGTTCATCTTGGCCTGGCGGCTGGCCTCCGCCTCGTCGTTCGTCTTCTCGGTCAGCATCCGCTCGATGGCGACCTCGGTGGGTTCGAGGTCCATGGTGACGGCGACGGTGCGGATGACGTCCGGCGTGTGGACCAGGAGGGGCGCGAGGAAGTTGACGCCGACCGGTGTCATCGGCCACTCCTTCACCCAGGCCGTGGCGTGGCACCAGGGTGCGCGGGTGGAGGACTCGCGGGTCTTGGCCTGGAGGTACGTCGGCTCCATGGCGTCCAGCTCGGCCGGCCAGGCGTTCCGTTTCGTCATCGCCTGGATGTGGTCGATCGGGTGGTCCGGGTCGTACATGGAATGGACGAGGGAGGCGAGGCGCCCCTGGCCCAGCGGCTGACGTACGCGGATGTCGGCTTCCTGCAACCGCGAGCAGATGTCGGTCAGTTCACGCGCCATGACGACGGCGAGCCCCGCGTCCTTGTCCAGCTTCTTGCCGCCCTGCGGGCGCGCGGCCCGTGCCATCGCCTGGCCCTCGGCGGCGAGTTCGCGCGAGTAGTGCATGCAGGCCACCAGGTACGCGCGGTGCTGCTCGCTGCTGGTGGACACCATGGACTGGAGCTGGTCGTACGACTGCCGCAGCCAGCCGGGGGAGCGCTCGTCTCCTCGTACGGCGACGTCCTTGGCGTGGGCGTCCGGGTCGGCGGGGAGGGTGCGGGCGAGCATCTGGAGGCGGGTGACGAAGCCGTCGCCGTTCGCGACGTGCTTGAGCAGCGTCCCGAACCGGTCGACGAGGGCCTCCTGGTCCTCGGAGTCGCGCAGGCCGACGCCCGGCCCCTCGATCTCGATCGCGGCCGTGACGGTGCGCCGGTCGGCGTGCAGGAGGACCGCGATCTCGTCCGGTCCGAAGGGCGCGGCCAGCCAGCTGATACGTCCGATGCCCGGCGGCGGGCCGATCTCGACCTCACGGCCGTCGGTGTGGGTGCCGGCCTCCATGACGTTGCTGCGGTACGTCGTGCCCTGGCGGAGCGTTCTCTTGAAACTGCGGTTGATCTCGAACCACCTGTAGAAGGTGCGGCGCTTGTACGGCACGTACACCGCCGCGAGCGCCAGCATCGGGAAGCCCACCAGCAGGACGATGCGCAGGGAGAGCACGGGGACGAGCAGGCCGCACATCATGCCGAGGAACGCGCCCACGATGATCAGCGCGATCTCGCCGGATTCGCGGTTCTTGCCGACGATCGCGTTCGGCCGGGCGCGGCCGATCAGATATGTACGGCGGGGCGTGACCGGATGGGACACGTGGGACTCGGTCGTCAACGCCCTTCACCTCCCGAGCGGTTGGTACTGCTGTTGCGGGTGTTGCTGGCGTGGGGGGTGTTCGCCGGGCTGCCGCTGCGCGGCGGGGGCGCGGTGGCCGCGGGGGCGGGGGCGGATCCTCCGCCGCCGCCGCTGGAGGACGGGCGTGTGCTGTGGGCTGCCACGCCGCCGGAGGCGGGGTTGGTCGGGCGGGGGCCGCCGCCGCCCTGGTCGCCGCCGCCGCTGTTGTTGCCGGCCCGGGTGCTGTGCGTCTTGATGCCCTGGGCGACGAGGGTCGCGGGGGAGCTGATGACGGCCGCGGCCTTGCCCTCGGCGCCCTGCATGATGCGGTTGTGCCGGGAGTGCGCGATCTCGTCGCCGAAGCCGGGTACGAAGCGGTAGATCATCGCGCTCGCGAAGATGGCCAGCAGGATGATGGCGAGCCCGGAGACGACGGCCGAGAAGGCGTCCGGTCCGTCCTCGCCGGCCAGTGCGCCGGCGAGGCCCAGCACGATCACAATGACCGGCTTCACCAGAATCACCGCGATCATGATGCCGGCCCAGCGGCGCACATGGCCCCACAGGTTCTTGTCGACGAGACCCGCGTACACGACGGTGCCGAGCAGCGCGCCGACGTAGAGGAGGGCGGCGCGGATGACGAGTTCGAGCCAGAGGACTCCGGCCGCGAGGATGGAGACCAGGGACACGACGATGAGCATGATGGGCCCGCCGCCGATGTCCTCGCCCTTGCCCAGGGCGCCGGAGAAGTTGCCGAAGAACTGGTCCGTCTGGTTGCCGGTCGTCTTGGCCAGGACCTCCGCGACGCCGTCGGTCGCCGAGACGACGGTATAGAGGATCAGGGGTGTGAACGCGGACGCGAGGACCGTCAGCCAGAGGAACCCGATCGCCTCCGAGATGGCCGTGGTGAGGGGGACGCCTCGTACGGCCCGCTTGGCCACGGCCAGCAGCCACAGCAGGAGGGTGAGGATCGTCGACGCCGCGAACACGACGGCGTACTGCTGCAGGAACTCCGGGTTCGTGAAGTCGACGTTCGCCGTCTCCTTCACGGCCTCGCTGAGCTTGTCGATGGTCCAGGAGGCGGCGTCGGCGCAGCCCTTTGCCAAGGAGGAGAGGGGGTCGAGGGTGGAGGTGGGGTCCTTTAGGGTGCCGCCGCCTCCACCTCCGGAGCCGCCGTCATCTTCGCAGTACTCCTTGGCGGGGCCGATCAGAAGGTCACACGGCTCGTTCGACGGTGACGGCTTCGGAGTCGGTGCCGCGACGGCACGTGACGCCAGCATGACGACAACTGTTGGCACGGCGGCTACGGCAGCGGTGAGCTTGAGCATGCGCCTTGGGCTACCGGGCATACGTGAACCCTCCGTACTCCTCGATGGCCTTGCTGATCTCGTCCGAGGTGGCGGCCGTGTTATCGCCGGGAACGGGAGCTGGCCCGTCCTTCTGCGAGTCCGTGGTGATCTTCCAGTCGTCACTGGACCACTGAAGGTCGAAGGTCCACGTCTTCCAGGTAGAGCTGACGGGGTCGGTCGAGCCATCCCCCGACATGCCGATGAGCCCCATGTACCAGACCGCGACCTTTGCGCTGTTGTCCGTGTACTTCTGGACCTTGGTACCTACAGGGATCGTGCGCGAGACGAACGTGCTGCCCTGCGGCGGGTCGCCGTCCGCATCCAGGCCCAGCTTGCTAAGGAACGTTGCTGAGTACGCATCGTCCATAGGGCCCTGGATCTTGTTCGCCGCTGCGGACGTGTAGATGGTCTCGACGATCTCGTGCCGACTGTCCTTCTTGAACATCCCAGTCGAACCCAGCGCCACCGCATAGTTCGCCGCAGCCGACTCCGCGCCCTGGCGGTCATGGGCGAAGCCGGAGGGGATCCCTCCGGTCTTCGCCTCCACCGGGCGCTGGCCGGAGGCGGCCGTTGGGGACGTGTCCGTTCTCTCGCCGCTGTCGTCCCCCGATCCGGAATCACCGCCACCACGGTTCGCGAAGGCGATGGCGGCGATCAGGAGCACCACCACACCCACCACCGTGACGAGGCTGCGGGACGACGAGCGGCCGGTGCGGCGCGCGCCGCCGTAGACGTCACCGGAACCGTCGGGGAGCCGCGTACGGGTCTGGCCGGTGCCGCCGTACCCGCCCTCGTCGCCGCGCGAACCGTGCTCGTCACCGAGACTCATGTCGCGTACGCCCCCTCAATCTCGTGCTGGACCGCGTGGTACGACGGTAGCCGCGCGGGTACTCGCGCGGGCGCGGTGTGTGACTCGACATCAGGGAAACGCAACCTCAGCCGGTGGGCACGTCGGACGGGTGTGTTGGAGGGAATACGGGCGCGCCCGGCCGGGTCCGAGGGGGCGCCGGCCCGACGTCGGTCTACACGGCCATGCCGTACACGATGGTGAAGAGTGTGCCCAGCGAGCCGATGATGAAGACCCCGGTGAGGCCCGCGATGATGAGGCCCTTGCCTTGTTCGGCACTGAAGGTGTCGCGAAGGGCGGTGGCGCCGATACGCTGCTTCGCCGCGCCCCAGATCGCGATGCCGAGGCAGAGCAGGATGGCTACCGCCATCACGACTTCGATCATGACCCGCGCCTCGTTGCCCAGGTTGCCGAAGGGGCCCCAGTCCGGGGCGATCCCGCCGATGATCGTGGTGATATCGCCCTTTTCGGCTGCTACAAACATGTAAGTCACCGCCCCTGGTGGGTAGTTCCGCACCCCCTGCCACTGCGCAGAGGTCAGGCATCATTGTCGCTGACAATGTCGCTGTCGTATGTCGACTTGGCGTCATTGGTTGGCGGGTTTCGTATGTGTCCCTTGCCACCAGTCCGGACGTGGCCCTTGCGGGGTGCGGGCCGGTGGGCAAGAAGGTGCACGGTCACTCTGTGTATCACGGCAGGTCACGCCGGGCAATGAAGTCGAACCGGAACCTGTGGTGTGGTTCCGTCGTTAAACCCCTTCTACGTGGCGGCCTTCCGCTCCGCCCCGCCCATCGAGCCCGCCCGCGTCCCATGTGCGCCGGTCCGTCGTGCCGATGGTGTCCGGGTCGCCCGTCTCCTGGTGAGTAGACGCCGCCCGTTCTGCCCGTTCCGCCTTCGCGAAGGCTATCTCGGGGCGGGGTGCGGGGAGCTGTCGGGGTGTCAGGGCTTGTGCCGGGCTTGTGCCGGGCTTGTACGGGACTTTCTGCCGGACGTGTGATCCGGTGGCGGGTGGATCTGAGTGCAACTCTCGGGTTGCACGTGGAGGGTCTATGTGCAACTCTGGAGTTGCATCTGATGGCGCAGTGCGGCAGTGAAGGAGTCCCTCATGAGTGAGGACCGCATCGAACGCGAAACGTTGATCGCGGCACCCCTGGAGCGGGTCTGGTCGCTGGTGGCCCAGCCCGGGTTCTGGGTCGCCGACAAGGCGAGCCTGCCCGGCACCGTGGCCAGGGAAGGCGAGTCGATGGTGGCGAAGCACCCGGAGCACGGCGACTTCCCGGTGCGTGTGGAGAAGGTCGAGTCCCCCACGTACTTGGCATACCGCTGGACCAGCGCGTTCCCCGGAGAGGAACTGCGTGAGGACAACAGCACCCTCGTGGAGTTCACGCTGACTCAGGAAGGCGACCAGACGCGGCTGCGCGTCGTCGAGAGCGGGTTCGCGGCGCTGGCCGGGTCCGAGGAGCTGCGCAGCCAGAACCTGAAGGACCACACCCAGGGCTGGCCCCTGGAGCTCGGAGCGCTCAAGGAGCGCGCCGAACAGCCCTCCGCATGACGGAAGAAGGTCCCGGCGCCGCCGAGGCCGTCGACAGTGTCCTCGTCGCGCTGGCCGACCCGACGCGTCGTCAGCTGCTCGATCTGCTGGCCGCGCGGGGCGAGGTCACCGCGACGACGCTGGCCGAACACCTCCCCGTCTCGCGGCAGGCGGTGGTCAAGCACCTCGCAGCCCTGGACGCCGCGGGGCTGGTTTCCCGCAGCAAGGTCGGACGCGAGGTCCGGTACGCGGTGCGGCCGGCCCCGCTGAACGCGACGGCGCGGTGGATGGCCTCGCTGGCGGCCGACTGGGACCGGCGATTGGCGAACATCAAGCGCGTCGCCGAGGCGGCGGAGGCGGCTGAGCGTGATTCGCGCTAGCCAGGGCATGTTCGGCCGGCCGTGGCGACGAACCTCACGTCGTCACGGTGCTTCCCAAAGTCACTTCGCGCACGACTGCAGAAAGAAGAAGACCATGGTGGACACCGCCCCGCTTCGGGACGCCTACCGCGCGCTGCTGGACGCCGCTGCCACAGTGGCCGACTCGGGCGACGCGAACCCCGTCCCGCCGGCCGGCGAGTGGAACGCCGACCAGATCCTGGCGCACGTGACCATCGTCAATGCCGCCACCATCGCCGCCGTCTCCTCAGTCGCTTCGGGAGCGAACGCGACGTACGACAACCGCATGGCGCTCGACACCTGGACCATCGACCGCATCATCGCGCGCGCCGGCGGCAACGCCGGGCTTCGGGACCGCATTCGCCTCCAAGGAGACGCCCTCTGCGGACTCGCCGGACCGATGCTGAGCGAGGCCGAACTCGACGCCCCGGTGCCCACCCTGCTCCTGTCCAACGACACGGTCCTGGTCGATCAGCTCGTGCCGCTGAGGGACCTCATCACGGGCCTCGCGCAAGTGGAGCTGCCTGGCCACACGAAACAGCTGCTGGCCCTGCTGCCGGAAGGCGGCGGGGCCGAAGCCGCGACGTGATCCCGGCTCAGGTCAGCTTCTTGTCCGTCACCCATGGCGTCAGCTCAGGCCGCTTGGCGGTGCGCCCGTCTCCCGAGGAACGGCCCCGCAGCCGCCGCCAGGCCCAGGGCCCCAGGAATCCCACGGCCCAGCGCACATCGGCACTCGTGGTGCGCAGGGCGGAGACCGGGGCGGGCGGCGGCAGCGGGGGCAGCGGGGCGGTCCAGTCGGCGTGACCAGGCAGACCGAGGGTGTGTGCCATGCCCGAGGCGAGCCGGGCGTGGCCAAGCGGCCCCGCGTGGATCCGGTCCGGGCTCCACAGTCGCGGGTCGGACGTGACCGGATGCGGGAAGACGTCCAGGACGGCGACGCCGTGGCGTTCCGCGGCGGCGCGCAGACGGGCGTTGAGGTCGAGGACGCGCGGCAGCGCGCGGCGGGCGAACGGTGAGACCTTCCCCAGGTCGGGGTACGTCACGGTGGCCACCCGGGCACCCGACTCGGTGAGCCGCGCGAACATCTCCTCGATGTCTCCCACGATCCGCTCGGCGTCGAAGCCGGGGCGCACCAGGTCGTTCATGCCCGCCACGACGGTCACCAGGTCCGGCTTCAGCGCGAGGGCCGGTTCGAGCTGCTCCGCCCTGATCTGCGCCGTCACCTTCCCGCGTACGGCGAGATTGGCGTACGTGAAGTCCGAGTTCCCCTCCGCCAGGATCTCGGCGAGCCGGTCCGCCCAGCCCCGGTGGCCGTGCACCTCGTCCCCGTCGCCGATGCCTTCCGTCTGACTGTCGCCGATGGCGACGTACCGCGTGTACGGGTGCGTGGTCATGCGCCGAGCTTCGTGCCGGTCCTCGGGTGCGGTCAATGCTGATGTCCCTGCCGGGCCCATAGATCACTTGACGCTTATATAAGCGAGAAGCTATATATGGGCCATGCACGCGTTCGATGTGCTCGGAGACCCCGTGCGCCGCAGGATTCTCGAGCTTCTCGCCGATGGGGAGATGAGCTCGGGGGCGGTGACCGAGGTCATCAGGGATGAGTTCGGGATATCGCAGCCCGGGGTCTCGCAGCACCTCAAGGTCCTGCGGGAGAACGGGTTCGCCACGGTACGGCCGGAGGGCACCCGGCGGTTGTACGCGGTGAACTCGGAGCCGTTGCGGGACATCGACGCGTGGCTGGGCCAGTTCCGGCGGTTCTGGACACCGCACCTGGACGCCCTGGCCACAGAGCTGGCGCGGGGAAAGCGCGAGCGCCGCCTCCGAGAAGCCGGCCGAGACACGACCGCAGGTAACCGAGCGGAGAACCAAGTACGTCCCCCGAGGAGCAACACATGATCGACGTCACCCATCAGATCAATGCCGTACGGCGCCAGGTCGGCAAGCGCATGTTCAAGGCCGGCGAGGCCCGTGTCGTCACGGTGAGTCAGACGTACGACTCGGACGTCGAGGACGTCTGGGACGCCTGTACCAACGCCGAGCGCATCCCGCGCTGGTTCCTGCCCGTCTCGGGCGACCTGACTCCGGGCGGCCGCTACCAGCTGGAGGGCAACGCGAGCGGGACGATCGAGCGGTGCGATCCCCCCAAGGGCTTCGCCGCCACATGGGAGTACGACGGGCATGTGAGCTGGATCGAGCTCCGGCTCACGCCGGGTGCCGAGGGCGGCACGCGGTTCGAACTCGCGCATCTCGCCCACGTCGACGACGACCCGAAGTGGGCGGAGTTCGGCCCCGGCGCCGTCGGTGTGGGGTGGGATCTGGCGGTCATGGGCCTGGCCATGCATCTGTCCTCCGGAGGACGCGTCAATGATCCCCAGGAGGTGGGGGCGTGGCTCGTGTCCGAGGAGGGCAAGCGGTTCATGATGCTCAGCAGCCAGGGCTGGTGCGACGCGAACGTCGCCGCCGGCGAGGACGTGGCGGTCGCGCGGACGGCGGCCGACGCCACGACCGCCGCCTACACCGGCGCTTCGCCGGAGTCCTGACCAGGGGGGCGAACTCGGGCCAGTGCCGGCAGGAGGGTGTCTCGCGAGTGGATGACACTTTGGCGCGAAGTGTTCACGGTTTTCGACAGGCTTGGCGGGGGGACAGCTTGTACGTCGGCCACGCAACCCGCAGGAGCTGCTCTTGGCAACCGGGAGAACCGCGGACGCTCGCCCCGCGATCGATGCCGTACTGGCCAGGCGGCTGGTCGATACGCAGTTCCCGCAGTGGGCCGACCTGCCTCTCAAGCTGCTCGACCCGGCCGGCTCGGACCATGTGATCTACCGGCTGGGCGAGGAGCTGTCCGTCCGGCTGCCCCGCCACGCCGGGGCCATCGGACAGGCCAGGAAGGAGTCCGAGTGGCTTCCCCGGCTCGCCCCGCACCTGCCACTGGCCGTCCCGGTACCGGTGGGGGTGGGTCAGCCTGACTTCGACTACCCGTGGCCGTGGGCGGTGTCCCGCTGGCTGGACGGTGAGGTGGCGACCGTCGAGGCATTGGCCGGCTCATCCGCGGCTGCCGTCGAACTGGCGGAGTTCCTGACCGCCCTTCAGCAGTTCGTGCCCCAGGACATCCAGGTCGAGGACGCCGGCGAGGACCTCGCCGTCCGGCCCTTGGCCGACCGGGACCGCACGACGCGAGCCGCCATCGCGGAGGTCGACGGCGCGTTCGATGCCGCGGCCATGACCGAGCTGTGGGACGCGGCGTTGAGCGCCCCGGGATGGGATCGCCCTCCGGTCTGGTTCCACGGCGACTTCCACACCGGCAATCTGCTGACCGTCGACGGCCGCCTCAGCGCGGTCATCGATTTCGGTGGGCTCGGCATCGGCGACCCGGCCTGCGACCTGACCATCGCGTTCACCCTGATGTCGGCCGGGAGCCGGGCCGCCTTCCGGGCCGCACTCGGCGTGGACGACGCCACCTGGACCCGGGGCCGCGGCTGGGCGTTGACCACCGGCCTGAACGCCTACACCTCCTACGCCGCCGTCAACCCCCGGGTCGCCGTGCAGACGACCCGCCAGATCACCGAGGCACTGATCGGCTGAGTAACCGATTCCCGGAACGGACAGTCGAACTGGGCCGTATCGGCGGCACGGAGGCCCGGGCGGGTGGCATTCAGCGGCACGTTGGCGCGGGTGTGCCTCGGTGTACGGCAGGCCCGCCGAGGTGAGGGGCGCGGTGGCGTCAGTGGTCGTGACCGTGGCGCCCGTTGCCGGTGGCGCGGCACGTGGTTGTGGTCGCGGGCGGTGCGGTCGAATCTCTGACGACGAGCTTCGTGGCGAGCTCGGTGCGCTTGGCGGCGAAGGGTTCGCCCTTGATCTGCCGGAGCAGGGAGTCCAGCGCGGCTCGGGCTATCGCGTTCAGCGGCTGGTTCACGGTCGTCAGCCGGGGGACGGACTCCTCGGCCAGGTAGGACCCGTCGAACCCGACCACACTGAGGTCCCGGGGGATGGCGATGCCGCTGCGGCGTGCCCCGGCGAGAATGCCGGAGGCGATGAGGTCGTTGGCCGCGAAGATCGCTGTGGGGGGAGTGCCGAGGGAGAGCAGTGCGGTGAGGCCGCGGACTCCGTGTTCGGCGTGGAACTGGCCGTTGACGATGTACTGCTCGTCGACGGGGATGCCCGCGGCCATGAGAGCGGCCAGGTAACCGTGCAGGCGGGCGAGGTTGCAGTCGACGGTCACGGCACCGCCGACGAACGCGATGCGGCGGTGGCCGAGTTCGATGAGGTGCTCGGTCGCCGACTTGCCGCCGGCCCAGTCGGTGGCCCCGACGCTCACGACGTCCGACGGTGTGTTGTGCGGGTCGATGACCACCACGGGGATCTTCCGGCGGAGGAAGGCGTTGAGCTGTGAGTCCCTTACGGCGGGGGTGACCACCAGGAGCCCCCGGCGTCCCTCCTCGACCATGCGCCGAGCCCGGGTTTCCGGTGTCGGACGCTGGGCGGACGGCTCACTCGTCCCGCTCGCGGCCGTCTTGCTCACGACCGTTTCGATGCCGAGCTCGACGGCGTAGTCGAGCAGCCCGTCAAGGATCTCGGTCATGTAGCCGGAGCCGAGCGAGCCGATCAGAATCTCGACGACCGGGGGGCCGACGGCGACGGTTCTCGCGGCGCGTCGTTGCCGGGGAGACTCGTATCCCGCTTCCTCGAGCGCCCTGACCACCCGGGCTCTGGTCTCCGCGGAGACGTCGGTCCGGCCGTTGAGCACCTTCGACACCGTCGGCGCCGACACGCCTGCTCGACCGGCCACGGCCGCGAGGGTCGGCTTGGGTGCTTTCCGCACCGCATCACGCATGGATCGCCGCCCCCACGGAACGAAATAATTTCGGACCGGCTCAGCGTGGCGGCCCTCGGGTGCCGAGTCAAGCAGCGTCCCTGATCTGCGAAAAGAATGACTCGGTCATCGGATACCGCCTCAGATCTCGCGACGTGTTGGGGCGAGTGCTGAGATCCGGCGTCCTTGACGCTGCCTGACCTGCTCCTTAAGGTCACCCCGGATTTCGAGTTCATCCGAAATTATTTCGAATCCCGGTAGGCGAAGGAGAACGTCTGACCATGCACCGCAGACAAGCCCTCGTCGTGCGTGGCGGCTGGGAGGGCCATCAACCGGTCCAGGCGACCGAGTCGTTCCTTCCCCATCTGAAGAACCACGGGTACGAGGTACGCGTCGAGGAGTCCCCTCAGGTCTACGCGGACGCCTCCTTCATGGCCGACGTCGACCTGGTCGTGCAGTGCGTGACCATGTCGACCATCGAGGAGGGGGAGGTGCGGGGCCTGCGCGCCGCGGTCGAGGCGGGCACCGGCCTTGCCGGATGGCACGGCGGCATAGCCGACTCCTACCGCAACAGCTCCGACTACCTGCACCTGATCGGCGGACAGTTCGCCTGCCACCCCGGGGTGCATCCCGCGGAACGCACGGGCGAGCAGTCCGACAACTACGTCCCTTACACGGTCAACATGCTGCCCGCGGCCGCCGACCACCCCATCACCCGCGGCATCGACGATTTCGAACTCGTCACCGAGCAGTACTGGGTGCTCTGCGACGACTACATCGATGTGCTGGCCACGACCACGCAGAAGGTACGGGACTGGGACCCGTGGAAGAGGCCCGTCGTGTCCCCGGCGATCTGGACCAGGCAGTGGGGACACGGCCGGGTGTTCGTCGCCACTCCTGGTCACCACATGCCGGTTCTGGAGGACCGCAATGTGAGGACCATCATCGAGAGAGGACTGCTGTGGGCAAGCCGCTGAACATCGGAATCATCGGCTGTGGTGTCATCAGCGGCCAGTACCTCGCGAGTTTCGACAGGCTGGTGACGGTCGACCTGGTCGCTGTCGCCGACCTCGCCCCCGATCGCGCCGCGGCAGCCTCAGAGGGCCGTGCCGGGGTGAGAGCGTCCACGGTCACAGAGCTGCTGTCCGCCGCCGACGTGGAACTCGTGGTCAATCTGACCGTCCCCGACGCACACGCGGAGATAGCCCTTCAGGCGATCACGGCCGGGAAGAGCGTCTACGGGGAGAAGCCGCTCGCCGCAACCGCCGCCCAGGCGCGAGCCGTTCTCGAAGCGGCGGCGAAGGCGGGCGTCGTCGTCGGCTGCGCTCCCGACACGGTCCTGGGGACCGGCATCCAGACCGCCCGTGCGGCGATCGACGCAGGGCTGATCGGCGCACCCGTGGCAGCGACAGCCACCATGGTCGTCCCCGGCCACGAACGGTGGCACCCGAACCCGGACTTCTACTACGGGCCCGGGGGAGGCCCCCTGCTGGACATGGGCCCGTACTACGTGTCCGCCCTGGTCACGCTGCTCGGCCCGGTCACCTCGGTGCTCGGGACCGCCAGCCGCACCCGGCCCACCAGGATCATCGCGACCGGCCCGCGCAGCGGGGAAGTGATACCGGTCAGCACCGACACCCACGTCACCGGCGTCCTCACGCACGCGTCCGGGGCGCTGTCCACCCTCGTCATGAGCTTCGACGCCGTCGCCACGAAGTCGGCGAACATCGAGATCCACGGCGAAACCGGCAGCCTCGCGGTCCCGGACCCGAACCACTTCGCCGGAGAGGTGCAGCTGCGCCGCCTCCACGGCGACGCATGGGAGACCCTTCCCGTGTCCGCGGGGTACCGCGACGCCGGCAGGGGGTACGGAGTCGCGGACCTTGCGTTGACACCACCCGGTGAGGAACCGAGAGCCGGGGGCGTCCTCGGGTATCACGTACTGGACATCCTGGAATCCGTTCTCACTTCCGCTGCCGACGACCGAAGAGTGCGCGTGACGAGCACAGCGGAGAGACCCGCCCCCGTTCGCCTCCAGTCGCTCGACCGGCTATGAGGAATGAAGAGGGGGCGATGCGGCGTCCTCCGCTTCCTCGATGCCCTCGACGAAGTGGTCGAACTCGCCTGCCTGGACGCCGAGTACGAAGGCGTCCCACTTGCGGCGGTTGGTCGTCACGATGTTGTCCGGGGCGCTCGTCTCGCGGATGTAGACGGGAGCATCCCCGTCGCCCCCCTCGCCGAAGGCGATCTCGATCCAGGGGCCGGAACCTGTCGCCTCCGGCGGGGCGGCGCGTTCCCAGGTGAGGTTCGGGGGGACTTCAGCCACGGAGGGTTTCCTCCTTGAGAGTGCGGAGGAGAGCCGAGAAGGCATCCGGCGTGGTCCCGAGCACGGCTCGGGCCGGGTCGCTGCTTTCGGTGAGATGGATTGTGCCGGTGGGGGCGGCGGCGACGTTCACGCAGGAGTCGCCCTCGCCGCAGTAGGACGACTTCTGCCAGGTGTGTATGGGCATATCGGTTCCCTTCACAGGTCTTGGGCGATGCTGTGGATGAACTCGCGTGACTCCTTGGGGGCCAGGGCTTTGGCCTCCATACGTTCCAGGAGTAGGCGGTACTTGCTGAGCTGGGCCTCGGCGTCCAGGAACACCGGGCCGTGGGACTGGTCGAGGTGGACGGTGTCGAGCTGAGGCACCGGGCCGCTCGAGTAGAAGATCGACTGTCCTGATCCCGGGAAGCCTCCGGCCGCGAACGGGAGCACCTTGATGGTGATGTGCTCGCGTTCGCTCATGTCCAGCAGGTGCCGCAACTGAGCCTTGGCCACGGCGAAGCCGCCGAACTGCATGCGCAGAGCAGCCTCGTGGACAAGAGCCACGTACGGGGTTGGTGGGTCTCGGAAGATAACGGCCTGGCGCTTGATGCGGAACGAGACCCGATGCTCGATGTTGGGCGGCGAGAGGTCCGGCACGACTTGGCGGAACGTCTCCCGGGCGTGGTCCGTGGTCTGGAGCAGACCAGGCATGTGCACGGTGATGGCCGTGCAGAGACGCGCGGCGTGGTGTTCGACTTCGGCGAGGTCGAGTAGCGCGCTGGGCAGGATCTCGCGGTACTCCTCCCACCAGCCGCGCTTGCGGTCCCCCGTCATCCCGGCGATGGCCTCGACGAGCGCCGTGTCCGAGCAGTCGTAGTGGTAGGCCATGGTGCGTACCCGCTCAGGGCTCACACCCGCGCGTCCTGCCTCCATGTTGCTGATCTGGTTCTGCTTCACACCGAGCAGTTGACCCGCCTCGGTCGCGTTCAAGCCTGCGCGCTCTCTTAGTTTGCGCAGTTCAATGCCCAAGCGGAGTTGACGACCCGTCGGGTTGGTTCTCACGGGCTTGTCCGCCTCCTTGCTGCGGCCAGTCACCCACACGGGTGGCATCTCACGGTTTTAAGGGGAACTGTGTAATGCGTTATACGGCCGCCGCTATCTTATTGCCAGGCGCCCCGCCCAGAAGCACCCCGCTCGACGGAGCGGCCGCGGTCACTGGGCAACCGTCCAACTCCCCTCCGTGATCGGAGACTTCCGATGGCAACCGTATCCCCGTCCTGGGCCTACACCCTTCAACTCCCGCACGATCCCCGCGCACCGGGTGTCGCCCGCGCAACCCTCCGTACCGTCCTCGCCGCACACGACCTCACCCAACTCGGTCCCACAGCGGAGCTGTTGGCCTCCGAGTTGCTCACCAACGCCCACCTGCACACGAGCGGCCCGTACGCCCTGCGTCTGCGCGCCGCCGACACCGGGCGGCTCCGCATCGGCGTGTGGGACTCCGATCCCACCGTCCCGCCGGTCTTCGACGCCGTACCCGCGCGGGCCGAGCCGGACGCCGAACACGGTCGCGGTCTGCACTTCGTACGGGCATGCGCCGACGCGTGGGGCGCGTACACCCTGAGTGCCGCCCGGGGCGGCAAGCTGCTGTGGGCCGAGTGTCAGAGCGATGTCGTACGGTAATGCTCTGCATTCGGAGAGTGAATGGTGGGGTGGCGTGACACAGCTTGCGCTGCCGGAGGATCCGGACGACTACGTCACGCCGATCTCATCGTCCTGCCCATGGAGTGGGAGGATGACGACGACTGGCTGGCCGCTCCTGAAGACGCCGCGCTCGCGGTGGAGGTCATCTCCCAGCCCGAGAAGTCCAGGGAGATCAGGGACAAGGCCGACTGGTACGCCGTCGCGGGCGTGGCCGTCCTCCTGGTCGTCGATCCCCGCAAGGGCACCTGGGCCCTGCACACCCACCCGGACAACGGCGCCTACCGCGACGTGCTGCCCGGCAAGTTCGGGGAACCCGTGCCGCTGCCTCCGCCCCTCGCCTTCGAGGTCGCCACGGACCGCTTCCGCTTGTACGGCGATTCGCCGCGTGCCGGGCGAGGTGCACGCTCGTAGGAGTCGGACGACCGCTCACACAGGATTCTCAGGCGGGTCCAGGCGTTTCTCTCACCCGGTGTGGCAAGACTCTTCCCGATGCAGCACCCCACCCGTCCCCCCGGTATCCGGCGATACGCCTCCCTCGCCGCCGTCGCCCTGCTGGCCACCGGCTGCGTCTCCTCGGCGACCGCTCACTCCTCCCGTACACACGCCGAACCGCTCGGAGTCACCACAACGGCGGCAGCGAACGCCGCCGACGCCCGCATCGGGGTGCTCATCAGCGACGGTGCGCACTTCTGTACCGCCTCCGTCGTGCACAGCGAGGGGAGGGATCTCATCGCCACGGCCGCTCATTGCCTGGGCGGGGGCGGGCAGATCGTGTTCGTGCCCGGCTATCGGGACGGGAAGGCGCCGTACGGGGCCTGGGCCGTGACGAGGACTTACGTCGGCGATGGGTGGAAGGGGAGTCAGGACGAGGACAGCGACGTCGCGTTCGCTGTGGTGGCCGACCGCAACGGGAAGGGCGTCGAGGATGTCGTCGGGGCCAATCGTTTGGTGACGGGGCGGGCGACGGGGGCCGCCGTCGTGACCGTAACCGGGTATCCGAGCTCCCGCGAGACGCCCGTCAGCTGCAGAAACAAGCCCGTTGCTCACAGCCGTACGCAACAGCGCATCGCCTGCCCCGACTTCACCAGCGGCACGAGCGGCAGCCCATGGGTCAACCGGGACGGAGAGGTCGTGGGAGTGCTGGGGGGATACGAGCAGGGCGGGGCGACCGCGGACATCTCGTACAGCGTCGTCTTCGGAAACGAAGCGGCCGCGCTGTATCGGGAGGCGGCCTCGATGGGGAAGTGACCTTTGTGGCAAGGTCGGTTCGGTGGACGCACTCAAGGATCGGGATCCCGCGCAGATCGGCGCATACACGCTGCTCGCCCGGCTCGGTGCGGGCGGCATGGGGCAGGTGTACCTCGGTCGTTCGCCTGGTGGGCGGCTCGTGGCGCTGAAGGTGATCCGGGACGAGATCACCGATCATCCGGAGGCGCTGGCACGGTTCCGCCGCGAGGTCGACACCGCGCGGGCGGTGCGGAGTGCGTACACCGCGAATCTCATCGACGCGTCGCTGGACGCCGCGCCGTACTGGCTCGCCACCGAGTACGTGTCGGGGCCGACGCTCAGCGGGGCCGTCGCCGAGCGGGGGCCGCTGCCGCCCGAGACCTGCCGAGGGCTGTTCGCCTCGCTGGCGGAAGGCCTCGCGGCGGTGCACGAGCACGGCGTCACACACCGGGATCTCAAGCCGCAGAACGTCATCCTCGCGGCCCAGGGGCCGCAGCTCATCGACTTCGGGATCGCGCGGGGCGCCGGGCAGACGGCGCTCACCGAGGCGGGGTACGCGCCCGGCACGCCCGGCTTCACCGCTCCCGAGGTGCTGATGCGCAATGAGGTCGGGCCGGCGGCGGACGTGTTCGCGCTCGGCGCGACACTCGCGTACGCGGCTACCGGACGGCCTCCGTTCGGCATGGGCGAGCCCGCCGGAGTGAGCTACCGGGCCGTTCACGAGCCCATCGATCTCGCGGGCGTGGAACCGCAGTTGGCGCAGCTCGTCGAGGCCTGCGTCGCCAAGGACCCGGCAGCGCGGCCCGGTCTCGCCGAGGTCATCGCGCGGTGCGGGGTGCGGGCGGCGCTGGTCGAGGACACGTTCTACGGGGCGCTCGTGGGGCTGGGGGAGGCGGTGCCGCAGACGCCGCCTCAGGGCGTTCCGCCCGCTCCGGGCGCCCCGCCCCTGGGGCCGCACGAGATGCCGACGGCCTCGGCATCGGCCCCGGGTGTCCATGGGTACACGCCCACTCAGCTCTCCCAGCCGGAGCGTCGCCGTACCCGGCCCTGGATGGTCGCGGTGGCGGTGGGCCTCGTGGTGGGGGTCGGGGCGGCCTTCGTCCTGATCCCGCAGGACGACAAGGACGACAAGGGCGACAAGGATGGTGAGAGCAGTGCGAACGCTGACAAGTCGCCGACCAGCGCCGCCAGTTCACCGTCCTCGGGGGCGGCGAAGGGCGGCGCGCCCGCCTACGCGGAGGACAAGATCGACCGCAACCTCTGGGACTCGGCCACGAACAAGTGCAACCTGCCCTATGAAGAGCGGCCGAGTCAGAAGTTCCTGACGTCCATCGAGGACCCCGACGATCCGGAGCCCAAGGACCCGGCGACCGCCACGTTCGCCAACAAGGTGAAGATCGGGTTCGCCGACATGCTGGCGTCCTCCGGGGACGGCAAAGCGCCGTACTACGTCACCATCAGCGTGAAGCCGCCCCACGACATCGACCCGAGCACCGGAAAGCCCGTCGAGGGGCTGCTGAGCGACAACGTGAACGTGGGTTACACCAGCAAGCCGGTCGACCTGTACGGGGGCGGTGGCCCGAACAAGTGGAAGTACGCCACATACCCCGACGACTTCAGCAACTGGCCCAAGGGTCGCAAGCCGCTCCCCGCCATCCCTCTGGCCAACGACCCCGGTGCCTGGACCGTGCAGTTCCACCACGTCCGGACGCCTGGCGACTACGCGAGCATCCTGTGCACCGGGTTCACAGCGGCGAAATGACGCCATCCTCGACGCAAATGGCCTTGAACAGCACCGACATGGGGGAGGGTTGAGCCGTGCGGAAAGTATGGGTGGCCGGTGGCATCGCGGTCGGGCTCGGGCTGAGCTTCGTGATGCTGCTCGTCGTCGGGGTGTACATCACGGCAGGGAACCTTGCCAACGGCGTGGGCAAGGGGAGCGTCGGGCTCGCCAAGGGGGCCGTGCCCGCCACCTATCAGCCGCTCGTGCAGAAGTGGGGCAACCTGTGCCCCGCCATCAACCCCGCGCTGCTCGCCGCCCAGCTCTACCAGGAGAGCGGTTGGGATCCGGACGTCGTCAGCCCCGCCGACGCGCGCGGTATCGCGCAGTTCATCCCCGGCACCTGGGCCACCCACGGCGTCGACGGTGACGGGGACGGCGACCGGGACATCTGGGACCCCAACGACGCGATCCCGTCGGCCGCGTCGTACGACTGCTCTCTCGCGAAGTACGTGAAGGACGTGCCCGGGGACGTCACCGACAACATGCTCGCGGCCTACAACGCGGGCGCGTACCGCGTCATCAAGTCGGGCGGGGTGCCGGCGATCAGCGAGACGCAGCACTACGTCAAGACGATCCGCACCCTGGAGCAGAGCTTCGCCAAACCGGTGACCCGTGTCGATCCCTCGCGGCAGGCCGCCGGCGCCATCTCCTACGCCCAGAAGAAACTCGGCACCCCCTATCTGTGGGGCGGCAACGGCACGGCCGATCAGGGCGGTCGGTTCGACTGCTCGGGGCTGACGAAGGCCGCGTACGAGAATGTCGGCATCGAGCTGCCGCGGGTCGCCAACGATCAGTACAACGCCGGGCCGCACCCGCAGCGGGACGAACTGCTGCCGGGCGATCTGGTGTTCTTCTCGGACGACCTCACCAATTCCCGGGCCATCCGGCACGTGGGGATCTATGTGGGCGGCGGATACATGATCAACGCGCCGCGGCCGGGAGCCGTGATCCGGTTCGACCCGATCGACACGCCGGACTACTTCGGGGCGACCCGGGTCACCGAAGATGGCGCGAAAGCACTGCCGACACGGGTGTGAAGTGGCCGGATCTTTCCGTTACTGCCTGTTACAGTCACCCCCTGAGCTGCGGGAATGAGTCTCTCTTCGATAACGTCTGCGTGATCATTCGGTGGAGTGTGGAACGTAGAGAAGGGGACTGTGCGTTCCTGTGGCGTAGCCGACCACGGGGGTGAATGGCGCGGCGCATCGGCAAGGTGCGCCGGGAAGATGACGACGAAGGGGCCGCAGCACCATGGCTGGACTCGCCGAATCCGGGGCGAACCCCGACGTCGACCTGCTTTACGACATCAATGGTCTCGCCAAGGATGCGCCGCACTGGTTCGACCGGGTCATGGAGTTCGTGGGTGAGTGGGGTGTCCTGCTCGCCATGGTGCTGCTGGTGGTGTGGTGCTGGTGGACCGTGCGGCGGCGCGGTGGCGAGGACGCCGCCTCGTCCGTGGCCGGGCTGGTGTGGGCGCCGCTCGCGGCGGGCATCGCGGTGCTGGTGAACGTGCCGATCAGGGGCTTCGTCGAACGGCCCCGGCCCTTCTTCGACCACCAGGGACTCGACGTCCTCATCGCAGGCAAGACCGACTACTCGTTCGTGAGTGACCACGCGACGCTCGTGATGGCGATGGGTGTCGGACTGTTCGTCGCGAACCGGAAGTTCGGGCTCGCGGGGTTGCGCTCGCGCTGTTCGGAGGGTTCTGCCGGGTCTACATGGGCGTGCACTATCCGACGGACGTCATCGGTGGGTTCGCCCTGGGCACCGCCGTCGCACTGCTGCTCTCGCCGCTCGCCATGGCACTGCTCACGCCCGTGACGCGGGCCGTGGAGCGGTCGCCGAGCGCCGGGTGGCTGATTCGGGCGCGGGGTACTTCTCCCGAGGGTGACGGGAAGGCGGCCGCCGAGGCTCCGGCGGGTTCGGAGCCGGAGGCCGAGGAGCGGGACCTGGCGGCGTAGCGCTTGCCGCCGCCGCTTGTTCGGTCGGCGGGCATCGCTACAGCGCCTGTGGATACGTGAAGAACCGGTCCGGGTCGTACTGCTTCTTCAGGGCCGTGAGGCGGGTTGCCGCCGGGCCGTAGTAGGCGGAGCGCCAGTTCTTGAGGGTGGGGTCGGTGTAGTTCTGGTAGGCCGCGCCGGAGGCGTGGGCTTTCATGGCGGTGTGGGCTGACGTGAGCCAGGCCTGGGCGGCGGAGCCGGACGTGCCGGCGCGCCAGGAGGCTGTGTACTGCGCCAGCATCCGGGAGCGGCGGTGGACGAAGGCCGTGGCGGTCGGATCGACGCGGTTGACGGCGCCGCCCAGTGCCGTGAGCGCGATGCTGCCCGCGCCGCCCCGGACCGCGGAAATCTGGGACAGCAACGTCTGGATGCCCGTGGCCGATATCGAGCGGTCGAAGAAGTCCGAACGGGCCGCGTAGGTCTCGCGGCCCAGCGCTCCCTCGGGCGAGCGGCCGGGGGTCTCGCCCGGCAGGTGGCACTTGGCGTCGGTGGAGAAGGAGGAGCAGCCCGCGTACATCTCCATCGACTCCTCGTACGAGTGTCGCTGGAGCGAGACGCCCGCGGCGCGGGAGCCGATCCGGTCGGCCAGGCGGTCGACGGCGTTCTGCAGCTCGCCGTACGTGCCGAGCGAGAAGGCGGAGACCGAGACCCTGGGCGTGCCGCCGGCCGCGTTCTCGAAGTGGACGGACGACCAGATCTCGTCGGGCTGGTCCGGGCCCCACTCCTGCCAGGCGGCCAGGACGGCGGCGGCCTTGGCCCAGGGCCAGGTCATGTGCGCCGATACGGCCTGGGGAGCCGGGTGGGTCCGGAAGCGGAGCTCGGTGACCACGCCGAAGTTGCCGTTGCCCGCACCGCGCAGGGCCCAGAAGAGCTCCTTGTTCTCGCTCGCGTCGGCGGTGAGCTCTTTGCCGTCGGCCGTGATCAGCGTGGCCCGGGTGAGGCTGTCGCAGGTCAGGCCGTACGCACGGGAGACCACGCCATGTCCGCCGCCCAGCGTGAGGCCCGAGACGCCCACCGAGGGGCAGGAGCCGGCGGGGATCGTGACGCCCTTCGCCGCGAGGGACCGGTACACGTCGATCAGCTTGGCGCCCGCGCCGATCACGGCCTCGTCGCCGGAGGCCCGGATCTTGGCGAGCCGGGACACGTCGATGATGAGGCGGCCGTCGCCGGAGGACCAGCCGGCGTAGGAGTGGCCGCCGTTGCGGATGGCGACGGGGACCTTGCGGGCGCGGGCGTATGAGAGCGCCGTACGGATGTCCGCCGCGTGGGCGACGTATGCCACGGCCGAGGGCTTCAGCGAGTCGAAGCGGGTGTTGTACAGCCGGTGGGCGGCCGCCCACTCGCCGTCGCCCGGACGTACCAGGCTGCCGTCCAGGTCCTTGCTCAGGGCCGCCAGGTCGGCGGCGGCCGGCGCCCGTGTTTTCGTGATCTGCGCACCGGCCGTGTCTGCACCCTTGGCGGACTGCGGCTCCGAACCGTTGCCGCTGCACGCGGCGGTCGCCGCGGCCGCGAGGGCCGCGGCGCCTGCTCCCACGAACGAACGTCGTCGCATGTGTGTCCCCGCCTGTCGTCGTTTCACGTGGGACGAGACGGGACTGGGATGGCCGGGGTTCCATGCCGCGTGGGAAGCACCGCAGGAGGCGCGGAGGTATCGGAACTCCCACGTGTTCTCCCCGTAAGCATTCCGTGACCTCACCGCACTGACGGCAGGGGTTCACCCTCCGTTCACTCACGGCCATCGGCGGCTTCACCTGATCTGCCTAATTTCGGCCTTACGCGGTGCGTAGCGGGCACGGAAGCGCGCTTACGTATCGCCCGATATCAGCGGTACACATCCGCGGTAAGTATCGGCAGTACGACGGCAGTCTCGTGCGGACGAGAGGCTGCGACACGACTTCGCACGCCGCCCGTTACGGCGGCTCCTGGAAGGAACTCCCGAAAGTGAAGCTTCAGCGCAAGAACCGGCTTCGCGCCCTTTCGCTCGGTGCTGTCGCCGTCTCCGGCGCCCTCGCGCTGACGGCGTGCGGCTCCGACGACACGGGCGGCGGTGGCGACGGCGGTACCCAGGCCGCGCCCGCCGGCAACATCAAGTGTGACGACGCCAAGGGGCAGCTGCTCGCCGATGGCTCGTCCGCACAGAAGAACGCGATCGACGCCTGGGTCAAGGCGTTCACGGCCGAGTGCTCGGGCGTGCAGATCAACTACAAGGGCGGCGGCTCGGGCGCCGGTGTCACCGCGTTCAACCAGGGCCAGGTCGCCTTCGCCGGTTCCGACTCCGCGCTGAAGCCCGAAGAGGTCACGGCCTCCAAGAAGACCTGCTCCGGCGGCCAGGGCATCGACCTCCCGATGGTCGGTGGCCCGATCGCCGTCGGCTACAAGCTCTCGGGCGTCGACGACCTGGTCCTGAACGCCGAGACGCTGGCCAAGATCTTCGACAGCAAGATCACGAAGTGGAACGACCCGGCGATCCAGAAGCTGAACCCGGACGCCAAGCTTCCCTCCACCAAGATCCAGGCGTTCCACCGCTCGGACGAGTCCGGCACCACGGACAACTTCACCAAGTACCTGAAGGCCCAGGCTCCGGACGTCTGGGGCAAGTACGAAGGCGGTAAGGCCTGGGAGGCCAAGGGCGGCCAGTCCGCTTCCGGCTCCTCCGGTGTCGCCCAGCAGGTGACGCAGACCGAGGGTGCCATCGGCTACTTCGAGCTGTCGTACGCCAAGGACCCCATCCAGAAGGTGAAGCTCGACACGGGTGCCGACGCGCCGGTCGAGGCCTCCGTCGACGGCGCCACCAAGGCCATCGCGGACGCCAAGGTCGTCGGCACGGGCAAGGACCTCGCGCTCGAGCTGAACTACGCGACCAAGGCCGCGGGCGCCTACCCGATCACCCTGGTCACCTACGAGATCGTCTGTGACAAGGGCAACAAGGCGGACACCCTGCCCGCCACCAAGGCGTTCCTGACCTACATCGCGAGCGAGGACGGCCAGAAGGCTCTGGCCGACATCGACTACGCCCCGATCCCCGAAGAGATCATCGCCAAGGTTCGTACCACCATCTCGGGCCTGAGCTGACCTGAGTGCGGTCCGGCCCCCCTCGGGGGGGCCGGACCGCACCGTCCGGTGCACCGCCGCCAGGAGCCGCACGCCGCGTGCCGCTCAGCAGACCGGAGAACCCGATGGATATATCCACACAGAACACCGACGCCCCTCCCCCCACTCCACAGCCGTCCGTGGTCGAGCAGAAGCGCGCATCCCGCGGCGCCACCCGACCCGGAGACCGGATCTTCCTCGGCCTCTCCCGCGGGTCGGGCATCCTCCTGCTGGTGATCATGGCCGCCATCGCGGCCTTCCTCACTTACCGCGCCTCCCTCGCGATCAGCAAGGACCACGGCAACTTCCTCACCACCTTCGAGTGGAACACCAGCGCCGTCCCGCCGGACTTCGGCATCGCCGTCCTGGCCTTCGGCACGGTGGTCTCCTCGATCGTCGCGATGGTCATCGCCGTCCCGATCGCGGTCGCCATCGCGCTCTTCCTCACGCACTACGCCCCGCGCCGCCTGAGCGGCCCCATCGCGTACGTGATCGACCTGCTCGCCGCCGTGCCGTCCATCGTGTACGGCCTGTGGGGCGCCCTCGTCCTCGTACCGCAGATGAACGGCCTCTTCGGCTGGCTGGACCAATACCTCGGCTGGACCGGCATCTTCGAGTGGCAGGGCGGCGCGCCCCGCTCGATGCTCACCGTCGGCATCCTGCTCGCGATCATGATCCTTCCGATCATCACCAACGTGAGCCGTGAGGTCTTCCGCCAGGTCCCGCAGATGCACGAGGAAGCCGCGCTCGCCCTCGGCGCCACGCGCTGGGAGGTCATCCGGATGGCCGTGCTGCCCTTCGGCCGGTCCGGCGTGATCTCCGCCTCGATGCTCGGACTCGGCCGCGCGCTCGGCGAGACGATGGCCGTCGCCACGGTCCTCTCCCCGACCTTCGAGATCCAGGCCAGCCTGCTCGACCCGGGCGGCGGCACGTTCGCCCAGAACATCGCCAGCAAGTTCAGCGAGGCGACGGAGTTCGGCCGTGACGCGCTCATCGCCTCCGGTCTGGTCCTGTTCGTCATCACCCTGCTGGTCAACGGCGCGGCCCGTGCGATCATCGCCCGCCGCAAGGAGTACTCGGGGGCCAACGCATGAGCCACGCAGTCGCAGAGAAGCGCCCCAGCCAGCTGCGCGGCGCCAGCCTTCCGAAGTGGTCCCCGTGGGCGATCGCCGTGGGCTCCCTCGCCGCCGCCGTCGGTATCGGCGTTGTCGGCGGCCTCGACAGCAGGGTGCAGTGGGGCGTGATCGCCGCGCTCCTCTTCGTCTTCGGTACGTACGCCATCTCGGCGGGCGTCGAGGGTCGCCGCCAGGCGGCGGACCGCGTCGCGACCTCCCTCGTCTGGGTCGCCTTCCTGCTCGCCGTCGTCCCGCTGGTCTCCCTGGTCTGGACGACCGTCGTGCGGGGTGTGAAGGTCCTCGACGTCTACTTCCTGACCCATTCGATGGGTGTGGTCGCCGACACCGAGCCGGGTGGCGGCATCAACCACGCCATCGTCGGCAGCCTTGAGCAGGTCGGCCTCGCCACGGTGATCGGTGCGCCGATCGGTGTGCTCACCGCGATCTACCTGGTGGAGTACGGGCGCGGCAGGCTTGCCCGGTCCGTCACCTTCTTCGTCGACGTGATGACCGGTATCCCGTCGATCGTCGCCGGTCTGTTCATCCTCAGCCTGATGCTGATGTTCGACATGCAGCCCTTCGGCTTCGCCGGCTCCCTCGCCCTCGCCATCCTGATGATGCCGGTCGTGGTCCGTTCCACGGAGGAGATGCTCAAGCTGGTGCCGAACGAGCTGCGAGAGGCCTCCCTCGCGCTCGGCATCCCGAAGTGGCGCACCATCCTCAAGGTGGTCCTGCCGACCTCCCTCGGCGGCATCACCACCGGCATCATGCTGTCGGTCGCCCGCATTGCCGGTGAGACCGCGCCGGTGCTGCTGCTGGTGTTCGGCAACCCCTTCATCAACAACAACCCGTTCGAGGGTGCGCAGGCGTCGCTGCCGCTGTACATCTACCAGCAGTACGCGAACAGCGCCGGCTCCGGTGCGGCCTACGACCGTGCCTGGGCCGCCTCGCTCACGCTGATCGCGTTCGTGATGATCCTCAACCTGGCGGCTCGCGGGATCGCCCGCTGGAAGGCCCCGAAGACCGGTCGCTGACGCGGCCACAGCGACCTCTCGAAAGAAGCAGTGATTGACATGGCCAAGCGAATCGACGTAAGCGGACTGACCGCCTACTACAGCGCCCACAAGGCGATAGAAGACATCTCCATGACCGTCGAGCCCCGCTCCGTGACGGCCTTCATCGGCCCGTCCGGCTGCGGCAAGTCGACCTTCCTGCGCACGCTGAACCGTATGCACGAGGTCACTCCCGGCGGACGGGTCGAGGGCAAGGTGCTGCTGGACGACGAGGACCTGTACGGCAGCGGGATCGACCCCGTGGCCGTGCGCCGCACGGTCGGCATGGTCTTCCAGCGCCCCAACCCCTTCCCCACGATGTCGATCTTCGACAACGTGGCGGCCGGGCTGCGGCTCAACGGCTCGTACAAGAAGTCCGAGCTGAACGACGTGGTCGAGAAGTCCCTCAAGGGCGCGAACCTCTGGAACGAGGTCAAGGACCGTCTGAACAAGCCCGGTTCGGGGCTGTCGGGTGGTCAGCAGCAGCGGCTGTGCATCGCTCGTGCCATCGCGGTGGAGCCGCAGGTGCTGCTGATGGACGAGCCGTGCTCGGCGCTCGACCCCATCTCGACGCTCGCCATCGAGGACCTGATCGGTGAGCTGAAGGAGCGCTTCACGATTGTCATCGTGACGCACAACATGCAGCAGGCGGCCCGTGTCTCCGACCGCACCGCCTTCTTCAACCTCTCGGCTGTCGGGCAGCCCGGCAAGCTGATCGAGATCGACGAGACGGAGCGGATCTTCTCCAACCCGTCGGTCCAGGCGACTGAGGACTACATCTCGGGTCGCTTCGGCTGATCCCGTACGTACGGTTCACGGACCCCTCGCGGTGCTGCATGGCGGTGCCACCGCGAGGCCGAAGAGGGCCCGCCCCTGGCTCCCGGGGGCGGGCCCGTCGCCGTTTTTCCTCGCCCCCGCCGCCCCTACCCGTCCCATCCCGAACCTGGGGGCTCCGCCCCCAGACCCCCGTATCGGCCTGAACGGCCTCGTCCTCAAACGCCGGACGGGCTGAAGGTGCGGCCTTGTCCTCAAGCGCCGGATGGGATGGGAAACCCCTTACAGGAACGCCACGTTCACGATCCAGAAGCTCGTCGCGGCGACCAGCGCCGCCGCCGGCATCGTGATGAACCAGCCCAGGATGATGTTCTTGGCGACACCCCAGCGAACGGCATTGACCCGCTTCGTCGCGCCCACACCCATGATCGCCGACGTGATGATGTGGGTCGTGGAGATGGGGGCCTTGAAGAGGAAGGCCGTGACGAACATGATCGACGCGCCGGTCGTCTCGGCGGCGAACCCCTGCGGCGGATCCAGTTCAATGATCTTGCGGCCCAGCGTACGCATGATGCGCCAGCCACCCGCGTACGTACCGAGCGACAGCATGACCGCGCAGGCGATCTTCACCCAGACCGGAATGGCGTCGCCGTACTCCTCGACATCGGCGATGACCAGGGCCATCACCACGATTCCCATCGTCTTCTGGGCGTCCTGGAGACCATGGCCCAGGGCCATGCCCGCCGCCGACACCGTCTGGGCTATGCGGAAACCGCGCTTCGCCTTGTGGGGGTTCGAGTGCCGGAAGATCCACATGATCAGCGTCATCACCAGATAGCCGAAGACCAGGCCGACCACCGGTGACACGAACATCGGGATGACGATCTTCTCGAGGACACCGGACCAGTAGACGGTCGTACCGCCTGCCAGAGCCGCGCCCACCATGCCGCCGAACAGCGCGTGGGAAGAGGAGGACGGCAGACCGTAGTACCAGGTGATGAGGTTCCAGGCGATCGCGCCGACCAGCGCCGCGAAGAGAATGCCCATCCCCTTCGAGCCCTGCGGCGTGGAGATCAGTCCCTCGCTGACCGTCTTGGCGACCCCGCTGCCCAGAAAGGCACCGACGAGGTTCATCACCGCGGCCATCGCGAGCGCCGCCCGCGGGGTCAGTGCCCGCGTCGACACGGACGTCGCGATCGCGTTCGCCGAGTCGTGGAAGCCGTTGGTGTACGTGAAGAAGAGCGCGACGCCGATGGTCACGACCAGAGCGAAGGTGTCCATGAAAGGGTCAGGACTCCTTGACGGCGATGGTCTCCACCGTGTTCGCCACGTGCTCGAACGCGTCCGCCGCTTCCTCCAGCACGTCCACGATCTGCTTGAGCTTCAGCACCTCGATCGCTTCGTACTTGCCGTTGAAGAGGTGGGCCAGCAGCTTGCGGTGGATCTGGTCGGCCTGGTTCTCCAGGCGGTTGACCTCGATCCAGTACTCGGTGAGGTTGTCCATCGTGCGGAGGTTCGGCATCGCCTCGGCCGTCAGCTCCGCCGCCCGCGCCAGCACCTCGATCTGCTGCTCGACACCCTTCGGCAGTTCCTCGACGTTGTAGAGGACGACGAGGTCGACGGCCTCCTCCATGAAGTCCATGATGTCGTCGAGGGACGACGCGAGGTTGTAGATGTCCTCGCGGTCGAACGGCGTGATGAACGAGGAGTTCAGCTGGTGGAAGATCGCGTGTGTGGCGTCGTCACCGGCGTGTTCCGCGGCCCGCATACGCTCTGCGATCTCGGCCCGGGCGGACATGTCCGCTCCGAGCAGTTCCATCAGGAGCTTCGAGCCCGTGACGATGTTGTCCGCGGATGCGGCGAACATGTCGTAGAAGCTCGTCTCCCTGGGGGTCAGACGAAATCGCACGTGTGGTCCTCGGATTGCTTCGGTTTCGGTCTGGCTGATGCTAGGTGCATCATCCGGCCACGGCTAACCGGCCGTCCACCAGTGTGGCTCATCGTGCAGAGTGGTCAGCACGGGGTCCTTCGAAGACCGACCGGAGGCTGGCCCGGGGGTGAGAGGGAGCAGGTCAGGAGCCGATCAGAGAGTTGATCAGGGGACTGACCGGAAGGCCGGGCGGAAGACCGACCGTGGGGCCGGCCGGAGAAGCGGCCAAGGGCCCTATACCCAGCAAAATTCGTTACCATATACCCAGCAGGGGTATATAACCGGCGGGCCGGTCAGGTTCGCCGCAGTGACCAGCAGGAGGACGCGATGACGACCACCGAAGCCGGCGCGGACGCGCCCTCCGCGGGTACGGCGGACGTGGTGACCGACCACGACCGCGGGATCCACGGCTACCACAAGCAGAAGGACGAGCACCTCAAGCGGCTGCGGCGCATCGAGGGCCAGATCCGGGGCCTGCAGCGGATGGTCGACGAGGACGTCTACTGCATCGACATACTCACCCAGGTCTCCGCCTCCACGAAGGCCCTCCAGTCCTTCGCCCTCCAGCTTCTCGAGGAGCACCTCCGCCACTGTGTCGCGGACGCGGCGCTCAAGGGCGGTACGGAGATCGACGCCAAGGTGGAAGAGGCGACGAAGGCGATCGGGCGCCTGCTGCGTACGTGACCCTCCCGGCAGGTGACTTATCCCACTCGGATCAGGGTGATTTGTCGGCGCCCTCGCCGTGCTCCTCGAGGAAGCGCTCTTCGGCCAACTTCAGCACCTCGTCGATGCGGTCGGGGCTGAGCCGGTCCTCACGGGTGGTCGAGGCCGCGATGATCAGGTCTCCGCACAGCTCGATCTCGGCGAGGGCCACGTGGTCCTGAACTGCCGTACCGCGCACCGGAGCCACGTGCATCACCTCTTCCTGCCGTCACCGACTTCCTAGAGTAGGGAGCGGCCTACACACGGCGCATGGCACCAACGGACCATTTCCGGCCCCGCACATTCCGGCCGTCCGCGCTCCGGCCGCGGTCCCTACTCATCGGCGATCTTCCCCGCGAAAATGTCCTCGGCGTCGGGCAGTCGTACGTCCACGGGGGCCCCGAAGTCGTACAGCAACGTCGTCGAGGAGACCGCGACGGCGCCCTGCCGCCGCCCGTTGACGAAGCTGAACCGGTGCCGGACCTTGCGGATGCGTCCCTGGTCGTCGAGGTAGGCGTCGAACGGGACCTCGGTCCTGGCGAACCCTTTCGCCGCCGCCCGGAGCGGTCCGCGGTTGCCCTTCGAGGCTCGCCCGGCCGCCTCGCGAAGGTCGGCGGTCCCGCGGTAGTGGCGTACCCGGGTGCCGGCGACGGACGTCTGCCCCACGTACGTCGCCTTCCGCGTGCCGCGCAGCAGTTCCGCGGCGGCGAGCGGATCGGTGGCGCCGCCGGTGACGAGGTTGCCGTCGGAGAGCGTGGCCGTGTCGACGCGGACCCATTTGTCGGCCGGCACACCGCCTCCGCGGTTCTTCATGTAGAGCGCGCCATCTGCCAGGAGTTCGGTGATCGGGTGGTGCTCGGTGGCGCCGGCCGGGTCCTGCGGGAGGAGCACCTTCAGCCGGCCGACCTGCTGCCGGAAGTTGTAGACGCCCTCGCCGCGGATGGTGACGCGGGTGCCGCCGGTGGCCATCTGCATCGACGTACGCGCCTTGGAACTGCCCGCGCGCACCAGGGTCGCGGAGGCCTGCTGGAGCACCTCGACCGGATCGTCTGCGGAGCGTCCGTCCTCGGCGGCGGCCCCGCTGCCCGTGCATCCGGTGGCGCAGACCATCAGCCCCGCCGCCGCGGCGGCCACGGCGACCGCCCCGCCCCCTTGCCTGTGCTGCCGCTCCACCATCGCCTGCCTACCCCCAAGCCGGGCCGTCCCTCTGTGCGCCTCCTGTCGTTCCGCTTAACGACGGGTGGGGAGGGCCGTCACGCCATGAGGAAGAGCATGGGTGAGCGCGGAAGTTCGCGACGGAGCCCTGATGTCGCCGCGCGCGAGGTCGGTACGGTTGTCATGTGGCGCAGCAGGAGGAGTTCGACCCCCGGGAACACCGCACGACCACCACCGAGAAGGGCCGCTTCTGCGTGGCCAGATGCAGTTGCGGCTGGAGAGGACCGGCCCGTCGCGCCCGCAGTCTTGCGCGCGAGGACGCCGAGGGACATCTGACCGCCGGCTGAAGAGCGCTCACGCGTGCCGCAGCGCCGCCAGCAGTTCGTCCACCAGGACCCGGTCGCGGGGCTGGGTGAGGCGGTCGCGGGCGGTCTGCGGCGAGAGCCAGAGGATGCGGTCGACCTCATGGTTGGGGGTGAAGCCGCCCTCGGTCGCTTCGGCCGCCCAGTAGGTGACCTCCTTGGGGCGGCCGTTCACCAGATAGCGGACCGTGGCCAGCCGCGGCCCGGGTTCGCAGCGGAAGCCGGTCTCCTCCTCGACCTCCCGCACCGCGCACGCGAACGGGTCCTCGCCGCGCTTCAGCTTGCCCTTCGGATGCGACCAGTCGTCGTACTTCGGCCTGTGGACCAGGCAGATCTCCAGTTCACCGTCGAGGGGTGAGCGGTGCCACAGGACGCAGCCCGCCGCGCGGACGGGGTCACCGTTCGTCATGTGCACAGGGCCTCCTTTGGTCGTGGGGTGCCAACCGTTGGCCTTGCTCAGCCGGTCATGGTGCGCCGGCCGTCTCCTTCCGCCAGGCCCGCTGAAACGCGAACCGCGCCGCTTCCACTTCGTGCCGCTGATCCGCGTGGAGCACGCCGAGCGCGTACGCCGTCGCCGGGGCGATCCGCGGGGTGCGGGCCGCCGAGGCCGCCGCCGACGCCGCCTCCGCCGCGTCCCGGTGCCGGTCCATGGCCTGGCCGGCGCTCAACAGGTGTACGTCCACGGGGGCTTCGTCGCCGTGCAGGACTTCCCGGGCGTAGCGGTGCAGGCGCAGCAGGAGGCGGACCTGGTGCCAGGGGGCGTCCTGGGGTTGCGGGGCCGTGTCCGTGGAGAGGCCGTGGACGAGGGCGGCCGCGTTGTAGGGGTGGCCGGCGGTGATTAAGGGCAGGCCGGCGACGGCGTCGGAGAGGCGTTCCTCCGCGGCGGCCGCGAGCGGTTTGAGGTCGGCGGTGGCCGCGGCCGGGGTGAGCGGGACCTCGCTGGCGAGTACGGCGACGTTGTCCGCGACCGCGTGGAAGCGGCTCGAGCCGAGCGCCTGGAGTGCCGCGGAGTGGGCCCGTGTGCGGGCCAGCGTGAGCTGGCGCTCCAGGAGGGCGCCCGCTTTGGCCGCTCCTACGGTCAGGTGGCCCCGCTCCGCTGTGGATCCACTGTGCGGGCCGGAGGCCGCCTCGGGTTCCGCTCGCTTCGGGCGGGACTCCGCCGTGGTGGCACGGCTGCGCACGGCGGGGCCGGTTGCCTCTACCGGGAAGGCGGATGAGCCCGACAGGCGGTGCAGGGCCGCCAGCAGTCGCTCCAGGCGTGCCGCGTACGCGTGCTCGAGGGCCAAGGTGCCCGACAGCCATGCCAGTTCGGGGCGCAGAGCCTCCGACCAGTCCGCGTCCAGCAGGGGCCGGAAGGTGTGGAGCGTGCCGCTGATGCGACGGGCCGAGCGGCGCAGGGCGCGGGCCGCGTCGATGCTCTCCTCGGTGCCGTTCGGCGCCGAGCCGTTCGAGGCCGAGCTGTTCGACGCCCCGCCGCCGGTTTCGCGGTGCTGGCGCAGTGCTCGGAGGAACTCCGTGGCCTGGGCCTGCAGGTAGGCCGCCAGGGCGTCCCCGGCCACAGGGACGGTCTCGGGACCGGCCTTGGGGTCCGCAGGGTCAAGGTGTCGCTGTGCCACGCCGGCGCCTCCGGGCGTCTATGAGCATCTCCTGGACGTTGCGCAGGGCCTGGCCGTCGGAATCGGACGAGTGCCGGGTCCAGTCGCCGTCGGGGCCGAGGTGCCAGGAGGAGGTCGCGTCGGACATACCGGTCTCGAGGAGCCGGTTGAGGGCCGCCCGGTGGGCCGGGTCCTTGACCCGGACCAGGGCCTCTATCCGGCGGTCGAGGTTGCGGTGCATCATGTCGGCGCTGCCGAACCACACCTCGGGCTCGCCGCCGTTGCCGAAGGCGAAGACACGGGAGTGTTCGAGGAAGCGGCCGAGGACGGAACGTACCCGGATGTTCTCCGACAGGCCGGGCACACCCGGGCGTACCGCGCAGATGCCGCGCACCCACACATCCACCGGTACACCCGCCTGGGACGCGCCGTAGAGGGCGTCGATGACCGCCTCGTCCACCATCGAGTTGACCTTGACGCGGACGTACGCGGGCCGGCCCGCGCGGTGGTGCTGGGCCTCCTTGTTGATCCGGGCGATCAGGCCGTCCCTCAGGGACTTGGGGGCGACGAGGAGGCGGCGGTACGTCTCGCGGCGGGAGTAGCCGGAGAGGCGGTTGAAGAGGTCGGAGAGGTCCGCGCCGACCTGCGTGTCGGAGGTGAGTAGACCGAGGTCCTCGTACAGGCGGGCGGTCTTGGGGTGGTAGTTGCCCGTCCCGACGTGGCTGTAGCGGGCGAGGGTGTCGCCCTCCTGGCGGACCACCAGCGACAGCTTGCAGTGGGTCTTCAGGCCGACCAGGCCGTACACGACATGGCAGCCCGCCTCCTCCAGCTTGCGGGCCCACTTGATGTTGGCCTGCTCGTCGAAGCGCGCCTTGATCTCGACCAGGACGAGGACCTGCTTGCCGGACTCGGCGGCGTCGATGAGGGCGTCCACTATCGGCGAGTCGCCCGAGGTCCGGTACAGGGTCTGCTTGATGGCGAGGACGTCCGGGTCGCCCGCGGCCTGCTCCAGGAACGCCTGCACGGAGGTGGAGAAGGAGTCGTACGGGTGGTGCAGCAGGACGTCGTGCTCGCGCAGGGCGGCGAAGATGTCGGGCGCCGATGCCGACTCGACCTCGGCGAGGTCGCGGTGGGTGCCCGCGACGAACTTCGGGTACTTCAGCTCGGGCCGGTCGAGGCGGCCGATGCCGAAGAGGCCCGTGAGGTCCAGGGGACCCGGCAGCGGGTACACCTCGGCCTCGGTGATCTTCAACTCCCGCACCAGCAGATCGAGTACGTACCGGTCGATGGACTCCTCGACCTCCAGGCGCACCGGCGGCCCGAAGCGGCGCCGCATGAGCTCCTTCTCCAGGGCCTGGAGCAGGTTCTCGGCGTCGTCCTCCTCGACCTCCAGGTCCTCGTTCCTCGTGACCCGGAACATGTGGTGCTCCAGGACCTCCATCCCCGGGAAGAGCTCCTCCAGGTGGGCCGGGGCCGAGATCACGTCCTCCAGCGGGACGTAGCGGCCGGGGGAGGCCTCCAGGAAGCGGGACAGCAGCGGCGGGACCTTCACGCGGGCGAAGTGGCGGTGGCCGGAGATCGGGTTGCGCACCACGACCGCGAGGTTCAGGGACAGGCCCGAGATGTACGGGAAGGGGTGCGCCGGGTCGACGGCCAGCGGCGTCAGCACCGGGAAGATCTGGTTGCGGAAGAGCGTGAAGAGGCGGGCCTGCTCCTTCTCCGTCAGCTCGTTCCAGCGGACCAGGTGTATGCCCTCCTCCGCGAGCGCGGGGGCCACGTCCTCCTGGTAGCAGGCGGCGTGCCGCGCCATGAGCTCGCGCGAGCGGGACCAGATCATCTCCAGGACCTCGCGGGGCTGCAGGCCGGAGGCGGAGCGCGTGGCGACGCCGGTCGCGATACGCCGCTTCAGGCCGGCCACGCGGACCATGAAGAACTCGTCCAGGTTGCTGGCGAAGATCGCCAGGAAGTTCGCTCGCTCGAGGAGCGGCGTCTGCGGGTCCTCGGCGAGCTCCAGCACCCGCTCGTTGAACGCGAGCCAGCTCCGCTCCCGGTCCAGGAAGCGGCCCTGGGGGAGCCGGACACCGTCCCGCTCCGAGTCCTCGTACGCGTCGAGATCGGCGTCGAGGTCGGGCTCCAGATCGGAGACCACGGCGGCAACGGTGTGGGGGCGGTGCGCGGCGATGGAGCCGACGGAGGGCTGCGCGTGCTGTACCTGTGCCTGGGTGTCTTGCTGACTCATGAACCCATTCTTCCGCGCCAGGACGGAAACGGGCGCATCGGAAGGAGCGGGCGGGAGCGCGGCGGTGAAGTAAAGGCTCCCGTTCTCCTTCATGGGCGAGGGCTCGTTCTCCGGTGGAGGCGAAGGCTCGGGTACGGCGGGGTTCATTCGTCGAGGGTCGCAAGGCTGTCTGAATCGATGGTTACGGCGACATGACGTGCGGGATAGCGCGGGTGGTCTCCCGGGAGTCCGCAGGCACCGGAGAGCCTCCGCGGACACGGGAGACGGCACGGTTGACGGCACGGGCGACGGCATGGGCGACGACTGGTACGCCCCTTCCCCCGTGAGGGGCGTACCAGTCGTACGGCTCAGGGAGTCCGGCGGCGCAGCAGCCAGAAGGCGGCGGCGGTGGCCAGGGCCGCGACGGCCAGGGCGATGCCGGCGTCCACGAGCTGGAGGGGCCAGAAGTGGGACCGGGGGTGGAAGGTGCTGTAGTACCCGGCGACGTCCGCGTCCTTCACGCAGGCCGAGTCCGGCAGCATGGGGCAGCGGGAGCCCGTCACCCGCTCGCCCGAGGTGAGCACCATCCCGTTGTCCACCGGGAGCGCGGAGCGCGGCAGTCCACCGGGGGAGTCACCCTGCCTGTACACGGTCGGCCACAGGTCCTCCCGGTACCGCTCCAGGATGTTGTAGAGCACCAGCGTCGCGGCGAATCCCACGCCCGCGGCGGGCAGGGCCCTCCTGGTGACCAGACCGGCGAGCGCGCCGAGTGCCAGGCCCGCGAGGACGTACGTGACGGCGGTCGGGCCGGTGGTGACGAAGACGTCGGGGTAGTACCAGTCCCCGACCAGGTTGGGGTTGTCGTCCTGGCGGGCCCAGACGTTCAGCAGGACGGCCGCGGTGGTGCCGGCGGTCAGCAGCAGCGCGGGCACGGCGAGCTTGGCGGCGAGCCAGCGCAGCGGAGTGACCGACTGGGTCCAGGCCAGCCGTGCGGTGCCGCTCTCCAGCTCCCGGCCGATGAGCGCGCCGCCCGCCCACGCGGCAACGGGGAACATCGCGTACGCCAGGACCGTGGTGGCCAGTGACAGGACGTACCGGTAGGTGTCGTTTTCGGCGGTGAGCTCGGTGATCTCCAGGCAGGAGGGCAGCCCGGAGCCCGGTGAGCCGCAGGCGCCGATGCTCGCGCGGGCGTCGTCCCCGATGGCGTACATCCAGATCATGGTGGCCGCGAAGGCCACGAAGGCGGCGCCGCAGACATACAGCGCCGTGCGGTGCAGGCGCAGCACCGACCAGGTCAGGCCGTGCGGCGCGAGCCGGGACCGGCGGCGGGGGGTCGTCGGCACGGCGGCGAGGGCGGTCATGCGGCGGCCTCCTGGGCGGCGCTGGCGGCGAGGAGCAGCGCGGGGGCTTCCGGGCTGCGGAGATGCGCGAGGACCAGCTCTTCGAGGGACGGCGCGGCGGTCTGCCAGACGTCGTCCAGCGGGCCGTCCGGGCGGAGGAGGGCGGTGAGCTGGCGGCCCGTGGTGCGGGACTCGACGACGGTGTGCGGTGCGAGATCGGCGTGGGCGCCGGCCGGGCCGGTGATCAGGGTGTGCGCGGCGAGCAGGTCCTCCAGCGGCCCCGCGAGGCGCACCCGGCCGGCTCCGAGCAGCAGCAGGAAGTCGCAGGACCCCTCGAGCTCGGCGACGACGTGCGAGGACATCACCACCGTGGTGCCGTTCTCGGCGGCCTCGGCGAGCAGGGTGCCCATCAGTTCGTGGCGGGCATGGGGGTCCCCCCTGGACGGAGCTTGTCGCAGTCCTTGGGGGAGGGTCCAGGTCGGCCATCGGCTCGTCCAGGAGGAGGAGTTCGGGCCGCTTGCCCAGCGCGAGGGCGAGCGCGACGCGGGTGCGCTGGCCGCCGGAGAGCGAGCGGACGCGCGCCTTGGGATCCAGGTCCCCCTGCCTGACGACGCGTTCGGCCACGGTCGCGTCCCAGTGGCCGGGGTTCAGCTCCCGGCCGAGGCGCAGGGTGGCCGCGACGGTGAGCTGCGGGTGGAGGGGCTTGTCCTGGGCGACGTACGCGAGGCGCGGGCGGGCCTCGGTGGGATGCGTGCCGAGCACGGTGAGCGAGCCCTCGGTCGGCTTGAGCAGTCCGGCGGCGACGGCGAGCAGCGTGGACTTGCCCGCGCCGTTGGGGCCGACGACAGCGCAGACGTGTCCGGCCGGGAGCTTCAGGGCGCAGTCGCGCAGCGCCCACTTTCCTCGCCGCCCGAACCGTTTGCCCAGTGCGGCCGCCTCGATGGCGGTCTCGGTCATGCCTGTTCCCCTTTGGTGTTGTTGAACCGCTGCTCGTCGTGGAACCGGCCGTCGCCGAACTGCCCGTTGTGGAACTGCTCGTCGAGTACGGAGGCGAAGAGCGCGGCCACGTCGTCCCGGTCCAGGCCCGCGGCGTGGGCGCGGGCCGCCCAGTCGGACAGCTCGGCCCGCAGCGGCGAGTCCGCCGGGGCGGCGCCCAGTGAGCGCCGTACGAACGTGCCGAGACCGCGCCGCGCCTCGACCAGGCCCTCGCGCTCCAGTTCGCGGTAGGCCTTCAGCACGGTGTTCGGATTGATGGCCGTGGCCTCCACGACCTCGCGGGCCGTGGGGAGCTTGTCGCCCGGTTCGAGCAGGCCCAGGCGGAGGGCCTGCTTGGTCTGCTGGACGATCTGCACGTAGGTCGCCACGCCGGTGCGCCGGTCGATACGGAACTCGACCACCCGCTTCCACCACCCTTTCACTAATTAAGTAGTGAAAGGGTGGTGGAATTGAGAGTGCATGTCAAGGTCTTCGCGGCTCCGGAGAATTCCCGAAGAATCCTCCGGAACCCGTGAACCGATCCGTGGGGCTCGTCCGATGAGGAGACGTGAGCGAAACGAGAAGCGACGGGGATCTGCTGCGGGCCATCGCGGCGGACGGGGACCGGCGCGCCTTCGAAGAGCTGTACCGGCGGTACGCGCCGTGGCTCACCGCGCGGATGCGCGGCCGCTGCGCCGACGCCGGTGTCGTCGACGACGTCGTGCAGGAGACGTTTCTCGCCGTGTGGCGGGGCAGCGCCCGCTACCGCGAGGAGGGGGACGTCGCCGGGTGGCTGTGGCGGATCGGGTCGCGGCGGCTGATCGACGCGCTGCGGGGGGACGGGGCGCGGGGCCGGCTGCGGCAGGCGCTCGCCCGGCTGCGGCACCGGGACGAGGCGTCCGCGGAGGAGCGCGTGCTCGCGGGGGTGGAGCACGGGGACCTCGCGGGCGCCCTCGTCCGGCTGTCGCCGGAGTTGCGGGCCGTCCTCCAGGCGACGGTCATCGACGGGCTGACCACCCGGGAAGCGGCCGTCCTGCTGGGCATCCCGCCCGGCACGGTCAAGACACGGGCGCTGCGGGCCCGCAAGCAGCTGAGGGAGGCCCTGGCATGACGGACGACGTGGGCAGGACGGAAAGCCGCCGCGCGGGCTGGCATGTGTCGGAGGACGATCTCCGGGCGTACGCGCGGGGCGAGTTGGCGCCGCCGTTGCTGTGGTCCGCCGACACGCATCTCGTCGCGTGCGCGCCGTGCCGCGCCGTGCTGGCCGAGGTGAGCGACCCGGCCGCGCTGGACGCGGGCTGGGAGCGGCTGGATGCCGAACTGGACGCGCCGCGGCCCGGGTTCGTCGAATCGCTGCTGGTGCGGATCGGCGTCGCCGACCACACGGCACGGCTGCTCGCCGCCACGCCCGTGCTGCGCCTGTCCTGGCTGGGCTCGGTCGTGGCCGTGCTGGTCATGACGGTGGTGGCGACCAACTCGATCGATCCGGCGCGGGTGTCCCAGGCGCCCACGCTGTTCCTCGCCCTCGCACCGCTGCTGCCGCTCGCCGGGGTCGCCCTGTCGTACGGGCCCGTGCTGGACCCGACGTACGAGATGGCGGTGGTCTCGCCGATGCACGGCTTCCGGCTGCTGATGATCCGGTCGGTCGCCGCGCTGGCGGTCGGGCTCGGTCTCAACGCTCTGGCGAGTCTGGCGCTGCCCTCGTACGGGCTGCTCGCGGCGGCGTGGCTGCTGCCCGCGCTGGCCCTCACGGCCGTCGCCCTCGCGCTGACCCCGCGCCTCGGCCCGGTCGCCGCGCCCGGCGCGGTCGGCG
>NZ_VBZC01000073.1:0-17475 GCF_005786655.1 Streptomyces montanus
GCCGGCCACCCCCTCGTACGCGAACGGCGGCGGCTCGGGAGCCGGCGGCTGGGGCTCCTCGTGGCAGCAGCCCGCGCCCAAGTCGGGCGGCGGGCGCGGCGGTCTGGTCGCCGCGGTCCTGGTGGCCGCGCTCGTCGCGGGCGGCGTGGGCGGCGGCATCGGCTACTGGGCGGCCGACCGCAACGACTCCTCCACAGGCTCGACGACGGTTTCCGCCTCGCAGAGCGGCGGCGACTTCAAGCGCGACCCGGGCACGGTGGCCGGCGTGGCCGCCAAGGCGCTGCCCAGCACCGTCACCATCCAGGCGGAGAGCGGCAGCGGCGAGGGCGGCACGGGCACCGGCTTCGTCTTCGACAAGCAGGGCCACATCCTCACCAACAACCACGTGGTGGCCGAGGCGGTCGACGGCGGCAAGCTCTCCGCGACCTTCCCCAACGGCAAGAAGTACGACGCCGAGGTGGTCGGGCACGCGCAGGGCTACGACGTCGCGGTCATCAAGCTCAAGAACGCGCCGTCTGACCTGAACCCGCTGACGCTCGGCAACTCCGACAAGGTGGCCGTCGGGGACTCGACGATCGCGATCGGCGCGCCCTTCGGCCTCTCCAACACGGTGACCACGGGCATCATCAGCGCCAAGAACCGTCCGGTGGCCTCCAGCGACGGCAGCTCCACCAGCAAGGCCTCCTACATGAGCGCCCTGCAGACCGACGCCTCGATCAACCCGGGCAACTCCGGTGGCCCGCTTCTGGACGCGAACGGCTCGGTGATCGGGATCAACTCGGCCATCCAGTCCTCCGGCAACGGCCTGGGCGGTACCAGCCAGTCCGGCTCCATCGGTCTGGGCTTCGCGATCCCGATCAATCAGGCGAAGAACGTCGCCCAGCAGCTGATCAAGACCGGCAAGCCGGTCTACCCGGTGATCGGCGCCTCGGTCTCCCTGACGGAGAGCACGGACGGAGCGAGGATCACCGAAGAGGGCGCGGGCGGCGCGGAAGCGGTCGAGCCGGGTGGCCCGGCCGACAAGGCCGGCCTCAAGCCCGGCGACGTCATCACCAAGCTCGACGACAGGGTGATCGACAGCGGCCCCACCCTCATCGGCGAGATCTGGACCCACCAGCCCGGCGACAACGTCGAACTCACCTACACCCGCGACGGAAAGACCCAGACAGCCGAAGTAACCCTCGGCGAGCGCGAAGGCGACAGCTGACCCGTTAGTCTTGATCCCGCGCCGCTCTGCCGGCGGCGCGGGGTGGGTTGCCCGAGCGGCCTAAGGGAACGGTCTTGAAAAACGTGAGGACGCGAAAGCGTCTCCGTGGGTTCGGATCGCACCGCCTCCGCAGATCAGAGACGTGCTGGTCAGAAGGAGTGTCCTTCGGTGAGGGGCACCCCTTCTGCTTGGGCCCTGTCTCACCTTGATCCGGCTCTGTCGCGTTGTGGACCAGGCGACAAAGGCGCCACCCTCTCTCCGGCGTGGATGAGGATGGCGCTCCTCGTTGTCAGAAGAACCAGCCCACACCCTGTCCGAGGGCGGAGGCCAGCCGATGTTGGCGTTTAGGTCACGTCCGCACAGGGTTCAACTTCCTGCTTCTTGGAACAGGACTCGAACCGCTTGGCGTACTCCTTGACGGCCGACTCGAACACGTCTGCGGAGGAGACGATTGTCCACTGCATCGTTTGCACGCCGAAGTCCCTGTCGAGCGTCAGCCGGGTTCGATCTTCGGAGAGGGTGCCTGTGACGGCCCCGTAATCGGTCAGGCCGTTGAATTCAAACGTGCTGTCCGAGCCGCGCCCGTTGAAGTCGGTCTCATCCCGGAGCTCTTTGCCCTGCCCGTCGAAGGACACGATCGTGTACTTCCCGATCACCTGACCACCCTCAGGGTGGACCTGGAAGGCCAGCATGGCGTGCAACTCGCCGTCCACGGCCATAGCGACGTACTTGCGGGGTTGGGTCGCCTGTGTCGTACTCGTGGCTCGGCTGTCGGCGGCCGAGCTGGCGTTAGCAGCAGGTTGCTTGTCGCTGCTGGAGCAGCCGGCGGCCGATGCAACCAGCAGTGCGGTCAAACCTACGACGGCGGCGGCGTGCATCCGCACGCGCGGGAACAGACGCCGTAACTTCGATACCCGACCCACGAGACCCCCGGTGTTGCAGTCGCTGGAGTGACGATCTACGGCTGAGCAACGTAGCAGGGGCGTCGACTGACGTCGATTGCACGGAAAGCCACCCTGCGCCGTCTACTCCTCTCGGCAGTGGGGTATTGCCCAACTGTTGTGTCGGTGCAGGGTGTTGCTGGCGGGGCCTGCACAGGCTGTTAGCCTCCGCGCGACGCACATGGACCGGCGCCAGCATTGGGGGTGCTCAGCACGATGGCCGACGATCGACCTGATGCAAACACACCCGGCCAGGGCGGCAACCACGGGGACGGTGCACAGCTGGCCGCATCACCGCCCCCAGACCCGCCAACGCCGGACGGCGGGCAAGGTGGTGACGCGGGCGGAGGCTGGTTCAGCAGGCATCAGCAGGCAGCCTGGATCGGCGCCGGGGCGACGGTCCTTGCAGCCCTGATCACCGTCGCGGTGCCTATTCTCGGCTCCTCCGGTGATGACAAGGCCGACGGTGCCTCGACCATCGTGCCAACTTCATCGGCTCCCACCTCGGCGCCCGAATCCATACCCTCCTCCGCTTCGCCGTCGAAGCAGACCGAGACACCAGACCCGGATCACGGTTCTTCGCCCAGGGGAAGCGAAATCTGGAGGGGCTCACTGGTGCTCGATACTGAGCCGAAGGACCTGGACGCCGGACAGCCCGTCGCTGTTGGCTATGCCGACGAAGGTGATTTGTACATGACGCCGGAGAACCAGATCAACGGTGGGAAGGACACCGTGATCTCTCTCTGGTCAGGAAGTACGACCAGTCCCCCTGGATACGAGGAGTGCTCGAAAACGGTCACGGCGGAAGGAACCAACGAGCAGCAACTCACCAAGGACGTAGTGCTATGCATACGCACGGGCGCTGGGAACATCGTCCGGCTCAAACTCACGGAGCTTGGCTCAAACGGCCTTGGCAGCGATTACCGCAACAAGTTCGACGCCGTCATATGGGACGCGGGCTGAGCCGGATGCATAGTGTCGGGTCTCGGCGCGGTCAGCGTCGGCGATCGGTCGCTGACGAGCCGATGCGTCCCCTGCGGCGTAGGAACGAAGTCGCCCTCACTGGTTTTCCAGTGAGGGCGACGCGCCTTACGGCTCGCGATATTGCGATGCTGTTGGCCCTACCTGCCTACTGCTCGTCTGCGGCGTCCAAGGCTCGCTCGATCTGCTCGTTCGAGCGCTGCTGGTTACGGTGGATGGCTTTGGCGTAGAAGCGGAACAGGACCGCGATGCTGTGGCCTGCCCGGCGTGCGACCTCGGCCGGGGAGACGCCGGACTCAAGCCAGAGCGAGACGCCCGCGTGGCGCAGGGAATACGGCACGTCAGCCAGCGGTGAGGCAGCCTCGGACTCTGTCAGCACCGCGAGCCGGGCCGCCTTCCAAACCTCTCCATACTCCTTGGACAGGAGGTGGCCACCCTGGGACGCACGGAACAGCCGACCATCTTCGGCCGTGCCGAACTCCTTGATGTGCTCGCGGACCAGGCGGATGGGGTGTCGGCCAGGGCACTTGGGCCTGCGAGTGCTGCGATGGCGAGTGCCGCCGCGGCGGCAGCGATACGTCTCTTGATACGCAAGGTGCTTTCCTGTTCTGTTGTGTGCTCGTGAGTTGCTCAGGCTCGCAAGCAGTCCCCTCCACGGCCATGCGTGTGTAGGCATGGCGAAGCAAGTGAAAGCGCCAGTGGACCCCGTGTGGACCACGACGCCCGCGCAACGCGTGAGGCCGGTAGGCTGTAGCCGCTCCGTCCCAGGTAGGACGGGGCCAGGGTGGGTTGCCCGAGCGGCCTAAGGGAACGGTCTTGAAAACCGTCGTGGCGCGAGTCACCGTGGGTTCAAATCCCACACCCACCGCTTGCAGGCCAGAGGCGTTGCAGGTCAGAAGGGGTGTCTCTCACTGAGAGGCACCCCTTCCGCGTGCACCCTGTCTCACCCTGACTCGTCCGTGTCCCAGGTTTGACCAGTACGTATGGGCCATCTGTGGGCCAGCCGACGCCGTCGACGAAGGCGCGTCAGTGGTGGTGGCCGTGCCGGCCGAGGGTCTTCACGGGGGTCGCGCCGGGGCGGGTCCACTGCGGCACAGGGCGGCTGGTCGGGCCCCAGGTGGCGACGCCGTCGGCGTCCGAGCGCCAGTACCAGCAGGCCTGGCGGCCCTCGGCCGGGTGCCCCTCGCGGACATCGCCGATCACGGGCCAGCCCTCGGGGTTGTCCTCCCACGCCTCGCCGCGGCCGTAGGGCGTCATGTCGAGCAGGCCGAGGGATCCGTTGACCGGCTCGTTGCCACGGCCCGTCGTGGAGTAGGTGAGGAACACGCGGTCGCCGTCGCGCAGGAAACAGGCGATGTGCCCCATTTCTCCGCCGACCGGTGCCTCCACGCCCCGCACCGAGTACCAGGGCTGGGTGTAACCCATGAACTCGACGTAGGGAGCCACCTCGTCCCACGGGCCCGAGGTCAGGATGGCGAACGAGACGCCCCGGGCGTTGAGGTAGACGGTGTCCTTCACGTGCCAGGCCGTGGTGGTGCAGCCCTCGCACTGCCCCTGGTGCGGCGCGCCGTCGTACCACATGTGCTTGTAGACCACGAGCTCGTCGCGACCCTGGAACAGGTCGAGGAACGGGACCGGCCCGTCGACGCCGGTGACCTCGACCGCGCCGTCGAGCTCGACCATCGGCAGCCGCCGCCGGGCCGCGGCGATCGCGTCGCCCTCACGGGTGTGCGCCTTCTCGCGGACCAGCAGCTCTTCTCGCGCCGCCTGCCAGGTGGCCCGGTCGACGACCGGCGGCTTGCCGGGGAGGTGGCTGCTCGCGTTGCCGGGCGTGGTCGTCATGGTGTCCTCCGTGGTGTCTCGTGCCGGGCAGCCTCGTACGACGTCATACGACGGTCACCAGAACAGACTCGCGACGCGGCCGGAACTCATCGCGGAACCCGAGACGGGGGTCGAGGGTGAGGCGGGGGTGGGTTTCGTAGCGGGGGCAAGGCAACTGGAGAACAACTGAGGTGGCACCGTATTCATCGCTCCACCGCCTGGCGGTCGTGAACTCCTCCCTCCGGCTGGCAATCTCCGTGATGGCGATGCCGGGAGACCGCTGAGCTGCTGGGTGCTGGTAAGCGTTTCTCTTGTGATCACGCTTCGTCGACCGCTGCAGACCGCCACCGCTATCGCCGCAGCTGCCGTCTTGGCCGCTTGCGCGACGGGGCAGCACGCCGCCACCACCGAATCAAAGACTGCCGCTGCGCCGGCGGCCGCCCCGCCGAAACCGAAACCGAAGCCGTCACCGAGCCTGTCCTGGGCAAAGCCCATCCAGTGGACTGCCGCAAGGCCAAGTGCGTGGCGTTGACTTTTGATGCCGGTCCCGGCCTCTACACGGCTCGCCTGCTGGACATCCTCAAGGCCAAGCGCGTGAACGCCACGTTCTTCCTGTTGGGCGAAAAGGGCGTGGCCCGCTATCCCCAGCTGGTACGCAGGCAAGCGGCTGAAGGGCATGAGCTGGCCAATCACAGCTGGAGTCATCCGCGCTTGACCGATGTCTCGACCGCGGAGATCCACCGCGAGCTCAGCTCGGTGCAGCAGCGAATCAAGCAGCTCACCGGCCGCACTCCGTCCCTGATGCGCCCACCCCAGGGGAGTACCGACCAGCGGGTGTCCGAGATCTCCCGCTCGCTCGGGCTGGCGCAGATTCTGTGGACCGTCACCGCGAAGGACTATCGCGACCATGACCCCGACCTCATCAAACAGCGCGTCCTGGCCGGCGCCGAGCGCAACGGGATCATCCTGCTGCACGACGTCTACACGGGCACCGTTCCCGCCGTTCCCGAAATCATCGACGGATTGCGTGAACGCGGGCTGACGCCAGTGACCGTCTCCCAACTCTTCGCCCCCACCAAGCCCCAGCCGGGCCGGGCCTACTGGAACGCGTGGTAGGTGGATCATCTCGAAAACCGTTTTCATGGCGGTGCCGAAGCGCTCTTGAAAACCGTCGTGGCGCGAGTCACCGTGGGTTCGAAACCCACACCCACCGCAGGGTTGCCCGTCATCAGCTGGTCGAGGGCTCGCGGCTGGGTGCCGGGGTGGAGTTCGATGCGGATGGTGTCGTCGTCCACGATGACGTACGTGGGATCCGTTGCCTTTTTCCATCCCAGCCGCAGCAGGTAGTACCGGTGATCACGTTCGACCAGCAGGCGCAGTCCGCTGTAGCGGTACCGGTAGTGCGCACCGCGTCCCAGATCTTTCACGTGCGGTCCCGGCGGAGCGATGCTCAGCGGGTCGGTGCTCAGCACCACCACGGCCACGCGGCGCACCAATCGGTCCGCGTCGTGGTGCGCGTCCTGACGGCCGAGCTGCCCGGCGATCAGGGCCACCACCCAGATCAGGAAGAGACCCGCGACCACAAGGGATACGGCACGCTCCCACGCCGACCTGTGCGGTCCGCCGGCAGGAGCGGCGGCGCGGGTCTGGCCGAGAAGGAGTCCGGCCGCCACGAGCAGGGGTGCTGACCAGGCGAAGGGCTGGATCCAGCGCCACAGCACCATCAGGACGACCCCCGCGGCGACGAATCCGAGATGCGCCTGCGCCATCGTGCGCCCGAGTTCGGCGATGCGGCGGAGGTGGCGCTCGGGGAGGTGCAGGGCGACAAGCAGCCGGGGAGCGGCCGGTACCAGGAGGGCCAGGGCCAGGACTTCGAGAGCGGGCATGGCGGCGAGCCGCAGGCTGCGCATCACCAGTTCGAAGGTGCTGAAGCCCATGGCGAGGCTGTCCAAGTGGAAGTAGCCAAAGTAGGCGTTGGTGTAGATGTAGCCGGCGTAGAGCATCAGGCCGCCCACGAACGATGTTGCTCCCACAGCTGAGTTGACGAGTTCCAGGTGGCTGCCGCTGGTGGTCTGTGGGGCGGGCGGGTCTGGAGCGGGTCTGTTCCGGAGGCTGCGGAGGCCGCCGAGGCGATGGGGCGCAGGCCCACGGCGGACCACACGGCGGACCACGCGACGGCGCGAGGTCCGGCGAGCGGGCGGGCTCGGTGCGGCGGGGGGATCTGCCGGGCCCTGGGGTGCGGCTGCGCCCATCCCGTCAGTTCACCTCGGGTGACACGTCGTTCTCCGGCGTGCTGGGAGGCTCCGCACAGGTCTCGCCCTGGGCCGGTGTCGGACTGCAAGAGGACGTTGGGTCTGCCGGCGGGCTGCCGCTGACACCGGCGCCGGGCCCATCGGTTGCCCAACTATCCGTCGGCGGCGGCTCCACAGGTGGGATACCCGGATCACCAGCCGCGCCGCCGTCGTCCTGGCCGGTCGGGGATCCGTCCCCATCGTCCTGGCCGCCGACGGATCCGCTCCCGCTGTCGCCGACAGATCCACCGCCGCCGTCCTGGCCGCCGCCGGATCCGCCTCCGCCGCTCTGACCGGGGACTGTCACTTCGGACACCGTCACGTCCGGCGTGGACACGCCACCCGGCACATTCCCGCCGGGCCCGCCGGGCGACCCGCCCGAAGGAGCGCACCCCGTTGCCCCGAAACCCAGAACCACCACCATGACAGCCGCCGCAGCGGTCCCACCCTTGATCACGGCACCCTGGCATACCGCCATCCGTTCCCCCCTCACAACGGACAAGCCTCACTGGCGTATACGCGCAGGATCCCAGCGGATACGGGCACGGCTCATATCTCGGGGCAAATTCATGGATGTCGGCGCACCGACCTGCTACAGTCCGCCGCTTGCCGGCGCCGATCAGGGGCAGTGCCCCGTCATCCGGGCCGCCGAGGCGATCGTGGCGCGGGCCTCGCGTTCGGCCAGACCGGTGTGGACGGCGGCGTCGACGAGGGGGGCCACGAGGGCGGGGGTGAGGCCGTTCTCGTAGGCGCGGCAGGCGGCCCAGAAGAGGCGCGTATTGCGTTGGCCCTCGTGGGCGGCGAGAACGAACTGGACCAGGCCCTGGCCGTGTTGGCCGGCTGAGGGCGGCGTGGGGTGGTGCGCCCGGGGCGGGGGCTGGAGAAGTCGCAGCAGAGCGCGCGGACACGGCGCGGGTGCCAGGTGAGCGGTGCCCGGGGCCGTGCTGTAGACGCCGTGTTCGGTGCGGGAGCCGGGGCCGACGAGGTAGCCGCCGGCGCCGCGGATGTCGATGCCGGGGGCCAGTCGGCCCGCCGAGTTGGGGATCACGACGTCGGGCGGGCCGCTCAGCCACAGGTGGCGACCGCCACTGGGGGTCATGATCACGACCGTCTCCGGGATCGTGAACAGATGACGCAGGGCGAGTTCGCGCAGGGCCGCCGAGGAGTCCGTGCCTGTCTTGGTGTCGAGGTCGATGCCGATGAGGTGGTGCGGCTCCAGCCCGCAGGCGATGCCGTAACCGGTGGCCCAGGGGGCTGCGGCGAAGAGCTCGCGGATGCGCCGCGGTTCGATCGAGGCGTCGTACACGCCGTGCCCGAAGCGTCCGCACTCCCCGTGGCAGGGCGCCGTCGTCGGGTCGTCACGGTGCGGAGAGCGCAGGGCCGGGAGTTTGGTTCGGGAGAGCGGGATGACGGCGAGTCCGCGTTCGGCGGCTGACAGGGCGTGTGCAAGGGCCAGCGTCGTGGCCTGCCGGTCGATGGTGGCCATGACTCCATTTTCGTACACACGTTCGAAGAAGGGAAGAGGGGAGGGGAAGTGGGGGCGGAGGAGGGGTGGAGAAGGGGGTTTATCGACATGTCTTCACGCTTGCGAGCGAATCACGGCTTCTGGGGTGGTTCGCCGGAGATTCGGTGGGCAGCTTGGACCCGCGACGTCGTGATCAACACCGAGGCGGTCGGCAGGCCGCCCGGGAACAAGCCGTACTCAGCCGGTTCTTGCCGGTGCTTACTCCCGCTTCTGGAGGAACAGACATGGCACGTATCCGTACCGCCCGCGTTCTCGCCGCCGCAGGCGCCCTGCCCCTCGCGGCCGCCCTGTTCTCGGGTGTCGCGGCAGCCGACGACGGCGCCTTCGCGGACGGCGGGTCGAACGCGGCTGTGGCGACTGTCGGCGGCAGCGGTGTCGGTGGCGACAACTACGGCACCTCATCCACAACGCAGCAGCAGGCGGTCGGCTTCGGGGCCTCGAACCAGAGCAGCTCGGCTCATGTGAACGGCTCCGTGTCCACGGTCATCGACCAGTCCTACGAGGCCACCACCATCAACTTCTCTGAACTCTGGTGAGTCGGGGCCGTCGGGGCTGAGCGCCCGGCGGTCGTCCACCGTCTGGGGGCCGTGGGGGCTGTGGGGGCGTGAGTCCCCGGGGGGCGTGGGGGCTGTGGGGGACGTGGGTCCCGGGGGCGCAAGGGGTCTGCGCGGCGGTGCTTCGGTGCCGCCGCGCAGGCGTTTTCGCGGTGACCTTGACACTCTCAGATATCTGACGGACAGTCAGAAACCCTTGTTCGTACGAGGTCGGGAGGGCCGTCCACCGTGCACCTCGCCCCTACCGAGCGCCAGCGACGGCTGCGCGCCGAACTCCGTACGTACTTCCGTGACCTGATGCCGGACGGGCCGCCGCCGGCCGGCTCGGGGCGACAGCGGGCGCTTCTGCGACGGATCGGCGCCGACGGATGGCTCGGGCTGGGCTGGCCCGTCGAGTACGGAGGCCAAGAGCGAGGCGCCGACGAGCAGTTCGTGTTCTTCGACGAGGCCTACCGGGCCGGTGCGCCGGTGTCGATGGTGACGCTGAACACGGTCGGTCCGACACTGATGAAGTACGGCACCGAGGAGCAGAAGGGCTTCTTCCTGCCGCGGATCCTGCGCGGGGAACTCGTGTTCGCGATCGGGTACAGCGAGCCGTCTGCCGGCACGGATCTGGCGTCGCTGCGGACCCGGGCCGTGCGGGTGGATGCGGTGAAGGGGCGTGGGGGCCGCGATGACGATGACTGGCTCATCGACGGCCAGAAGGTCTTCACCTCCAACGCACAGCACGCCGACTGGATCTGGCTCGCCTGCCGTACCGATCCCGACGCGCCCAAGCACAAGGGAATCTCGATCCTGCTCGTGCCCACCGACGCCCCCGGTTTCTCGTGGACGCCGATCGAGACGGTCGGTGGGCTGACCACGACCGCCACGTACTACGACGGCATCCGCGTCCCGGTGGCCAATCTCGTCGGCGAGGAGAACGGAGGGTGGGGGCTCATCACCAACCAGCTCAACCACGAGCGGGTCGCGCTCGCGGCGATCGGCATGCAGGCCGAGGACTTCTACGCGGCAGCGCTGGCCGCCGCCCGTACGCCTGATCCAGTGACGGGGCGGCGCAGGGTTGACGAGCCGTGGGTGCGGTCGAGGCTGGCCGAGGCGCATGCCCGGCTGGCGGCATCGCGCCTGCTCAACTGGCGTTTGGTGGGGGATGTCGGGGCCGGTGGGCCGGCGCCCGGTGATGCGAGCGGCGTGAAATTCATGGGAACCGAATCGGCGGTCGCGGTGTACCGCATGTGTCAGGAAATTGTGGGTGCGGACGGGCTGGTCCGCTCCGGTTGGCCGGGCGCGTTCGGGGACGGCGAGCTGGAGCGGATGAACAGGGCGGCGCAGATCAACACCTTCGGGGGCGGGGTGAGCGAGGTGCAGCGGGAGATCGTGGCGACGATGCGGCTCGGGATGACGAGGGGGCGACGGTGAGCGGTGAGGGGGTGGGCCCGGACGGCGAGCGGGCCGGCATGAGCGAAGACGTTGCAGAGGACGTATACGCGCGGCTGAAGGCATACGAGGGCCGGGCGTCCGTCGTCGGGGGTGCGGGCAAGGACCTGGTCAACGAGCCGATGATCCGCCACTGGTGCGAGGCGATGGGCGACACGAATCCGGCGTACGCGGGGCCGGACGCCATGGCGCCGCCGACCATGCTCCAGGCGTGGACGATGGGGGGTCTGTCCGGGCACGCGGGACGCTCGGAGGCGTTCGACGAGCTGCTCGGGCTGCTCGACGGCGTGGGCTACACGTCCGTGGTCGCCACCGACTGCGAGCAGGAGTATCTGCGGCCGCTGCGGCCTGGCGACCGGATCACGTTCGACGCGGTGATCGAGTCGGTCTCGGAGCGAAAGACGACCAAGCTCGGCACGGGACACTTCGTCACGACACGGATGGATGTGCGAGCAGGGGGTGAACTGGCAGGGACGCACCGGTTCCGGATCCTCAAGTACGCGCCGGCGGCCCAAGGGCGTCCGAGGGCTTCGGAGAACTCAGCTCGTCCCAGGCGTCCCCGTCCCGTCGTCAACCGGGACAACGCCGGGTTCTGGGAGGGCGTGACCCGGCACCGGCTGCTGATCCAGCGCTGCGACGGATGCAAGACGCTGCGTTTTCCCTGGCTGCCGGGGTGCAATGCGTGCGGGTCCCCGAAGTGGGACACGGTCGAGGCGAGCGGCGAGGGGACCGTCTACTCATTTGTGGTGATGCACCACCCGCCCTTCCCCGCCTTCACCGCGACCGATCATGCCGCTGCCGCGGCGGGGCCCTACGCGGTGGCGCTGATCGAACTCGCCGAGGGAGTGCGGATGATCAGCAACGTGGTGGGCGTGCCGCACGACAAGGTGCGGATCGGGATGCCGGTGCGGCTCGAATTCCTCCGGGCGGACGAGGATTTGGAGCTGCCGGTCTTCCGTGCCGTCCAGGGGAGCGGGGGCTGACATGGACTTCACGCCCACGGAGGGGCAGGCGGCGGCCCGTGATCTGGCCGCGCGGATCTTCGGCGACCTGTCCACGCACGAGCGGCTCGCTGCCGCCGGTCCGGGCAGCGACGCCGAGCTGTGGAAGACGCTGTGCGAGTCCGGGCTTGTGTCCGCCGTCGAGGATATCGGGCTCCTCGGACTGGTGCTTCTGCTGGAGGAACAGGGACGGACGACGGCCCAGGTGCCGTTCGCGGCGAGCTGCGTGTACGGGCTGCTGGCGGTGTCGGCACACGGTTCGGCGGAGCAGCGGGAGCGGCTGTTGCCGGACATCGGGGGCGGGACGGTGGTGGTGACCGGAGCACTTCCCGAGGCCGCTGTACGGGTGGACGCGCGCGGCGAGTTGAGCGGGACCGTCGCCGTGGTGCCGTGGCTCCGCGACGCCACGCACGTCCTGGTCGCGGACGACGAGCGCCGGCTGTGGCTGGTGCGGACGGCCGACGCGCAGTGCGAGCCCGTGGAGCTGACGGCGCCCTGGTCGGCGGGGCGGCTGACGCTGGACGGCACACCGGCGGAGCGGCTCGGGCCGAGCACAGGCTCGGCGCGAGACGAGGGTGGGGACGGCCGCGTGTACGGCGGCGCGGTGCATGGCGGTGTGATGCATGACGGCGACGCGGCACGGCGGCCCTCGCCCGCCGTGCGCGACGACAGGGTGCGTGACGACAGCGTGCACGACGACAGAGCACGCGACGCCCGGGTCTATGACGACGTGCTTGCCACCGCCCGTACCGCCTTCGCCGGGGTGCAGGCCGGAGTGTGCGCGGGTTCGCTGGCCCGGGCCGTGGAGCACACCAACACCCGCGAGCAGTTCGGGCGGCCGCTGGCGGTCAAGCAAGGGGTCCAACTCCGGGCGGCCGACGCGTACATGGACACGGAGGCGATACGGGTCACGGCGTACGAGGCGGCGTGGCGGCGCGACGAGGGTCTGGAATACGGCACGCACGCGCTGACCGCCGCGTGGTGGGCGTCCGAGGCGGGGCAGCGCGTCGTCCACACCGGCCAGCATCTGCACGGTGGCATGGGAGCCGACCTCGACCACCCCGTGCACCGGCACTTTCTGTGGGGGCGGCAGCTGGACGCATATCTGGGGTGTGGGAGCGAAGTGCTCCAGGAACTGGGGGAGTTGATCGTGCAGGGAGAGGAGGGGGACGCATGAACACCGACGCGGCGCCCGTGGGGGCGGTGGGGCCGGTGCGTGCCGGGGACACGCTGCCGCCGCTGGAGATCGAGATCACCCGCACGCTCATCGTCGCCGGGGCCATCGCGTCGCGCGACTACCAGGACGTGCACCACGACGCGGAGCTCGCGCGGCAGAAGGGCTCCCCCGACATCTTCATGAACATCCTGACGACCAACGGGCTGGTCGGCCGCTACATCACCGACCACTTCGGCCCAACGGCAGTCCTCCGCAAGGTGGCGATCAGGCTGGGTGCGCCCAACTACCCGGGCGACACGATGGTGCTGACCGGCACGGTCGAGGAAGCCGAGGGCGACACGGTCACGGTGAGCGTCGTCGGGACCAACGGCATCGGCAAGCACGTCACGGGGACCGTGACCCTGGTGCTTCCGGGCCCTGCCGACAGGGTGAGCCGGCCATGAGCGTACGGACGAGGGACTCCCTCGGTGGCCGGGCGGCGGTCGTCGGGATCGGGGCCACCGAGTTCTCCAAGGACTCGGGCCGCAGTGAGCTGCGGCTGGCGGTGGAGGCGGTGCGGGCCGCGCTCGACGACGCGGGGCTCACGGCGGCCGATGTCGACGGCATGGTGACGTTCACGATGGACACCAGTCCGGAGATCACCGTCGCCCAGGCGGCCGGCATGGGAGACCTGTCCTTCTTCTCACGGATCCACTACGGGGGCGGAGCGGCCTGCGCGACCGTCCAGCAGGCCGCGCTCGCGGTGGCGACCGGAGTGGCCGAGGTCGTGGTCTGTTACCGGGCGTTCAACGAGCGGTCGGGGCGGAGATTCGGTTCCGGGGTGCAGCGCAGGGAGCCGTCGGCCGAGGGCACGGCGCTCGGCTGGTCGTTGCCGTTCGGGCTGCTCACGCCCGCGTCCTGGGTGGCGATGGCGGCCCAGCGCTATCTCTACACGTACGGGCTGGGGCCTGAGGCGTTCGGGCACGTCGCGGTCCTGGACCGGAAGTACGCGGCGACCAACCCGGCGGCGTACTTCCATGGCAGACCGATCACGCTCGCCGACCATGCGGCCTCGCGCTGGATCGTCGAGCCGCTGCGGTTGCTGGACTGCTGCCAGGAGACCGACGGCGGCCAGGCCCTGGTGGTCACCTCGGTGGAGCGGGCGTGCGATCTGCCGCATCCGCCGGCCGTGATCACCGCGGCCGCGCAGGGCGCTGGCCGAGGGCAGGAGCAGATGACCAGCTTCTACCGCGACGATCTGACGGGGCTGCCGGAGATGGGTGTGGCGGCGCGACAGTTGTGGCGCACATCCGGGCTGACGCCGGCCGAGATCGACGTCGGGATTCTGTACGACCACTTCACGCCGTTCGTGCTGATGCAGCTCGAGGAGTTCGGGTTCTGCAAGCCGGGCGAGGCCGCGGACTTCGTCGCCGAGGAGCCGCTGCCCCTGAACACGCACGGCGGGCAGCTCGGGGAGGCGTACCTGCACGGGATGAACGGCATCGCGGAGGCGGTACGACAGCTGCGCGGGACGTCCGTGAACCAGATAGCCGGCGCCCGCCGAGCGCTGGTCACGGCGGGCACGGGGGTTCCCACGTCGGGTCTGATTCTGGAACGGGGCGAGCGGGACTGATGCGGTGGCCGGACGAGCAGGGCTGATCCTGGAGCCTGACCAGCAGGTTGAACCTGGGGAGGACGATCGGGGGTGACGGTTTGTCCTACTTCCCCTGGCCACACGCCGCGCGGCTCTACTCCTTTGGAACCCCGCGGAGCCCAGCCCTACTCCTCCGGAACTCCCCGGAGCCCGTTGCTACTCCTCTGGGAGCCGTCTCTCAGGGGTGAACCCTCAGGGGAACGGGCCGTCGTGTCCACCTTCAGGAGGTGGGGGCAGCACCACTCCTACAACCTGAGGCGGACAACGCTTCGGGACCTCCGGCCGATCCGCTGGAGAGAGGGCGATCCTAGCGTGGAGCCATGACCACACCCGTCTGCACCAGCGCTTCGAACGCCGCTACGCCAAGGGCGCAGACCCTCGCGTACCCGTCGTTCGCGTCGTACGTGAAGGCCCGCCAGCCCGTGCTGCTGCGTACCGCGCGCTCGCTGACCGCGAACCCGAGCGACGCCGAGGATCTGCTGCAGACCGCGCTGACGAAGACGTATGTCGCGTGGGAGCGGATCGAGGACCACCGGGCGCTCGACGGCTACGTACGCCGGGCGTTGCTGAACACGCGGACGTCGCAGTGGCGGAAGCGGAAGGTCGACGAGTTCGCGTGCGACGAGCTGCCGGAGCCCGAGATGCCCCCGGCCGGGGATCCGGCGGAGCAGCAGGCGCTGCACGACGCGATGTGGCGCGCGATCATGAGGTTGCCGGCCCGGCAGCGGGCGATGGTCGTTCTGCGGTACTACGAGGATCTGAGCGAGGTGCAGACGGCGGAGGTGCTCGGCGTCTCGGTCGGCACGGTCAAGTCGGCCGTGTCGCGTGCGCTCGGCAAGCTCCGCGAGGACCCGGAGCTCGAGCCGGTCCGCTGAGTGATGCGGTGCCCTCGCCGGGGTCGTGCGTTGAGCCCGGCCACCGCCGTGTGTACGGTCCGCCCCACCCAGGGAGCAGCAGCAAAGCCCCGGCAAAGCGCCTGCAAAGCGCCCACCAGGAGAGCGCCTTCAACACGAGTGATCGATCATTCCCGGTACTAGTGACATACCGCGCGGTATGTGCGCAGAATCAGCGCAACCCTTACCACCGCGTAGGCAACGTCGCCCCCGGGAGGACGCCGTGCAGAGCACGATGCAGGACGTACCGCTACTGATCTCGAGGATCCTGACCCATGGGTCGACCCTCCACGGTTCGTCGCAGGTGATCACGTGGACCGGAGAGGGGGAGCCGCGGCGGCGCTCGTTCGCCGAGGTGGGGGCACGGTCGGCCCGGCTCGCGCACGCGCTGCGTGACGACCTGGGGGTCCAGGGCGACGACCGGGTCGCGACGCTGATGTGGAACAACCCGGAGCACGTGGAGGCGTACTTCGCGATCCCGTCCATGGGCGCGGTCCTGCACACGCTCAACCTGCGGTTGCCCGCCGAGCAGCTCGTCTGGATCGTGAACCATGCCGCCGACCGCGTCGTCATCGCCAACGGTTCGCTGCTGCCACTGCTCGCGCCGCTGTTGCCGCACCTCAAGTCGGTCGAGCATGTGGTCGTCTCGGGCCCCGGCGACCGTTCGCTGCTGGACGGGGCGCCGGCCCAAGTGCGGGTGCACGAGTACGAGGACCTGATCGCGGACAAACCGGAGGCCTACGACTGGCCGGAGCTGGACGAACGCCAGGCCGCGGCGATGTGCTACACCTCCGGGACGACCGGCGACCCCAAGGGCGTCGTCTACTCCCACCGCTCCATCTATCTGCACTCCATGCAGGTCAACATGGCGCAGTCCATGGGGCTCACCGACCAGGACACGTCTCTCATCGTGGTCCCGCAGTTCCATGTGAACGCCTGGGGGCTGCCGCACGCGACGTTCATGACCGGCGTGAACATGCTGATGCCGGACCGTTTCCTGCAGCCGGGCCCGCTCGCCGAGATGATCGAGAGCGAGCGCCCGACCCACGCGGCGGCCGTCCCGACCATCTGGCAGGGCCTACTCCAGGAACTCAACGCCAAGCCCCGGGACGTGAGTTCGCTCGGCCAGGTCACCATCGGCGGGTCCGCCTGTCCGCCCGCCCTCATGGCCGCCTTCGACGAGCTGGGCATGCGCGTCTGCCACGCCTGGGGCATGACGGAGACCTCGCCGCTCGGTACCGTCGCACGGCCGCCGGCCCAGGTGATCGGCACGGAAGAGGAGTTCGCGTACCGCCTTACGCAGGGCCGTTTCCCCGCGAGCGTCGAAGCGCGGCTGACCGGCCCCGGCGGCGAGCGGCTGCCCTGGGACGGCGAGTCCGCGGGCGAGCTGGAGGTGCGCGGCCCGTGGATCGCGGGCGCGTACTACGGCGGCCAGGACGAGGAAGTCCTGCGCCCCGCCGACAAGTTCAGCGAGGACGGCTGGCTCAAGACCGGTGACGTCGGCACGATCAGTCCCGACGGCTACCTGACCCTCACCGACCGCGCCAAGGACGTCATCAAGTCCGGCGGCGAGTGGATTTCGTCGGTGGACCTCGAGAACGCCCTCATGGCCCACCCGGACGTCGCCGAGGCCGCCGTCGTCGCCGTCCCGGACGACAAGTGGGGCGAACGCCCCCTCGCCACCGTCGTCCTCAAGGAAGGCGCCACCGCCGACTTCGCGACCCTGCGCGCCTTCCTCGCCGACGAGGGCAAGATCGCCAAGTGGCAGCTCCCCGAGCGCTGGACGGTCATCGAGGCGGTGCCGAAGACGAGCGTGGGCAAGTTCGACAAGAAGGTGCTGCGCGGGCAGTACGCGGCGGGCGATCTGGACGTCACACAGATCTGACGGTTTTTGGGCCGGTATGTGAGTTGGGGCGCTGTTTCACGTGAAACAGCGCCCCAACTCACATATGCGAAGCGATCAGTTCGTGCCGATCCGGGCAAGCAGGTCCACGATCCGGCTCTGCACCTCGGT
>NZ_VBZC01000073.1:17485-44896 GCF_005786655.1 Streptomyces montanus
GCTCTGCACCTCGGTGCTCGTGGAGCGCTCGGCGAGGAACAGGACCGTCTCCCCCGCGGCCAGGCGCGGGAGTTCGGCCTGGTCGACGGCGGCGGTGTAGACGACGAGCGGGGTGCGGTTGAGCTGCCCGTTCGCGCGCAGCCAGTCCACGATTCCGGCACGGCGGCGGCGTACCTGCATCAGGTCCATCACCACCAGGTTCGGCCGCATCTGTGCGGCCAGGGTGACGGCGTCCGCGTCGGACGAGGCCCGCGCGACCTGCATCCCGCGCCGCTCCAGCGTCGACGTCAGCGCGAGCGCGATCTCCGCGTGCTCCTCGATGAGCAGCACGCGCGGCGGGTGCTGCTCGCTGTCGCGGGGCGCCAGCGCCTTGAGGAGTACGGCGGGGTCGGCGCCGTACGCCGCCTCACGCGTCGCCTGTCCGAGGCCCGCCGTCACCAGTACCGGGACCTCGGCCGCGACCGCGGCCGTACGCAGCGACTGGAGGGCCGTACGCGTGATCGGGCCGGTCAGCGGGTCGACGAAGAGCGCGGCGGGGAAGGCGGCGATCTGCGCGTTGACCTCCTCGCGCGAGTGGACGATCACCGGTCGGTAGCCGCGGTCGCTCAGCGCCTGCTGGGTGGTGACGTCCGGCGCCGGCCAGACCAGCAGTCGGCGCGGGTTGTCCAGCGGCTCCGGGGGCAGTTCGTCGTCCATCGGTCGCGGCTGGGGCTGATCCGCGACCTCGATCGCGCCGCCGGGGCCGTCGAGCGGCTCGGGGCCTTCGTCGGCGTTCTCGTCGGGGGCCCCTATGGCGTACGAGCGGCCGTTGCCCTCGGTGGCTTCGGCTACCCGGGTTTGCGGCGCGGGTTGCTGTGCCTGAGGCGCGGGTTGCTGTGCCTGCGGCGGCTGGGGGTGCGGGCGGGCCGCCGCTTCGGGGTGCTCGGCCGCGGGCTCGGGGACGGGCACCGGCTCGGGCACGGGCTCGTTACGGGTGCCGAGTTTGCGGCGGCGGCCGGAGCCGTTGGTCCCGTTCGGGGGAGGGGTGGGGGCCTGGGGTTGAGGCTGGGGTCCGGCCTGCGGCTGCGCCTGTGCCGGCTGGGGTTGTGGCTTCGGGGCCGCCGGGAGCGCGGGCTGGTTGGGCTGCGGCTGCTGTGCGTCGCTCATCCGGCGGCCGAAGGGGACGCCCTGTCCGAGCGTACGCACGCTGAACGCGCGGCCCTGTGTGGAGTCGGGGTCCACGGGGGCCGCGGGGAGCGCGGGGGCCGCGGGGGGCGCTGCCTCGGCGGGGAGGGGCTGGGCCGCGCGGGGGGCAGCTCCCGTGGCGTTCGTGTCCGCTTCCGGCTGGGCGGGCTGGGGCGCGGCCGGGGTGTCGGCGGTGTGCGGCCAGCTCTGAGGGCCTGGGGCAGCAGTGGGCTGGGGTTGGGCTTGGGGCTGAGGCTCGGGTTGGGGCTGGGCGGTCTGCGTGACGGGGGTGGTGCCCTGGGGTGACGTACCGGCGTTCGCGGGGGTTCCGCTCGCCGTCGTGGCCGCGGCGTTTCCGCCTGCGGGGGTGGTCGCGGCGGCGGCAGCCTGCGCGGGGACGCCCTGCGGAGGCACGCCTTGTGCCGAGGCACCCTGCTGCGGCATGCCCTGTCCTGGAGCCCCCGGCACGGCACCGGGAACGCCCTGATCGGCAACTCCTTGACCGGCAACTCCTGGACCGGGATCCCCCTGCCCCGGAGCCCCTTGAGCCGCGGGGTTCATCTGCGCCGGGCCACCCTGCGCCGCCACCGGCGCGGGCGCCCCTTGTCCGGGAACGCCGGGGGCATCCTGGACCACTGCCCCCTGCTGCTGCCCAGGCAAAGCGGCGGCCCCCGCCGTGTCCCCCTGCGCCTGTCCTTGACCTGCGGCCCGCCGAGCCCGTCGACGGCCGGTCGGAGCCTCCACCGGATGCGGCTGTGGCGGGGTGTGATCGTCGGCTGATTCGTGCAGTGCCGCATCGTGGCGGCCCTCGTCGGCCTGGCCCTGGACCTGGCCTTGACCCTGCACCTGGCTCTGGCTCTGGACCTGACCGTTGCCATGCTCCTGGGCGGCGTACTCGGGGCCGCGGTCGGCCTCCGCCGGAGGCAGCGCGAACACGGAGCGCGGCTCGGCCTCCTGTGCGGCGGCGCGCTCCGCCGCGGCCGCCAGCGCACGCCGACGCCGCCCCGTCGGCTGAGCCGCCCCGTCACCGGCGTGGGCCTGAGCCGGAACCGACCCGGAACTCGCGGGCAACGCCGCGGGCAGAGCCTGACGTGCGTCGTCCCGCAGCGCGCGCCGCTCCCCGGAGTGGGGAACCCCCTGCGGAGGCACCGTCTCCCCGAGGCCGGTGGCCGCGGTACCCGCGGCATGCTCGGCCGCGGTCATGACCGAACCCTCGGCGACCCCGCCGCCTTCCGCCGGACTGGGCCGTCCACGCCGCCGCCCGGTCCCACCTGCCGGACCTGCCGGACCTGCGGCACCCGCTCCACCGGCACCGATCGGCCCGCCGGCAGCAGCCCCGCCGGGCCCCTCCTCGGTCCCGTCGCCCGCGCCAGGAACCGACGCCTGTGTCCCGTCCCCGGAGTCGGCCGCCCGCCTGCGCCGCCGCCCGGTGGGCGCGGACACTCCGGTGTCCGTCGAAGACGCGACCTCGCTCTCCAGGAAGGCGTCCACCGAGGCACGCCGAGCCCGCCGCCGCCCGCGACCGCCCTGCGGAGACCCCTGCTGCTCAGGCAGCGCAATCTCCGCACCAGGCCCACCGGCCGTCGCCGCGCCCGCCGCACCCGACTCACTCGCCGCGCCCGCCGCACTCACCGCACCCGGGCCCGGATCCATGGACGCATCCACACCCGCGCCAAGGGCCAGAACCGGACCCGGAGGCGGAGCCGAAACCGCCCCGGCCCCACCCCCGATCGGCACCTCGAGCACAAACGCACTGCCGCTCATCCCCGGCACCTCGTGCGTCTGCAGCACTCCCCCGTGTGCGCGCACGATGCCGCGCACGATCGGCTCGTGCACCGGGTCTCCCCCGGCGTACGGCCCACGCACCTCGATCCGTACGACCTCACCGCGCTGGGCCGCCGCCACGACGACCGTGTTGTCCATGTAGCCACCGGCCGAGACCGGCGCGTTGCCCGTCGAGTCGACGCCCGCGACGTCAGCGACGAGGTGCGCGAGCGCGGTGGCGAGCCGCTGCGGGTCGACCTCGGCCTCGATGGGCGGCGCGTGCACGGCGAACTGCACCCGCCCGGGGCCGATCAGCTCGACGGCTCCGTCGACACCGGCGGCGACGACGGCGTCGAGCATGACCTTCGTACGGGCGACGTCCTCGGCGCCGATGTCGAGCCGCTGGTAGCTGAGCACGTTGTCGATGAGCGTGGTGATCCGCGAGTAGCCGGCCGCGAGGTGGTGCAGGACCTGGTTGGCCTCGGGCCACAGCTGTCCGGCGTCGTCGGCGGCGAGGGCGGACAGTTCACCGCGCAGCTGGTCGAGCGGGCCGCGCAGGGACTGCCCGAGCACGGAGAGCAGCTGCTCGTGCCGCGCGGCCAGCGCCTCGTACCGGTCCTTCTCCCGCTCGGCGAGCGCGGCGTACCGGTCGTCGCCCGCGGCCAGTGCCTCCTCGTGCGCCTCGCGCAGCTCTGCGAACTCCTTGCCGTGCTCCTCCCGGAGCGAGGCCAGCTCCGCCGCGTGCTCCTCGGCGGTCCGCGCGAGCTCTTCCTGATGCCGCAGGTCCGCCGCGTCCTTCTCCTCCGCCAGCGCGTCGTACGGCCGCCGGTCGGTGAAGGTCATCACGGCGCCGACGAGCTGGTCCCCGTCCCGTACGGGCGCGGTCGTCAGGTCGACGGGCACTCTGTCGCCGCTCTTGGACCAGAGCACCTGCCCGCGCACCCGGTGCTTGCGCCCCGAGCGCAGGGTGTCGGCGAGCGGCGACTCCTCGTACGGGAAGGGCTCGCCGTCGGCGCGCGAGTGCAGCATCAGCGGGTGCAGCTCCTGCCCACCCAGGTCGCTGGCCCGGAAGCCGAGTATCTGTGCGGCGGCCGGATTGACGAGAACGACCCGCCCCTCCGTGTCGGTCCCGATCACACCCTCGGAGGCGGCGCGCAGGATCATCTCGGTCTGCCGCTGTGATCGCGCGAGTTCGGCCTCGGTGTCGACGGTGCCCGAGAGGTCGCGTACGACGAGCATGAGCAGCTCGTCGCCGGTGTAGCCGTAGCCGTCGTACGCCTGCTGGCCGTCCTCCAGGTTGGCGCTGGTGACCTCGACCGGGAACTCGCTGCCGTCGGTGCGCCGGGCCATCATCCGCCGCGGTTTGGTCTGCCCGCGGGGGTCGACGGTGGCGGGCCGGCGCATGGACCCGGGAATCAGCCGGGAGTCGAACTCGGGCAGCAGATCGAGCAGCCCGCGTCCCACCAGAGCGGTGCCCGGGGTTTCGAACGCTTCCAGGGCGATGGTGTTGGCGTTGACGACAGTGCCATTGGCGTTGACCAGCACCAACGCGTCGGGAAGCGCGTCGAGTATGGCAGCGAGGCGAGCAGCGCCTCGGGATGGCCTGCTGCTCACGAGACGCTTCCTCCCTGTTACCGCACCTTGCCAACCGCGGAAGCCATCTTGCCAACCAGTCCGCGACGTGTCACCCGAGGGAGTCTACGGCCAGTGGTTGCGCTCGGGACGCCGGATGAGAGGGAGGTCGCACGCAGATGAGAGACAGAGAAGACGCAGAAGAGACGCAGAACCTGTGACCTCCCCTTTTTTGAGCTGCTCTGGGCGTCGAGCTTGAGGTGCTCCGGGGCGTCGAGCTTGAGGTGCCCTAGGCATCGAGCTCCGGAAGTACGGGCACGAGGGCGTCCCACCGCGCGATCTCACATCCGTCGCGGCGCTCATACGTCGCGTCGATGGGCCGCCCGGCCCAGGTCCCCGTGACGTGAGCGGTGGCAGGACCGCCGTACTGCATCGTGCACATCCCGCCGGGCCGGGTGGGCGCGAAGGGGTCCTGGCCCCAGTGCGTCCTCCTGTCCAGCTGCGCGCAGGCGGCCTGGGCGTCGGGGTGGGTGCCACCCGCCGGATGACATTCGAGCTCGTGCGTCCCGTCCATACCGCCGCCCGCGTCCCTGACCGTCACGGTGAGGTGGTCGGCGTCGTGCGCCGGCGGCGTCGGCAGGAGGGGAAGCGTTTCGGCGTACGCGGCCGGGGGTGCCGTGGCCAGCGCGGCGAAGGACGCGGCGGCGGAGGCGGCGGCGGTGAGAGCGATGCGGCGCAACATGGCGGGCTCCACGGGATGCGGGCGGGAAGGGGGATCGAATCGGGATCCAATGGCGATGCAATGGGGATGGAATGGGGCCACAGGCCCCACATCACTAACGCCGCCCGTCCCGCGACGTTGCGCCGCGGTCAGTGCTTTGCCCTCCGCCCTTTCCGCCTAGTACCGTAGGGGGCGATTGGTGACACCCCGCTCGGCTGTGTCATCATCTGCAACGCACCACTCGCGCTCGCGCGGGCGGCTGTGCTGGAGGCGTCGCCTAGTCCGGTCTATGGCGCCGCACTGCTAATGCGGTTTGGGCCTTAAAGCCCATCGAGGGTTCAAATCCCTCCGCCTCCGCCACATGATCCCGAAGCCCTGGTCACAACTGACCGGGGCTTCGGCTGTTCCCGCGGCCCTGTCTCCGGCGGGCCGCTCCTCGACCGTTTATTGGCCGTCTGTCCAGGTCAGGCAGGGTGCGGTAAACGGATTTCGCCTCACGCCGCCAGTCATGTAATGTTGTTCCCGCGACGCCGACCGGGCCGAAAAGCCCGCCAGGAAGCGCCAACACAACAGAACACACAAGCACTCGTAGCTTAACGGATAGAGCATCTGACTACGGATCAGAAGGTTGCAGGTTCGAATCCTGCCGAGTGCACACAGGTCAGGGGCCCCGGAGTGATCCGGGGCCCCTGGCGTTTTCGGGCCGCACGCAGCGAAGTACAGCAACCGTGACCGGAGCGCTCGGCCGGCTCGCGGATAGGGTGTCCGCGCATGTCGCACGGCGACCGGGGGGTCGAGGGTTGTGCGGCGCGGGAGGGGCATTCATGAAGAGCAAGACCGGCAGAGCGGGACTCATGACGATGGTGCTGGCCGCACTGGTGGGATGTGGGGCCGGCGCATCCGAGGGACCAGAGGACGCGACGGTGGCGGAGCAGGCATCGACAGCTCCTGCTTCAGCGGTGGAGTCGCATGCGCGAGCCCGCCTCTCTGCTGAGGTTCTGCAGAGTCGGTGGTGGACATGGGCGTTGTCGGAGCCTGAACGCACGAGCCCGGTCGCTGACGAGGATGGAAGCGCGTGCGGGCGTAATCAGCCGCAGGATGTGTGGTTCCTGGCGGGCACCTTCGGCACTCAGGTCAAGCGCACTTGCAGCGTCCCCAACGGGGTACCTGTCGCGTTCCCTCTCGTGAACCTGATCGGTGGCCCGGCGGACTGCGCGGACTTCATGAGCGCAGCCAAGGGATCCGCAGTCCTGGACGGCAAGAGGGTCGACTCGGAAACCATCCGCAAAGAGACAATCACCGCGGAGGGCGTCGCCGACAATCCCGTCACCGGCGCGGACGGGCGCTTCAGCGCCACCGGGTGCGGTCTGTGGGTCCAGTTGCCCCCCTTGCGACCCGGAAAGCACACGCTGACGATTCGCGGGCAGTCCGAGGAATTCTCGACTGGTGTGGATTACGCCCTGACAGTGGATCCCGCTTAGGAGAAGGGCGCGCTGACTGACGCGAGTGGGGTGCGCGGCTTGCCGTGGGCCGTTGGCCAACTGCGGGTAATCCGCGGATTGCTGCCCAACAGGCCTTGTCTGCCTCTATGTTCACAGCGGCACGTCGTCGCACGCCCATACGAGCCTGGAGGCCCTGCCCATGCGCACCTCGCTCCGCACCGCGATAACCGGCGCGGTCGCCGCCGTCACCGTCCTGGCTGGGGGAACCGCCCATGCGACCCCGCCCGGGCCCGGAGTCACGGCCACGCTGATCGCGCAGAAGACGGTCGGCGACACCGACTACATCCTCAGGGAGATCACCGTGCCACCCGGTCAGGCCACCGGCTGGCACTACCATGACGGCCCGCTCTACGCCTACGTGAAGCAGGGCACGCTCAGCCACTTCGACTCCACCTGCACCTCGGACGGCGTGTATCCGCAAGGCAGCACCGTGCAGGAGCCGGCCGGGCCCGGCAACGTCCATATCGGCCGCAACCTGGGCGACATGCCCGTCGTACTCACCGTGCTGTACGTGCTGCCGCACGGCGCGCCGTTCTCCGAGGACGCCCCGAACCCCGGCTGCCCGTTCGAGTGATCAGCGCGGCGGCACCCGTGCCGCCGTCGTGCCGTTGCTAAGGGCGGATGTAGGGCCGGGTCATGATCTCCATGTTGTGGCCGGCCGGGTCGTCGAAGTACGCGCCGCGTCCGCCGAACAGACGGTTGATCTGGCCGGGTTCGGTGTGGTTCGGGTCGGCGTAGTAGGTGACCCCGATCGCTTCCAGCCGGGCGATCATGCTGTCGAACTGCTCGTCGGGCACGAGGAACGCGTAATGCTGCGGCTGGATCGGCTCGTCTCGCTTCTCGTAGTAGTCGAGCGTCACGCCGTTGTTGAGGTCGACGGGGAGGAACGGCCCGAATGGAGCGCCGACTCTCAGACCCAGCACCGCGGCGATGAACTCGGCGGACAGGTGCCGGTCACTGGCATAGATGGCGGTGTGGTTGAGCTGGACACATCCCGCTCGAGTGGTTGTCGGGAGCTCGGATTCATGCGGGTACTGCGATGCATTCGGCATGTGTGGTGTGTGTCTCCGGGTCTTGGGGTCCGCTGAGAGTGGCGCCTCATGGGGGCGCCGGGCAGGAAGACTCGGAAAAGGGGGGCGGGGCTCTCACCCGCCTCGTGCTCACGCCGAGGCCGGGAACCTCACTCGTGTGTGGCCCATGGCCGACCCGGCAGTCACCCCACCGACTTTAGTGATCACCATGAGCTGAGACAACGCATTTCCATGCCTCCGCCATCGCCCCCCGTAGCTGCCGTGGGCATCGTCGTCGGTCACCTCGCCGACGTGTGCGGAGCACGCGGCGTCTACCGTGGCCATCCCGCTCTGGCTGGTTGGAGCCACCACCGCCCCGCACTGGCTCATCTCGGGCACCATGCTCACCGGCACCGTGATCGTCGTCGCCTTTCAGGTGCGGGCCAGCCGCAGCATCGATTCCCCCAAGGCCGGGGGCAAGGCCTACCGGCGAGCGGGCGTGGCCTTCCTCGTCTCCTGCTCGATGATCTCGCTGGCCGCGGGGATACCGGCGTGGGCCGCTGCCACGCTGCTCATCACCGCAGTGGTGATCCATACCGTCGGTGAGCTGTGGCACTCGGCCGCCGGCTTCGAGGTGTCCTTTGCTCTTGCCCCACAGCACGTCACCGGCCAGTACTTGGGCGTGTTCGGCCTGGGAGCCGGACTGGCCGAAGGCCTCGGGCCAGGTTTGCTCATCGCGCTCTGCATCACGTGGGGGCGGCCCGGGTGGTACGTCGTGGGAGCGATGTTCGCTCTGACGGGCCTGGTCGCGCCACTCGCCGTCCGCTGGGCACAACGCTCCCAGCACACTCGACAGATACACGTGGAAGCCAGGGAAAAGGCGCCGGCCGCATGAACGCGGTACTCGAAGCCGGGCCCTGCCGCCCATCCTTCGGGGAGGCGGGGCCCGGCCTCAAGAGAGTCGGCGACTCAAGGGCGTTGGCGTCCCATTTTCGCCGACTGCCGGTTGTATCCCTTGGTGTCCCACCACTCTTCCAGCAGGGTGTGGACGATGTGCACGAGCTGCCCGAGTCGGTCGGGATCGGGGGACGACGAGGTGAGCACGTCTGCGAAGGACCTGTCGTCCCAGGGAAGAGTGACCACCCAGCGCTCGTCGGGATGGCCCTGACGCTCCACGGTGAGCCAGTACGTCAACGTCGCACTGCGGTCGGGGTGATGATCGACCGACAGATCGGTGATGTTGAACCTCATACTGCCGTCACCGGTGGTGTATGAGCGGGCCAGGGCCCGCTCAGCCGGCGTGTGGGCCGCCATATGCTCCGCCCGTCCTTTCGCCTCGTCTACGAGTACGAGGGTGCCCCAGCCTGACGGCTAGCACCTGGCAGCGGCACGGGTGTTGACCTTGTACGTGTGCGGAACTTCTCGTAGTTCGGGCATGTGTTGGTGTAGGTGGAGTAGCCACCGCGGCCATTGGGCTTTCCGGACCAGATGGCAGCGCTGATCTTCCTGTCCATCGTGCTGTTCGGCGACTCCGGCGACTCCGGCGACCGTGTCGCTCGAAGGGGTCGCGGCGGACGCGGAACCGGCTCGGGCACCTGCGTCGGATCGGCGTCGCATCGGCGTCGGCCCTGCCCGTCCGCTCGCCCGGGCCCGTTGTCAGTGGCGCCGCCTACTCTCGTGAGCGATGGCACAGGTGTGGAGATGTGCGGGGCTGCGGTGGCAGGGAGCGCAGCCGCAGTTGGTCTGGGAAGGCGGGCAGCGGAGTGCTCTTGCACGCGGGCGGCGGGTGGCCTTTCGGGTGGCAGGGGGCGAGCGGACATGCGTCGGGGCGCGGGGGAACAGCTGTCCCGTGAGGGCTGTCGTGTCCGGGCGCAGCGTCGGCGCGCGGTGCGAGGAGTGTGCGCGGCTGGAGCGTGCGCATTCCGTTGCCGCCGATACCGTCGCCGACGACCCGCGGCCGTACCACGTGTATCTCGCGTGGTTCGGGAGCGGGATGGTCAAGGTCGGGATCACGGCCGTGGAGAGAGGGGACGCGAGGCTGCTCGAGCAGGGGGCCGTGGTCTTCAGCTGGCTCGGGCGCGGGCCCCTGATGGCGGCTCGGCGGAGTGAGGAGTTGCTGCGCAGGGCGTTGGGGGTGCCGGACCGGATCCCGTACGACGCCAAGCGGGCCGTGCGCAGTGCGTTGCCCGGGGCGGCGGTGCGACGGGCCGAGGTCGAGGCGCTGCATGCGCGGGCCGCGGGGCTCGGTGGGTGGCCGGAGGCCTTGGAGCGGATGCCGTTCGTGGCCGTGGATCATGTGGGCGCGTTCGGACTCGATGGGCTGTCGTCGGCTGTGGGGGTCGTGGGCGAGCTGGTGGCGGGCGGTGTGGTGAGCGGGGAGCTGGTGGCCGCGGCCGGGCCCGATCTGCATCTGGCGACCGGGCGTGGGGTGGTCGTGCTGGATACGCGGCTGATGCGGGGGTGGGAGCTGGGTTCCGCGGACGGTCGTGCGATGGCAGTGCCGGTGAGGGAGTGCGGTGGCGGTGGCGTTCAGGAGGGGCTCTTCTGACCGGGAAAGGGAGCGGAGAGAATGGTGACATGAACGAACAAGCCATTGATCCTGTCGCTGCGCAGGAACCGCCGTACTACGCCGTGGTGTTCACCTCCGTAAGGACGGAGGGAGACAACGGGTACGGGGAGACGGCCGAGCGGATGGAGGAGCGGGTCAAGGAGATACCGGGGTTCCTCGGGATCGACTCGGCGCGGACGCCGGGCGGGCTCGGGATCACCGTGGGGTACTTCCGGGACGCCGAGGCCATCGAGGAGTGGCGCAGCGACATGGAGCACCGGGCGGCGCAGAAGCGGGGGCGTGAGAGCTGGTACGAGAGCTACACCCTGCATATCGCCAAGGTCGAGCGGAGTCACGGGTTCCGTCGCGGGCAGGGCTGAGGCGGGGCTGAGACACGGCTGAGGGAGGGGGCTGAGAAAGGGCTGAAGAGCGAGATCAGTTGCTCTGGGATTCCCAGGTGTTCCCTGAGCGGCTCCTGTGCGTTTCTCAGGTAATTCACAGGTTCCCGAAAGGGTGCTCTCAGAGCGGCCCACCAATGTGTGGGCTATGACCACGACCTCGCCCCAGGGGCGCACCGAACTGCTGAGGCCGGACGGGAGCCCCGTCCGCGTGCTTGTGGTGGACGACGAGCAGTCGATCACCGAGCTGTTGTCCATGGCCCTTCGTTACGAGGGCTGGCAGATCCGCAGCGCGGGTGACGGGACCGGGGCGGTGCAGACCGCCCGGGACTTCCGGCCCGACGCCGTGGTGCTCGACATGATGCTGCCGGACATGGACGGGCTCGCCGTCCTCGGCCGGCTGCGGCGTGATCTGCCCGACGTGCCCGTTCTCTTCCTGACGGCGAAGGACGCCGTCGAGGACCGTATCGCCGGGCTCACCGCGGGCGGCGACGACTACGTCACCAAGCCGTTCAGCCTGGAGGAGGTCGTCGCGCGGCTGCGCGGGCTGATCCGTCGCTCCGGTGCCGCCGACCGTCGCTCCGACTCCACGCTCGTCGTCGGGGACCTCACCCTGGACGAGGACAGCCACGAGGTGTCGCGCGCCGGGGACAACATCCACCTCACCGCCACCGAGTTCGAGCTGCTGCGCTTCCTGATGCGCAACCCGCGCCGCGTGCTCAGCAAGGCGCAGATCCTCGACCGCGTGTGGTCGTACGACTTCGGCGGCCAGGCCAATGTCGTCGAGCTCTACATCTCCTACCTGCGCCGCAAGATCGACGCCGGGCGTGAGCCGATGATCCACACCCGGCGCGGAGCCGGTTACCTGATCAAACCCGCCGCGTCATGAGCGGGCGACGACAGCTGCGAAAGCAGCGGCGCCGACAGCCTCGGACGCTGCGGACGCGGCTCGTCGTCGCGTCCGTCGTGCTGATCGCCGTCGTGTGCGCGGTGATCGGCACGGTGACCACGATTGCGCTGCGGTCACATTTGTACGAGCAGCTCGACGAGTCGGTGAAGGGTGCGGCCATGCGGGCGGCCGGGCCCGAGGAGCTGGTCGGCAAGGAGCCCCCTGACCGCAAGAAGCAGCAGACGCTGTCGGAGTTGGTCGTCCGAGGCCCGCAGCCGAGCAACGGCGGCACGCTCGCCGCAAAGCTCACGGGCGGCAACATCACCGAGGCCAAGGTCGGCAAGAAGTCCGAGGGCGACGGCGGGGTACCCGAATTCAACCCCGAGTCACTCACCTCGGCGCAGGAGGCCGCCCTCGAAGACGTGCCGCGCGACGGCGACCAGCACACCGTCGACCTCCCGGGCCTCGGCGAGTACCGCGTCCAGTACAAAAGTGGCATCGACGGTGCCTACTACGTAGGCCTGTCCACCGAAGACGTCACAGAGACCCTCAACACCCTCATCCTCGTCGAAGTCAGCGTCACAGCCGCCGGTCTAGCCGCCGCCTTCCTCGCCGGGGCCACCATCGTGAGCGTCGCGCTGCGCCCCCTGCGCAGGGTCGCCGCCACCGCCACCCGTGTCTCCGAACTGCCGCTGCACACCGGCGAGGTGACCCTCAACGAGCGCGTCCCCGAGTCCGAGACCGACCCCCACACGGAGGTCGGGCAGGTCGGCGCCGCCCTCAACCGCATGCTCGACCACGTCCACGGAGCGCTGCACGCGCGCCAGGAGAGCGAGACGCGGGTACGGCAGTTCGTCGCGGACGCCAGCCATGAGCTGCGTACGCCGCTCGCGTCCATCCGCGGATACGCCGAACTCACCAGGCGCGGAAGGGAAGAGACCGGACCGGACACGCGGCACGCGCTGGGCCGGATCGAGTCCGAGGCCGGCCGGATGACGGGCCTCGTCGAAGATTTGCTGCTGCTCGCGCGGCTCGACGCCGGGCGCCCGCTCTCCTACGAACACACCGATCTGTCCCCGCTGGTCGTGGACGCGGTGAGCGATGCCCGTGCGGCCGGGCGCGATCACAACTGGCGCCTCGACCTGCCGGACGAACCCGCGCTCGTGCTCGCCGACGCCGCCCGCATCCAGCAGGTCATGGTGAACCTGTTCGCCAACGCGCGTACCCACACACCACCCGGCACCACGGTGACCGCACGCGTGCGCCGGCAGGGCTCCTGGGTGTGCCTGGACGTCCAGGACGACGGGCCCGGGATTCCACAGGATCTGCTGCCCCGTGTCTTCGAACGGTTCGCGCGGGGCGACTCGTCGCGCTCGCGCGCCTCGGGATCCACCGGTCTCGGTCTTGCCATCGTGCAGGCCGTCGCGACCGCGCACGGCGGCGCCGTGACCGTCGACAGCGTGCCCGGGCACACGGTGTTCACCGTGCATCTGCCTGTGCTGTCGCCCGAAGCGGGACCCGCGGCGGGGTACGAGGCATGGGCTGGGGAAACGCCCGAAACAAACACGCAAACGCACTCACAGGCACAGCACAGCACCACCACATGGGTGCAACAGGGGGCTTGACGACAGTCGTCGTCATGCGAACCGAACCTTCTCCCGGCAATCTGCCGGCGCGGGAGCACCTCCCGGCCGGGAATGCCGGTACGCCTGTCCTGGACGTAGTGATCCCCGTCTACAACGAGGAGAAGGACCTCCAGCCGTGTGTGCGCAGACTGCACGAGCACCTCGCGCGCACCTTCCCGTACGCGTTCCGCATCACCATCGCGGACAACGCGTCCACGGACACCACACCGCTGGTGGCGGCACGGCTGGAGGCGGAGATCCCGGAGGTCAGGTCCTTCCGGCTTGAGCAGAAGGGACGCGGCCGGGCGCTGCGCACCGTCTGGTCGGCCTCCGACGCTCCGGTCCTCGCCTACATGGACGTGGATCTCTCCACCGACCTCAACGCGCTGCTGCCGCTGGTCGCCCCGCTGATCTCGGGTCACTCGGACCTGGCGATCGGCTCGCGGCTGGCCCGCTCCTCGCGGGTGGTGCGCGGTGCCAAGCGGGAGTTCATCTCCCGCACCTACAACCTGATCCTGCGGGGCTCGCTGCAGGCCCGCTTCTCCGACGCCCAGTGCGGATTCAAGGCGATCCGGCGCGAGGTCGCGCAGGTGCTGCTGCCGCTGGTCGAGGACACCGGATGGTTCTTCGACACCGAGATGCTGGTCCTCGCCGAACGGGCCGGCCTGCGTATCCACGAGGTGCCGGTCGACTGGGTCGACGACCCGGACTCGACCGTGCACATCGTGAAGACCGCGACCGACGACCTGTTGGGCGTGTGGCGCGTCGGGCGCGCCCTCGCCACCGGCTCGCTGCCGCTCGACCGGCTCGCGCGGCCGTTCGGTGACGACCCGCGCGACCGCGACCTGACCGGCGTACCCACGGGACTCGCCCGGCAGCTCGTCGGCTTCTGTGTCGTGGGCGGTCTGTCCACGCTGTTCTATCTGCTGCTCTACAGCGGCTTCCGTACGTTCGCGGGGTCGCAGGTCGCCAACGCGCTCGCCCTGCTCGTGTCGGCGGTCGCCAACACGGCGGCCAACCGGCGCCTCACCTTCGGCGTCCGCGGACGGGACCGGGCCGTGAAGCACCAGGCGCAGGGCCTGGTGGTCTTCGGTATCGGCCTCGCCCTCACCAGCGGTTCGCTCGCCGCCCTGAACGCGGCGACGAGCGAACCCGCGCACTCCACCGAACTGGCGGTGCTGATCGCCGCCAACCTCGCGGCGACCGTGCTGCGGTTCCTGCTCTTCCGGGCCTGGGTGTTCCCGGACCGGCACGATCACGACGCGCCGTCGACCGTAGTCGCCTCTCACACGCCCGTCGTGCCCGCCGGTTCCGTGTCGCCCGTCTACGCGACGGCGCCGCGGCCTCCGTACGGCGCGACTCACTCTCCGTACGACAACCGAACCTGGGGGGACGCGACCGTGCAGCTGCAGCCGGTGCGTCCGAACGATCACGATCCGAGGAACGCACGATGACGACGACTCAAGCCGACTATCCGGGGACACACAGTCCCGCCGGGACACCCAGTCCCGGCTGGGGTCCTCCCGCCTCAACAGCCGTACAGCAGCCGGTCGTTCCGGCGGAGCCCACCGTGGCTCCCGAGGACGGCAGCCCCAAACAACCCTTCGTGCGCCGCGCCTGGCGCGGGCGGCCCGAGGACCACCGCTGGGTGCGCCCCGCGTTCCTGGGCACGCTGTTGCTGATCGGCGTGCTCTACACCTGGAACCTCACGGCCTCCGGGTACGCGAACTCCTTCTACTCCGCGGCCGCCCAGGCCGGCTCCCAGAGCTGGAAGGCCTTCTTCTTCGGCTCTCTGGACTCGGCCAACGCCATCACCGTCGACAAGCCTCCGGCCTCGCTGTGGCCGATGGCCCTGTCGGTGCGGGTGTTCGGTCTCAACTCCTTCGCGATCCTCTTCCCGCAGGTCCTGATGGCCGTCGCCACGGCCGGTGTCCTGTACGCGGCTGTACGGCGCCGGTTCTCCGCCTCGGCCGGCTTCATCACCATGGCGGCCTTCGCGCTCACGCCCGTCGCCGCGCTGATGTTCCGCTTCAACAACCCGGACGCGGCCCTCGCGCTGCTGAGCGCCGCCGCGGTCTACTGCACGCTGCGTGCCATGGAGAAGGCCCAGACGAAGTGGCTGCTGTGGGCGGGCACCGCGATCGGCCTCGCCTTCCTGGTGAAGACCCTCCAGGCCTTCCTGATCCTCCCGGTACTGGCCCTGCTGTACGTGGTCTTCGCGCCGACGGTCCTGAAGAAGCGCATCGGCCAGGTGCTGCTCGCCGGGCTCGCGATGGTCGTTTCGGGCGGCTGGTGGGTCGCGATCGTCGAGCTGTGGCCGGCCTCGTCCCGCCCGTACATCGGCGGCTCGCAGAACAACTCCTTCCTTGAACTGACCTTCGGCTACAACGGCCTCGGGCGCATCAACGGCGAGGAGACCGGAAGCGTCGGCGGCGGTGGTGGCGGTCAGGGCGGCGGCTGGGGCGAGACCGGCTGGGACCGGATGTTCAGCTCGTCGATCGGCGGTCAGATCTCCTGGCTGATCCCGGCGGCGCTGATCCTGCTCGTCGCGGGCCTCGTGCTCACCCGGAAGGCCCGGAGGACCGACACGGCCCGCGCCGCGTTCCTCGCCTGGGGCGGCTCGCTGCTGATCACCATGGTGATCTTCAGCTTCATGCAGGGCATCTTCCACGAGTACTACACCGTGGCCCTGGCCCCCTACATCGCGCCGCTGATCGGCATGGGCGCGGTCGTGCTCTGGGAGGAGCGCGGCAAGACATGGGTGTCGCTGACGCCGGCGGGCGCGATGACGGCGACCGCCGTATGGGGGTACGTCCTCCTCAACCGTTCCTCCGCCTACCTGCCGTGGCTGAAGTGGCTGGTCCTGGTCGGCGGTCTGGTCGCGGCGCTCGGCCTGATCTTCGTCAACAAGCTCGGCCGCCGACTGGCCATGGGTGTGGTCGGGTTGAGCTTCGTCGCAGCCCTCGCGGGCCCGGCGGCGTACACGATCAACACGCTGCAGGAGGCCCACACCGGCTCGATCGTCACGGCCGGTCCGGCGGTCGCGGGCGGTCGCGGCGGGCCGGGTGGCGGTGGCGGCATGGGCGGCGGCCCCGGTGGCGGCGGTATGCCCGGCCAGAACCAGCAGCAGAACGGCAACGGGCCGGGTGGGGCGGCGGGCCGGCCCCCGACCGGCGGCCTCCCCGGCGGCGGCCAGAACCAGCAGGGTCAGCAAGGTGGTCAGCAAGGTCAGCAGAACGGAAACGGCACCACTCAGAACCAGCAGGGCGGCCCCGGCGGTCAGATGGGCGACGGCGGCGCTGGTGGCGGCGGCATGGGCGGCCTGATCGGCGGCACCTCGGTCAGCGGCGAGGCAAAGAAGCTGCTGGAGACGAACTCCGGCGACTACACCTGGGTCGCCGCGGCCATCGGCTCCCAGAACGCCGCGAGCTACCAGCTCTCCACCGGCGAGCCGGTGATGGCGATCGGCGGCTTCAACGGCACCGACCCCTCCCCGACGCTCGCCGAGTTCAAGCAGTACGTGGCGGACGGCAAGATCCACTACTTCATCGGCGGCGGCAGCATGGGCGGCCGTGGTGGCAGCGACAGCGGCAGTTCCTCCGAGATCAGCTCGTGGGTCCAGGAGAACTTCAAGGAGGTGACGGTAGGCAACTCCACCTTCTACGACCTGACGCAGCAGACGAGCGGCTGACGAGCAGCTGACGGTTCCCTGCGGGGGCGGTCGAGGCGAGAGCGCCACGGCCGCCCCTTCTGTGTTGTACGGCGTAAGGGAGTTGTTCTACGGTGTATGGCGACATCATCTCTCGTACACTGTAGAAGGGAAGAGGGCATCCATGACGGCCGAGACGACCGCCGGGAACACCACCGCACCTCCGCAAGGACACCCCCAGCGCTGGCTCATCCTCGGAGTCATCTGTCTCGCGCAGCTCACGGTGCTGCTGGACAACACCGTCCTGAACGTCGCGATCCCCTCCCTCACCGAGGAGTTGGGGGCGGGCACCTCCGACATCCAGTGGATGATCAACGCGTACTCGCTCGTGCAGTCCGGTCTGCTGCTCTCCGCGGGCAGCGCCGCCGACCGCTATGGCCGCAAGAAGATGCTGATCGCGGGGCTCGCGCTCTTCGGCGTCGGCTCGCTGACGGCCGGACTCGCCGATTCCACCGGGCAGTTGATCGCCGCGCGGGCCGGGATGGGCGTGGGCGGGGCGCTGCTGCTCACCACCACGCTCGCGGTCGTGATGCAGATCTTCACGCCCGAGGATCAGCCCAAGGCGATCGGCATCTGGAGCGCGGTCGCCATGATCGGCTTCGCGATCGGACCACTGGTCGGCGGCTTCATGCTCGACCACTTCTGGTGGGGCGCGATCTTCCTGGTGAACCTGCCGGTCGCGGCGCTCGGCCTCGTCGCGGCGGTGGCGCTCGTGCCGGAGTCCAAGGATCCGCGTGGGGATCGTCCCGACGTGTTGGGAGCGCTGCTGTCGACGATCGGCATGGGCTCGCTCGTCTTCGTGATCATCTCCGGTCCTGAGTACGGCTGGACCTCCGGGCTGGTGTCGGCGGCCACCGCGGTGGCCGTGGTGGTGCTGGGGCTCTTCGCGTACTGGGAGAGCCGGATCCCGTATCCCATGCTCGACATGCAATTCTTCCGTGACCAGCGGTTCACGGGTGCGGTGACGGGTGTCGTGCTGGTCGCCTTCGGTATGGGTGGGTCGCTGTTCCTGCTGACGCAGCACCTGCAGTTCGTGCTGGGGTACGGCCCTCTGGAGGCCGGTCTGCGAACGGCTCCGCTCGCGCTGTCCATCGTGGTGCTCAACTTCTCCGGCCTGTCGGCGAAGTGGGCGGCCAGGCTCGGCAATCCGGCCTCCATCCTGATCGGCATGACCCTGGTGGCAGGCGGACTGGTGTCGATCGCGACGCTCACCGAGCACGGCTACGCGGGCATCCTCCTCGGACTGCTGCTCATCGGCGCGGGCTCCGCCGTCGCCACTCCCGCCATGGCGCACGCCATCCTGAGCGCGATCCCGCCGGAGAAGGCGGGCATCGGCGCGGGCGTCAACGGCACCCTCAACGAGTTCGGCAACGGCCTCGGCGTGGCGGTGCTCGGCGCGATCCTCAACTCCCGCTTCGCCGCGCTGACCCCGGTCGCCGCGACCTCGCTGCCGGCGGCGCTGGCCACGGCGGGCTCGGCACAGGAGCGGGAGCGGATCATGGACGCGTACTCGTCCGGGCTCGAGACCAGCCAGATGGTGGGGGCGGTGGCGGTGCTGCTGGGCGGACTGCTGGCCGCGGCGTTGTTGCGGCGGGCCGATCGGGCAGACTCCGCGGTGGCGGCATCGGCGTGACGATGCCCGGGTGGGGCACGCATAGCATCACGTACGCGAAGTACCAGTACTGAGCTGAGTTCCGAGGAAGGTGCGCCATGGTTAGGGCAGCGGCATGGTGAGGTCGGCCGACCGGGCCGAGCGTCCGGCGCGGCACAGCGTCTGGCTGGAGGACAAGGGTCCCCGCGGCGGTGCGACCCGCGGCGGGGGCCAGCCGTCCGGGCTCGATCGTGACCGCATCACCCGGGTCACGGTGCGGCTGCTCGACGCCGAGGGCCTGGCCAAGTTCTCCATGCGTCGGCTTGCTGCCGAGCTGAACGTCACGGCGATGTCGGTCTACTGGTACGTGGACACCAAGGACGATCTGCTGGAACTTGCCCTCGACTCGGTCTTCGGCGAGCTGAAGCTGCCTGATCCGGAGTCGGGCGAGGACTGGCGCGATCAGCTGCGCGCGCTGGCGAGCGCGTACCGGGCGGTGCTGGTGCGCCACCCCTGGGTGTCGCCGCTCCTCGGGACGTTCCTCAACATCGGGCCGAACTCGGTCGCCTTCTCGCTCGTGGTGCAGCGCGTGGTCCGCGCGACCGGGCTGCCGCCGCACCGGCTGGCGGGGGCGATCGCGGCCGTCTTCCAGTTCGTGTACGGATTCGGCACGATGGAGGGCCACTTCAGCCTGCGCAGCGCGGCTGTCGGGTTGAGCCCGGACGAGTACTTCCAGCAGTCCCTGAGCACTCTCAAGACGGCCCCTGAACTCGACAACATCCTCCAGGAGTCCGTGGACCTCATGGCGGCCCGCGGCGGCGACACGGTCGCGGAGATGTACGACCGCGATTTCCAGTTCGCCCTGGACCTGGTGCTCGCGGGCATCGAGGCGATGGTGGAGCGCGCCTGACGCTCCGGGGTGCGCCCCTTCAGGGGCGCGGGGAACTGCGCGACGAGCCACGACCGGCCCGCAGCCGAAGTGCGCCCCCAGGATTCCTGGGGGCGCTGCCTTCGCTACTCCTGCGGAGCGAGCCGCGCCGGGAAGCCCCCCGTGGCAACGGGCCCCCAGCGGTCAGGGGTGACCCGGATGATGGACTTGCCCTGCTTGCGCATCGCCTCGCGGTACTCGTCCCAGTCCGGATGCTCACCGGCGATGTTCCGGTAGTACTCCACGAGCGGCTCGACGGAGTCGGGCGTGTCGATGACCTCGGCCGTCCCGTCGATCTGCACCCAGGGCCCGTTCCAGTCGTCGCTCAGCACGACGAGGCTGACGCGCGCGTCCCGCTTGGCGTTGCGGGTCTTGGCGCGGTCCGGATACGTGGAGACGACGACCCGGCCCGCGTCGTCGACGCCGCAGGTGAGCGGCGACCCCTGAGGGCTGCCGTCGGCGCGGCGCGTGAGCAGGATGGCGCGGTGGCGGGGACGTACGAAGTCGAGCAGCTCGTCGAGGGAGACGGAGGTGTTCGTCGCGATGTTGGGTGCCATGGCGGCAGCCTAGGGCCTGTCCGGCGGATCATGCCGACTCCAGCTGACGGCGCGCAATAAGCACGGGTGAGCGGGGTCTGGTGCGTGCAGCTGCAAGGCGGAGGAGGGAGTCGAAGCGGAGCTTCGGCGACTGACGACAACGCCGCAGATGTGCGTGCCAGACCCCGCAGCCCCGGCATGATCCGCCGGACAGGCCCTAGGCCTTGAGGTGGCGCGAAGCCTGGTCCTGTTGTGCCTACGTTCGCGGCGGTGTCTCGCCCTGCACCGCCTGGATGTCCAGCTCCACCTTGAGGGTCGCCCCGATGGCCGCGATGCCCGCCTGGACCACCTGGTTGTAGTTCATGGCGAAGTCCTCGCGGCGCAGCTCGGTCGTGGCCCGGAAGGCCGCGCGGGTGCCGCCCCAGGGATCCGCGCCGGTACCGAGGTGGGCGAGGTCCAGGTCGACCGCTCGTACGACACCGTGCAGGGTCAGTTCGCCGTGCACCGTCCAGCGGTCGGCGCCGGCGGGCGACAGTCCCGTCGAGCGGTAGGTGATGTCCGGGTACCTCTCCACGTCCAGGAAGTCCGGGGACCTGAGGTGCTCGTCGCGCATGCCGTTGCCGGTGTCGATCGAGGCGGCCCGGATGACCGCCTCCACCCTGGACTTGGTCACCTCGTCCGGGGCGATCTCGATCCGGCCGGAGAAGTCGGTGAACCTTCCGTGCACGCTGGAGATACCCAGATGCCGGGCGACCGCGGACACGGAGGAGTGGGCCGGGTCGATGGTCCAGGGGCCGGGGGGCGGGAGTTCGGCGCCGCCCTGCCGTGCCAGGGTCACGGTCCCGACCTCGGCGCGCCCGCTCGCCGTGACGAGCGCACTGGCGGCGGCGGGGGCGTAACCGACGGCCGTGACGATCACCGTGTACGCCCCGGGTGCGAGTTCGGTCCCGTTCCGTACGACCCCCTCTCCGTCGGCCTCGGCGCGCATCACCTGCGTACCGGTCATGTCGGTCACCGTGACGACCCCGTGCGACACGGCCCAGCCGTCCCGCGTGCGGATCTTCGCGGTCAGTCCCATTGCGTGTAACTCCTCTGCGGGGAAAAACCGGCCCGCGAGGCGCGCCCGGGCTCCGGACGCGCCCCGACGGGCCGGGGGTCGACTACTCGCCGGGGTGGGCGAGTTCGATGTCGTGGCCGTCCACGCCGCCGCCGTTCACCGTCAGCGCCGTGGCCACCGGCGGGTAACCGGTCGCGATGACCGTGTACTCCCCGCTGTCCAGGTCGGCGAAGGCGTACGCCCCGTCCGTCCCCGTGGTCGCCGTGCCGACCACGTTGCCCGCCACGTCGACGAGCGTGACGCGCGCGTCGGACAGCGGGCCGTGCGGTGCCCGTACCGTGCCCTGCAGATGCGCGCCGGTGCTGAGCTCGATCTCGACCCGGGTGACCCCGGTGCCGCCGACCTCGACCGGGAGGGCGAGCGGGCGATGGCCCGTGGCGTTCACCGCGACGGTCACGGTGCCCGGGACCAGCTCGGCGAAGGTGAACTCGCCCTGCTCGCCGGTGGTCCCGGTGGCCAGCACGTCGCCGCGCACATCGGTCACGATCACCATGGCGCCCATGACCGGCTTCCCGCTGTCCGCCGCCCTGACCGTCCCGCCGAGCCCGCTCGTGCCGCTCAGGAGGATGTCGTACGTGAGCGGTTCGCCGTTCACGACGACCGTGGAGGCCTGCGGCTGGAACCCGTCGGCCGACGCGATCAGGACGTACGAGCCCGTGCCCGGCGCGTCCACCGCGTAGGCGCCGTCGGCCTGCGCGACCGAGCGGCCCAGCTGACGGCCCGTGAGGGAGATCAGCGTCACGGCGGCCCGCGGGACGGGCGCGCTCTCGGCGCCGCGTACATGGCCGCGCACCGGGATGCCAGGCTCCGGGCTGGAGGGCGCGCTCGGGACCTTCTCCTCGGTCAAGGCCGGCTCCTCGATCGGGGCCGGCTCCTCGGCCGGGGCGGGAGCCTCGGCGGTGGCCGGAGCCATGGCGTGGGTCTTCTCCTCGGCGGCCTGCGCCAGAGCGCCCTTGGTGCGCAGCGGGACCTCCTTGATGAACAGGGAGAAGAGGAAGGCGAGTACCGCGACGGGCGCCGTGTAGAGGAAGACGTCGGCGATGCCGTGGCCGTAGGAGCTCTCCACGAGCGTGCGGATCGGCCCGGGGAGCGAGTCGACGTCGGGGATGCTGTCGGAGGAGCTGGAACCGGTGAGCGCGGACGCGTACTTCGGGTCGAGGGACGACGCGCCCTCGGTGACGTAGTGCGTGATCCGGTGGCTCAGCACGGCGCCCAGCGCGGAGATGCCCACCGTGCTCCCGAGGGAACGGAAGAAGTTCACCGTGGAGCTGGCGGCGCCGAGGTCGCTCGGGGCCACCTGGTTCTGCGTGCACAGCACCAGGTTCTGCATCATCATGCCGACGCCGAGGCCCAGCAGGGCCATGAAGACCGCCACGCGCCAGTACGGAGTGTCGTACCGCATCGTGCTGAGCAGACCGAGGCCCGCGGTGAGCAGGACGCCACCGGCCAGCAGCCAGCCCTTCCACCGGCCCGTCCGGGAGATGAACTGCCCGGAGACGGTCGAGGCGACGGCGAGGCCGCCGATCATCGGGATGGTCATGACGCCGGACATGGTCGGCGACTCGTCCCGCGCCAGCTGGAAGTACTGGCTGAAGAAGATGACGCCCGCGTACATCGCGGTGCCGACGAAGAGGGCGGCGATGGACGCCAGCGTGATGGTGCGGTTGCGGAACAGCCGCAGCGGGATGATCGGCTGGGTCGCCTTCGTCTCGATGAGGATGAAGATCGCCAGGAGCACGATCGTGCCGCCGACCATCGAATAGGTCTGCCAGGACGCCCAGTCGTACTTGTCGCCGGCGAAGGTCACCCAGATCAGCAGCAGGCAGACCGCGGCGCTGATGAAGAACGCGCCAGCCCAGTCGACCTTGACCTTCTGCTTGGCGACCGGAAGGTGCAGGGTCTTCTGCAGCACGATCAGGGCGATGACGGCGAAGGGGACGCCGACGTAGAAGCACCAGCGCCAGCCGAGCCAGCTGGTGTCGGTGATGACACCGCCGATCAGCGGGCCGCCGACCATCGCGGTGGCGAACGTGGCGCCGAGGTAGCCGCTGTATCGTCCACGCTCACGCGGGGCGATCATCGCCGCCATGATGATCTGGGCCAGCGAGGTCAGACCGCCCATGCCGATGCCCTGGACGGCGCGGAACGCGATCAGCATGCCGGGGTTCTGGGACAGTCCGGCCGCCGCCGAACCGCCGACGAAGATGACCAGGGCCAGCTGCACCAGCAGCTTCTTGGAGAAGAGGTCGGCGAGCTTGCCCCACAGGGGGGTGGACGCCGTCATCGTCAGAAGCGACGCGGTCACCACCCAGGTGTAGGCGCTCTGGCCGCCGCCGAGGTCGTTGATGATGTCGGGCAGGGCGTTGGACACGATCGTCGACGACAGGATCGCGACGAACATGCCGAGCAGCAGCCCGGTCAGTGCCTCCAAGATCTGCCGGTGCGTCATCGGAGCGCCGTCGGAGGGCCCTCCTCCGTGCTTGGCGTGTGAGCCCCGCACACCGGCTGGTGTGGTCGTTGCCATGGGCTTCCTTCTCTTACGTTGCTTTATGCGGGCGTACGGGTGGTCGCCGGTGGCGTCGGGGGTGACGCCGGCGGCGGGGTCGGGGGCGCGGCCGGCCGGCAGTCGTCGAAGCTGGCGCGCAGCCGGCCGAGCAGCGAGTTGAGCCGGTCGACCTCGTCGTCGGACCAGTCCTCGAGGTAGTGGGCGAGCGCGTGCGTGTAGCGCTCGGAGATCTCGGCGAGCATGTCCCGTCCGGCGGGGGTGAGCCGGAGGATGCGTGACCGCTTGTCGGCGGGGTCGGGGGACCGGTCGATCCAGCCGCGCTCCGCGACCTGGGCCACATGCCGGCTCGTCACCGACATGTCGATGGCCAGCAGCTCCGCGAGGCGGCTCATCCGCATCTCGCCGTGCCGCTCGAGCAGCGTGAGCACGGCGGCGGAACCACCCGGGCACTCCGGCGGAAGCACCCGCCCGAGACCCCGTTTCACCGCACCGATGGCACTGAGCTGCCGAGCCAGCTCCTCGTACTGACGCTGAGCGGCCATCGCCTCCTCCTTCGTTGCTTAGGGCAACCATAAAGATGATTGGTTGCTGCAGGCAAATGAGAGAGGGTGAGATGGGCCTAAAACCTTGGCAAAGTGGAGCGCCCTACAAAAAAAGGGGGCGCTCTACAGGGGCGCGGGGAACTGCGCGACCAGCCACAGACAACCCGCAGCCGAGACGCGACCCATGTCGGGGGCCTGGGGCGGAGCCCTCAGTCCGGGCCACCCCAAGAACGGACAAGCAACACCAGAAGAGGGCACCCGGCACTTGGGCGAGCCGGAGGCATTCGCTAGGGTCCTGGCCCATGGCAAACACCCAGGGCCCCGAGGGCAACTACGACCCCGCGGGTAGCACCCAGATGTTCCGCGCTTTCGTCGACGAGGGCCCTCAGGGCCGCAGGCAGCAGCCCGCCGCCCCGGCCGGACCCCGTATCGGACTGATCGTCGGCGTCGTACTCGCCGTGGCGGTCGTCGCCGCGGTCGCCTGGCTCGCGTTCAAGTAGGCGTCCGCTACTTCCGCTACTTCCACTGGACGGACACGTCCTGTGTCTCGATGTGCATGCCCAGCGGCACCCGCCACTCGTCCACGCACACCGTCCAGGTCTTCTCCTTCCGTGCGCCGACGGCGATCGGTGCGGGAAGTTTCTCGGCCGACTTGATGGTCGCCCAGTCGATGCCGAGCGCGCCGATGATGTGCGTACCGAAGGTCACGGTGCCAGAACGCACCGCCGTGCCTCCGGTGTTGCGGAAGTCGAGGGTGACCTTTTCACACCAGCGTGCATCGGCGGGCTCGCGTTCGGGATCGCTCACGGTCAGCTTCGCGGGCCCACTGGGCGCCGTACTCCCGCCCGTCGGCGCGCTGCCGCCGGACGCCGGTGGGGAGGGCTGACCCCCACTGCCCCCACCCGTACGACCGGACTCGGCGTCATCCCCCGATGCGTCTGATGTGTTCGATGAGTCGGATGAGTCCGATGCGTCGGTCCCCGAGGGGCCCGGTGCGTCCGACGAGCCGCCCTCCGAACGACCGCTGGCGTCGGGCGGGCCGCCCCTCGCGGCAGGGTTTCCGGGCGCGGAAGGCCCAGGGACGGGGGTGCGGGAGCCGGATTCCGTACCGTCGAGCGGGATCAGCGTCACGTCGCCCGTCGGAGCCGCCGCCGTCCCCGCCGGCCGAGGGGTACCGCCGGCCGGACCGACCGCGACGTATCCGTCACCGCCGCCCCCGCCTCCGCAAGCGGCCAGCAGTCCACCCGCACAGACGACGGTCGCCGAGGCGGCCACAAGGGCACCTCGGCGACCACGTAACAACCCTCGACGCATTGCGCCAGTGTGGCTGACGACCCGTCAATTATGAACCCTCAGTCCGAGATGAGTCCTTCCCGCAGCTGCGCCAGCGTCCGCGTCAGCAGCCGGGACACGTGCATCTGCGAGATGCCGACCTCCTCGCCGATCTGCGACTGGGTCATGTTCGCGAAGAAGCGGAGCATGATGATCTGCCGCTCTCGGGGTGGGAGCTTGGCGAGCAGGGGCTTCAGGGACTCCCGGTACTCGACGCCCTCCAGGGCCGTGTCCTCGTAACCGAGGCGATCGGCCAGGGAGCCCTCGCCGCCATCGTCCTCGGGGGCCGGGGAGTCCAGCGAGGACGCCGTGTACGCGTTGCCGACCGCCAGGCCGTCGACCACGTCCTCCTCGGACACGCCCAGCACGGTGGCGAGTTCGGTCACCGTCGGGGAGCGGTCCAGCTTCTGGGAGAGGTCGTCGCTGGCCTTGGTGAGGGCCAGCCGCAGCTCCTGGAGGCGCCGAGGGACCCGGACCGACCACGAGGTGTCCCGGAAGAAGCGCTTGATCTCGCCCACGACCGTCGGCATCGCGAACGTCGGGAACTCCACGCCCCGTTCGCAGTCGAAGCGGTCGATCGCCTTGATCAGGCCGATCGTGCCGACCTGGACGATGTCCTCCATGGGCTCGTTGCGACTGCGGAAGCGGGCGGCCGCGTAGCGCACGAGCGGGAGGTTGAGTTCGATGAGGGTGTCCCGAACATAGGCGCGCTCCGGGCTGTTCTCGTCGAGTGCGGCGAGCCGCAGGAACAGGGAGCGGGACAGGGTGCGGGTGTCGATGGCTTCCGAAGTCGAGAGGGCCGGGGCTTCCGGAGCCGGAAGGGCCGGTACATCGACGCTGTGAAGCACGTCGGGCGCGGACTCGCTCTTTGTGAGCGTGAGCACCTTCGAGCTGCCCTGGTCTGCGGACATGCCACCCCCTTTGGGTCGCGGACGGACGCGGCGGACGCTCCCGTCGAAGGAACGCAGCCTCCACCTGAATACCGGAAGCAGAGCTGCGGCAAACGCGCTTCCGGAAGAATGTCACATGTCGGCAACACGCTGTAGTGACATGTCGACACACATAGGGTGGATCAGCCCTGGAAAAGGAGGGTCTGGCAGTTTTTCGGCCCAGACCTGTCGGGAAATTGCCTTACGAGCGATTCGCTCTCGCGAGTTACGCCTCGATCCTGTTTGCGGATCGAAGCCGGGCGAAACTCCTGGCGAGCAGCCTTGACACATGCATCTGCGAGACACCCAGCTCGGCGCTGATCTGTGACTGCGTCAGATTGCTGTAGTAGCGCAGGAGAAGAATGCGCTGTTCTCGTTCGGGGAGCTGGACGAGAAGGTGGCGTACGAGGTCGCGGTGCTCGACGCCGTCCAGCGCTGGATCCTCGTAGCCGAGCCGGTCGAGCAGGCCCGGCAGCCCGTCGCCCTCCTGGGCCGCCTCCAGGGAGGTCGCGTGGTACGAGCGTCCGGCCTCGATGCAGGCCAGGACCTCCTCCTCGGTGATCCGCAGCCGTTCGGCGATCTCGGCGGTGGTGGGCGAGCGCCCGAAGGCCGTCGTGAGGTCCTCGGTCGCGCCGTTCACCTGCACCCACAGTTCGTGCAGACGGCGCGGTACGTGGACGGTGCGGACGTTGTCACGGAAGTACCGCTTGATCTCGCCGACGACGGTCGGCATCGCGAAGGTGGGGAACTGGACGCCCCGGTCGGGGTCGAAGCGGTCGATCGCGTTGATCAGGCCGATCGTGCCGACCTGGACGATGTCCTCCATGGGCTCGTTGCGGCTGCGGAAGCGGGCGGCGGCGTACCGCACGAGCGGCAGGTTGGCCTCGATGAGCGCGCTGCGCACGCGATGGTGCTCGGAGGTCCCCCGCTGCAGCTGCTTCAGCTCGGCGAAGAGCACCTGCGTGAGCGCCCTGGTGTCGGCACTGCGCCGCTTCTCGGGAGCTGGGGTGGGAGCAGGGTCTGGGGTG
>NZ_VBZC01000074.1:0-43184 GCF_005786655.1 Streptomyces montanus
CCTGGCGCTCGCGCCCGAGCCGCCCGGCCCGGGCGAGGTGCGGGGCGCCGCGGGCCGCTGGCTCGCCGGGCGCTCCGTCGGCGGCGTCCTGTCCGACCCGGTCCTGCTGCGGCATCTCCTCTGGATCGCCGTCGCCTCGGGCCGGCCGCTCCAACTGCACGCGGGGCTCGGCGAATCCGGTCTGCGCATCGACCGCACTGACCCCGTCCTGCTCACGGACTTCGCCCGCGCCACGGCCGGCCTCGGTACCGACCTCGTGCTGCTGCACGGCTACCCGTACCACCGGCACGCCGCACACCTCGCCGGGGTCTTCCCGCATGTGTACGCCGATCTGGGCGCCGCCCTCGTCCGTACGGGCGCCCGCGCGTCCGCCGTACTCGCCGAGATCCTCGAACTCGCCCCCTTCGGCAAGCTCCTCTTCTCCTCCGGTGCCCACGGCCTGCCCGAACTGCATGTGGTCGGGGCCCGCCTCTTCCGTGAGTCGCTGACGCGGGTCCTCGGCACCTGGGTGGCCGAAGGGGCATGGTCACCGGCGGACGCGCAGCGGGTGGCGGAACTGATCGCGGCGGGAAACGCGCGGCGGGTGTACGGGCTGGACTGAGCTGTCCAGACTGTGCGCATGACCCGCAGTGACGCGACCGACCGGCTCCTCGACCGCTTCCTCACCGAACTGCGCGACCTTGCCCCGGTCGCCGTGTGGGCCCACGGCTCACTCGGCGGCGGCGACTATCAGGAGGGCCGCAGCGACCTGGACCTGATCGCGGTGCTGAACGGCCCGATCACGGCAAGGACGGTCTGGCGGGTGGCGCGGCTGCACGCCCGTCTGCGTGCCGAGCCGCTCGTCGACAAGCTGCACTGCAGCTATCTGACACCCGGCACGGCGGGCGGCGCCGAGCGGCGGCACCTCACCTGGGCGCACGAGCGGCTGTTCAAGCGGCCGGTCACCCCGGTGACCCGGCGTGAGCTGCACACCTTCGGGCTGGTCCTGCACGGCGAGCCGCCCACGAGCCTGCTGCCGCCGGTGCCGGACCGCGAACTCGCCGGGTTCGTCGTGCGCGACCAGCGGGACTTCTGGCGGCGCCAGGTCGACCGGGCCGCCAACTGGACGCAGGACGTCTGGGTGGACCTGGGGCTCGTCACGTATGCCCGTGCCGCGGTCACCCTGAAGGAGGGGCGGCTGATCACCAAACGGGAGGCACTGGATCTGCTGCCCGGACTCGGCGCGCCCGGCGAGGTGGTCGAGGACATCCGACGGCGACGGTACGGAGACCCTGGGGCGCCGAGCGGGGAGTGGACCGCCCGCCGCGGTGAGCTGACCAGGGACTATCTCGGCCCGGCGATCGACGCCCTCGTACAGGAACACGCGTGACTCAAGCCCGCGTGGCGACTCTCACGCGCGCGTGGCCACCGGCTCCGTCGACGGACCCGGCACTTCCACCATGTCCTCCGGCCGCTCCCGGAGCGACAGCAGGACGTGCAGCGTCGCGATCCACACTGCGCAGGAGCCGAACATATGGAGGCCGACCAGGATCTCGGGGAGGTCGGTGAAGTACTGGACGTAGCCGATGACGCCCTGGGCGAGGAGGACGAGGAAGAGAACGCGGGTGCGGCCGAGGGGGCCCTTGGGGGCGTCCACCGCCTTCAGCACGAACCACAGGGCGAAGGTCAGCGTCACCACGATCCAGGCCAGGACGGCATGCAGCTTGCTGACGTCCTCCCAGCTCACGGGCATGCGCTCGACGTCCCTCGAGTCACCGGCGTGCGGGCCCGCACCGGTGACGACCGTGCCGACCGCGATCAGCAGGACGGTGGCGGCGACCAGGAACCACACGAGCTGCCGCACCGACGTGCCGACCAGCGGGCGCGACGCGCCGTCGCCCTCACGGGTGCGCTGCCACATCACCGTGGCGACGGCGATCAGCGCACTGGAGAGAAGGAAGTGAGCCGCGACCGTGTACGGGTTGAGGCCCACCAGGACGACGATGCCGCCGAGTACCGCGTTGCCCATGACGACCCAGAACTGCGTCCAGCCCAGCCGCGTGAGGCTGCGCCGGTACGGCTTCTCGGAGCGTGCGGCGATGATCGCCCAGCCGACCGCGGCGCACAGGACGTACGTCAGCATGCGGTTGCCGAACTCGATGTAGCCGTGGATGCCCATCGCGCTCGTGTTGGTGAGCGAGTCGGCGGTGCACTTGGGCCAGGTCGGGCAGCCCAGCCCCGAGCCGGTCAGCCGCACGGCACCGCCGGTGACCACGATGACCACCGCCATGACCAGCGCGGCGAGGGCCGCGCGCTGAACCGTCCGGGGGCCGGGAGTCCAGCGTGCGGCGATGAAGGCGAGGGGGTTGCGTACGGCCTCGGTGGCCTCCGCGCGGGTCAGATTTGGCACGCGCACCATCGTAGGGGGCCGCTTGTGCACGCCTTCACGAGGGGGAGGTCTCTACTCCCACCGGAAGAAACGGGCGGCGGCCGCGAGGCCGACGACTCCCCACACGGCCAGGATCCCGAGGTTCCCCCACGGCATCCCGGCACCGTGCTGGAGCACGTCCCGGAGCCCGTCCGACAGGGCCGAGATCGGCAGCAGGCCGAGCACGTCCTGCGCGGCGTCCGGGAACTTGTCCAGGGGGACGACGACTCCGCCGCCCACGAGCAGCAGCAGAAAGACCAGGTTCGCGGCGGCCAGCGTGGCCTCGGCCTTCAGCGTGCCCGCCATCAGCAGGCCCAGGCCCGAGAAGGCGGCCGTGCCGAGAAGAAGCAGGAGCAGGACGGCGAGGGGGTTGCCGCCCGGGGACCAGCCGAGGGCGAACGCGATCACGGTCAGCAGGACCACCTGGAGGATCTCCGTGACCAGCACGGAGAGCGTCTTCGCCGCCATCAGCCCCCAGCGCGGCAGAGGCGAGGTCGCGAGCCGCTTCAGGACCCCGTACCGCCGCTCGAAGCCCGTGGCGATGGCCTGGCCCGTGAAGGCCGTCGACATCACCGCGAGCGCGAGGATGCCGGGGGCCAGGAAGTCGACGGCCTCGCCCTCGCCCGTGTCGACGACGTCGACCGAGCTGAACAGCACGAGCAGCAGGGTCGGGATGACGACGGTGAGCAGCAACTGCTCGCCGTTGCGCAGCAGCATCTTCGTCTCGAGCACCGCCTGCGCCGCGATCATGCGGGACAGCGGGGCCGCCCCGGGCTTCGGGGTGTACGTACCGGCGGTGGTCACGAACGCAGCTCCTTGCCGGTCAGTTCCAGGAAGACGTCTTCCAGCGTGTGCCGCTCCACCGAGATCTTCTCCGGCATCACGCCGTGCTGGGCGCACCAGGACGTGACGGTCGCGAGGAGCTGGGGGTTCACCTTGCCGCCCACCCGGTACGCGCCCGGTGTCAGCTCGGCCGCGGTGCAGTCCGGTGGGAGGGCCTTGAGGAGGGAACCTATGTCGAGGGCGGGACGCCCGCTGAAGCGGAGGGTGTTCTCGGCGCCGCCCCGGCACAGTTCCTCGGGGGAACCCTGGGCGATCACCCGGCCCGCGTCGATGATGGCCACGTCGTCGGCGAGCTGCTCGGCCTCGTCCATGTGGTGCGTGGTCAGGATGGCCGAGACGCCGTCCGTACGGAGATCGCGTACGAGGTCCCAGGTCGCCCGGCGCGCCTGCGGGTCGAGACCCGCGGTCGGCTCGTCGAGGAAGACCAGTTCGGGCCGGCCGACCACGGCCATCGCGAGCGCGAGCCGCTGCTGCTGGCCGCCGGACAGGCGCCGGTATGTCGTGCGGCCGCAGCTGCCGAGGCCGAGGCGCTCGATCAGGGCGTCCACGTCGAGCGGGTGCGCGTGCAGCTGGGCCACATGGCGGAGCATTTCGTCGGCGCGGGCGCCCGAGTAGACGCCGCCGGACTGGAGCATCACGCCGATGCGGGGGCGCAGGGCGGCGGCCTCACGTATCGGGTCGAGACCGAGCACGCGTACGGTTCCGGAGTCCGGCTTCCGGTAGCCCTCGCAGGTCTCGACCGCGGTCGTCTTGCCCGCTCCGTTGGGACCGAGTACGGCGGTGATGCCTGGCCCGGCCGCCAGATCGAGGCCGTTCACCGCGGTCTTCGTGCCGTACCGCTTCACCAGGGCCCGGACCTGGACGACGGGGTCGCTTCGCATGGGGGCCAAGTCTAGGGAACGGCTGCGGGGGCCCTGCCGGGCGGGGCGGTCCGGGGCTGCTGAACCCTTCGCCAGGCGCCGTACCCTGCGGTTTTCGCCCCCGCCGCCCCTACCCGTCCCGTCCCTGGGGGCTGCGCCCCCAGACCCCCGATCGGCCCTACGGCCTCGTCCTCGAACGCCGGACGGGCTGGGCGGGAGCGGGTGGGAGGGGCTCCGCCCCCGGAGGCGGGCGCCCCCTTGGGGAACTGATCGATCAAAGATCATTTCCGCAGGTCAGCTTAGGTAGACCTAAGTGATACAGCGCACCATCGGTCGGCAGGGGCGCGGCTTGTCACTCTCTGAGGAATTACGCAACAATGGTGTTGTGAAAAACGTCGGCGAGGCTCCGCAGGAGGAACTCGCGACCGGGGAGCGCTCCACGCGCAACCGGGTCGCGCGATCCATCCTGGACCACGGCCCCTCGACCGTGGCCGACTTGGCCGGCCGTCTCGGCCTGACCCAGGCCGCCGTCCGGCGGCATCTCGACGCACTGGTCGCGGACGACGTGGTGGAGGCTCGCGAGAAGCGCGTCTACGGAGCGCGTACGCGCGGCCGGCCCGCCAAGGTCTTCGCCCTGACGGACTGCGGCCGGGACGCCTTCTACCAGTCGTACGACAAACTCGCCGCCGACGCACTGCGCTGGATCGCGGAGCGCGAGGGCGGGGACGAGGCCGTCGCGGCCTTCGCCCGCGCCCGGCTCGCCGCCCAGGCCGGGGCGTACCGCAAGGCCGTCGAGGCTGCGACGCCCGAGAAGCGCACCGAAGCGCTCGCCAAGGCCCTGAGTGTGGACGGGTACGCTGCTACGGCGCGTAGCGCGCCCCTTCCGCAGAGGGGCGAGCAGCTCTGCCAGCACCACTGCCCGGTCGCCCATGTCGCCGAGAAGTTCCCGCAGCTGTGCGAGGCGGAGACCGAAATCTTCTCCCAGTTGCTCGGCACGCATGTCCAGCGGCTGGCCACCATCGCCCACGGCGACGGCGTCTGCACGACGTTCATCCCCAAGGCGAGCCATCAGACCACCGACAACGCATCCGCAAGCACGGCCGGGAGGAACCCCGCATGACTCTCCCCACGGAGACTGCCCACCCCGAGCTCGAGGGCCTGGGCAAGTACGAATACGGCTGGGCCGACTCCGACACGGCCGGCGCCTCTGCCAAGCGCGGCATCAACGAGGACGTCGTCCGCGACATCTCCGCGAAGAAGAACGAGCCGGAGTGGATGACCAAGCTCCGTCTCAAGGGCCTGCGCCTGTTCGAGAAGAAGCCCATGCCGAACTGGGGCTCGGACCTCTCGGGCATCGACTTCGACAACATCAAGTACTTCGTACGCTCCACGGAGAAGCAGGCGGAGTCCTGGGAGGACCTGCCCGAGGACATCAAGAACACGTACGACAAGCTCGGCATCCCGGAGGCGGAGAAGCAGCGCCTCGTCGCCGGTGTCGCGGCCCAGTACGAGTCGGAGGTCGTCTACCACCAGATCCGCGAGGACCTGGAGGAGCAGGGCGTCATCTTCCAGGACACCGACACGGCCCTGAGGGAGCACCCGGAGCTCTTCAAGGAGTACTTCGGGACCGTCATCCCGGTCGGTGACAACAAGTTCGCCTCGCTGAACTCCGCCGTGTGGTCCGGCGGCTCCTTCATCTACGTGCCGAAGGGCGTGCACGTCGAGATCCCGCTCCAGGCCTACTTCCGGATCAACACGGAGAACATGGGCCAGTTCGAGCGGACGCTGATCATCGTCGACGAGGGCGCCTACGTGCACTACGTCGAGGGTTGTACGGCCCCGATCTACAAGAGCGACTCGCTGCACAGCGCGGTCGTCGAGATCATCGTCAAGAAGAACGCCCGCTGCCGCTACACGACCATCCAGAACTGGTCGAACAACGTCTACAACCTGGTCACCAAGCGCGCCGTGGCGTACGAGGGCGCGACCATGGAGTGGATCGACGGCAACATCGGCTCCAAGGTGACGATGAAGTACCCGGCCGTCTACCTGATGGGCGAGCACGCCAAGGGCGAGACCCTGTCCATCGCCTTCGCGGGCGAGGGGCAGCACCAGGACGCCGGCTCCAAGATGGTCCACATGGCGCCGAACACCTCCTCCAACATCGTGTCGAAGTCCGTCGCTCGCGGTGGCGGCCGCACGTCGTACCGCGGCCTGGTCGAGATCGGTGAGGGCGCCGCGGGCTCGAAGTCCAACGTGCTCTGCGACGCGCTGCTGGTCGACACGATCTCGCGGTCCGACACGTACCCGTACGTGGACGTCCGTGAGGACGACGTGTCCATGGGCCACGAGGCGACCGTCTCCAAGGTCTCCGAGGACCAGCTCTTCTACCTGATGAGCCGTGGTCTCTCCGAGTTCGAGGCGATGGCGATGATCGTGCGCGGCTTCGTCGAGCCGATCGCCAAGGAGCTCCCCATGGAGTACGCCCTGGAGCTCAACCGGCTGATCGAGCTGCAGATGGAAGGCGCGGTCGGCTAACCCCGCCTGATCGGTCAGCACACGTCTTACTCAGAGAGAGAGCACTACGACAGCCATGGCTGAGGCCCAGAACATCCCGGTGGGCTCCACCACCGCCGGCCAGATCGCGGTGGCCGCGGAGTCGACCGTCGCCACGCGCATGAGCGCGCCCCCGTCCTTCGACGTCGCGGACTTCCCGGTCCCGCACGGCCGCGAGGAGGAGTGGCGGTTCACGCCGCTGGAGCGGCTGCGCGGGCTGCACGACGGCTCCGCGGTCGCGACCGGCGACGGCCTGAAGGTCGACATCGACGCCCCCGAGGGAGTCGTCGTCGAGACCGTGGGCCGTGACGATGCCCGGATCGGCAAGGCGGGCACTCCGGTGGACCGCGTCGCCGCCCAGGCGTACTCCGCCTTCGAGAAGGCCTCGGTCGTGTCCGTCCCCAAGGAGACGGTGCTGAGCGAGCCGATCCGTATCGCCGTGCACGGCGAGGGCGGGATCGCCTACGGCCACCAGGTCATCGAACTGGGAGCCTTCGCCGAGGCCGTCGTCGTCATCGACCACACCGGTGACGCCGTGCTCGCGGCCAACGTCGACTACATCCTGGGCGACGGCGCCAAGCTGACCGTCGTCTCCGTCCAGGACTGGGACGACAAGGCCGTGCACGTCGGCCAGCACAACGCGCTGATCGGCCGCGACGCCACCTTCAAGTCGTTCGTCGTCACCTTCGGCGGCGACGTCGTACGCCTTCACCCGCGCGTCTCCTACGCCGGCACCGGCGGCGAGGCCGAGCTCTTCGGCCTGTACTTCACGGACGCCGGCCAGCATCAGGAGCACCGCCTCCTGGTCGACCACAACACCCCGCACTGCAAGTCGAACGTCGCCTACAAGGGCGCGCTCCAGGGCGACGACGCGCACGCCGTGTGGATCGGCGACGTCCTCATCGAGGCCAAGGCCGAGGGCACGGACACATACGAGATGAACCGCAACCTCGTCCTGACGGACGGCGCGCGGGTCGACTCGGTGCCGAACCTGGAGATCGAGACCGGCGAGATCGTCGGAGCCGGTCACGCGAGCGCCACCGGCCGCTTCGACGACGAGCAGCTCTTCTACCTGATGGCCCGCGGCATCCCCGCAGGCGAGGCCCGCCGACTCGTCGTGCGCGGCTTCTTCGCCGAGCTGGTCCAGCAGATCGGCGTCGACGACATCGAGGAGCGCCTGCTTGCCAAGATCGACGAGGAGCTGGAGGCGTCGGTCTGATGACTGCCCCTTCGACGTTCCTGCGCGCCTGTGGGCTGAGCGAGCTGGAGGAGGGCACCCCGAAGAGGGTGGAACTCGACGGCACGCCGGTCTCGGTCGTGCAGACCGAGGGTGAGGTGTTCGCGATCTACGACATCTGCTCGCACGCGAACGTCTCGCTCTCCGAGGGCGAGGTGGAGGACTGCCAGATCGAGTGCTGGCTGCACGGCTCCAGCTTCGACCTCCGTACCGGCAAACCGTCCGGCCTTCCCGCGACGCGCCCCGTCCCCGTATACCCCGTAAAGATCGAAGGGGACGACGTGCTCGTCTCCCTCACCCAGGAGTCCTGAGGCACCCATGGCAACGCTTGAAATCCGAGACCTGCACGTCACCGTCGAGGTCGAGAACGGCACGAAGGAAATCCTCAAGGGTGTCGACCTCACCGTGAAGCAGGGCGAGACGCACGCCATCATGGGCCCGAACGGCTCCGGCAAGTCGACTCTCGCCTACTCGCTCGCGGGTCACCCCAAGTACACGATCACCGAGGGCACCGTGCTGCTCGACGGCGAGGACGTCCTCGAGATGTCCGTCGACGAGCGCGCCCGCGCCGGCCTGTTCCTGGCCATGCAGTACCCGGTCGAGGTCCCCGGCGTCTCGGTCTCCAACTTCCTCCGCACCTCCGCCACCGCCATCCGCGGCGAGGCGCCGAAGCTGCGCACATGGGTGAAGGAGGTCAAGGAGGCCATGCAGCACCTCAACATGGACCCCGCCTTCGCCGAGCGCAATGTGAACGAGGGCTTCTCCGGCGGTGAGAAGAAGCGCCACGAGATCCTTCAGCTGGAGCTGCTCAAGCCGAAGATCGCGATTCTCGACGAGACCGACTCCGGCCTGGACGTCGACGCGCTCCGGGTCGTCTCCGAGGGCGTCAACCGCGTCCGCGAGACCGGCGAGGTGGGCACGCTGCTCATCACGCACTACACGCGCATCCTGCGCTACATCAAGCCCGACCACGTCCACGTCTTCGCCGACGGGCGGATCGCCGAGTCCGGCGGTCCCGAGCTCGCCGACAAGCTCGAGGCCGAGGGGTACGAGGCGTACACGAAGGGTGGCGTATCCGCGTGACACAGCTGCCGGGCCTCCTCGACACCGAGGCGATCCGCAAGGACTTCCCCGTCCTGGACCGTCTGGTCCACGACGACAAGAAGCTTGTGTATCTGGACAACGCGGCGACTTCGCAGAAGCCGCGCCAGGTACTGGACGCCCTGAGTGAGTACTACGAGCGCTACAACGCCAACGTCCATCGCGGTGTGCATGTGCTCGCCGAGGAGGCCACGGCGCTGTACGAGGGCGCGCGCGACAAGGTCGCGACGTTCATCAACGCGCCCAGCCGCGACGAGGTGATCTTCACCAAGAACGCCTCGGAGTCGCTGAACCTCGTGGCCAACATGCTCGGCTGGGCCGACGAGCCCTACCGCGTGGACCACGAGACCGAGATCGTCATCACGGAGATGGAGCACCACTCCAACATCGTTCCCTGGCAGCTGCTCGCGCAGCGCACGGGCGCGAAGCTGAAGTGGTTCGGCCTGACCGACGACGGACGTCTCGACCTCTCGAACATCAACGAGGTCATCAACGAGAAGACGAAGATCGTCTCCTTCGTGCTGGTCTCCAACATCCTGGGCACCTTCAACCCGGTCGAGGCGATCGTGCGCCGCGCCCAGGAGGTCGGCGCCCTGGTTCTGATCGACGCCTCGCAGGCGGCACCCCATATGCCGCTGGACGTCCAGGCCCTCCAGGCCGACTTCGTGGCCTTCACCGGCCACAAGATGTGCGGTCCCACGGGCATCGGTGTCCTGTGGGGACGCCAGGAGCTGCTGGAGGACCTGCCTCCGTTCCTCGGCGGCGGCGAGATGATCGAGACGGTGTCGATGCACTCGTCGACGTACGCGCCGGCGCCGCACAAGTTCGAGGCCGGTACGCCGCCGATCGCGCAGGCGGTCGGTCTGGGCGCGGCGATCGACTACCTGAGCGCCATCGGCATGGAGAAGATCGCGGCCCATGAGCACGCGCTGACCGAGTACGCGGTCAAGCGCCTGCAGGAGGTCCCCGACCTGAGGATCATCGGCCCGACCACGGCCGAGGACCGCGGCGCCGCGATCTCCTTCACGCTCGGTGACATCCACCCCCACGACGTGGGCCAGGTCCTCGACGAGCAGGGCATCGCGGTCCGGGTCGGCCACCACTGCGCCAGGCCGGTCTGCCTCCGGTACGGAATTCCAGCGACCACGCGAGCGTCGTTCTATCTGTACTCCACGCCGGGTGAGATCGACGCACTCGTGGAAGGCCTGGAGCACGTACGGAACTTCTTCGGCTGATGGGACGAGCGTTCGCATGAAGCTGGATTCGATGTACCAGGAAGTCATCCTGGACCACTACAAGCACCCGCACGGGCGTGGTCTGCGGGATGGCGACGCCGAGGTGCACCACGTCAACCCGACGTGCGGTGACGAGATCACGCTGCGCGTGAAGTACGAGGGCTCGCAGATCACGGACGTGAGCTACGAGGGCCAGGGCTGCTCGATCAGCCAGGCCTCGGCCTCCGTACTGAACGAGTTGCTCGTCGGCAAGCAGCTCGCCGAGGCGCAGAAGATCCAGGAGACCTTCCTGGAGCTGATGCAGTCCAAGGGCCGCATCGAGCCGGACGACGCGATGGAGGAGATTCTGGAGGACGCGGTCGCGTTCGCCGGAGTCTCCAAGTACCCGGCACGGGTGAAGTGCGCGCTGCTGAGCTGGATGGCGTGGAAGGATGCGACGGCCCAGGCTCTGGGCGAGGCCGACGCCGAAAGGAAGACGGCATGAGCGAGACCATTGAGATGAAGCCGGCCTCCGAGGAAGAGGTCCGCGAGGCGCTGTACGACGTCGTCGACCCCGAGCTGGGGATCGACGTCGTCAACCTCGGCCTGATCTACGGCATCCATATCGACGACGCGAACATCGCGACGATCGACATGACCCTGACGTCCGCGGCCTGTCCGCTCACCGACGTCATCGAGGACCAGGCCAAGTCCGCCACGGACGGCCTCGTCAACGAGCTGCGGATCAACTGGGTGTGGATGCCGCCGTGGGGCCCCGACAAGATCACGGACGATGGCCGTGAGCAGCTCCGGGCGCTCGGCTTCAACGTCTGAGCCTTGCTGGTGCTCTGAGTGTGGTGTGGACCTGACGGTCCGCTTTTGTGTGGCCCTCGGCATGCCGCCGGGGGCCACAGGTGTTGCCACGGCCGATCCGGCGCTCAGCCCAGACCCTTGACCAGACGGAACGCGGAGTCGGCCTGGTAGAGGCCGCTGTACTCGTACGGGTCCAGGCGGAGCTGGAAGTCCCGGTGGCGCAGGAAGCGGCCGGGATAGTTGACCGACTCCAGCATGACGGCGCCGGAGTACGACGCCTGGCGCGGACAGAACGTGGCGTCCTTCTCGAAGAGCTCCGAGCCGTCGTCGCTGTCGGCACGGAGGCGGAAGCTCTCGTGACGGAGATAGCCGCCCTCGCCGATGGAGAACGAATAGCAGTCGGAGTCCGCGAGGCCCGGGACGAGCTGGAAGGTGGCATCCTCCCTGGTCCCGGCGGAACTGCTCGAACTGATCGGGTCGAGACGGACCCCGCTGCCGCTCACGTGCCAATAGCGGTCGGGATAGTTGACCGCCTGGACGGACTTCCGCGGGGCGGACGGCTCCTTGGCCGGAGGCTTGCCGGAGGTGGTGGGCTTCGACGGCTCGGGGACGGGCTCGGAGCCGCGCTGCTGGGCCTCGGGGGAGCGGGAACTGTCCGAGGGGGCCTTGTCGCCGGGCTGCGGAGAGGAGAAGCCGCTCTTTCCGCTGGGTTCTGTGGCGGAGGCCTCGACGGAGAAGTCCGGCACGACCGGATCGTCGGCGGAGGTCGTCTGCCCCGTGCCTGCTTGGGACGTCTCGTCTCTGCTGCTGTCTAACAGGGAGATCGCGGTCACGGCGGCGGCGACCACCGCGACGAAGAGCGTGCCGGCCAGATAGAGGCGGCGCGTTCCGGGTATGCGGGATTCGTCCAGGTGCCCGGTTTCCCATACCTTCGGGGTCTGCTCAGGAGCAGGTTCGGGCTTTCTTTCGAGCATGCGCGGTTCCCTCGGCGTCGCTTGGGGCGGACGCGTATTGGTCATGTGTCCTCCGCATGAGAGGAACACGAGAGGAAGCAGAGGACGCAGGCACCCGGAACGAACGGCTGTGGCCGGACACCGGGTGCGCGCCGGTGAAACAGTAGTGGACCCAGTGGCTTCCGAGCAGTGGTTTCGGGGGGCGGCTTCAGAATTCTGAGAGCGGTTTCAGAGCCGGTGGCGCGAGTGTGCGTCCGCGCCACCGGCAGCCTGGTTCATATGCCTCGTACTGCCCACGGACGAGGGCCGGTTGGGCTCAAATCCTCAGGGCCGGCGGGCGAACGCCGACAGGCCCGTGGCGATCTGTTCGCGCTTTCCGTCGTTCTGGACCGGGGCCGCCGTGATGACGTCCAGGTGCTGGTAGCCGGGCAGGACGACGGGGTTCTTGTCCTCGGGGATGTGGTCGGCCAGGATGCCGTCGCCCGCGACGAAGGTGACGGAGGGATTGGCCTTCAGGCCCTCGGCGTGGGGCATATGGCCGGCGATCTGTGGTTCGTCGACCAGGTAGAGATCGGTGACGAGCTTCGTCGGGAAGTAGTCCTCGGTGAAGTCCAGCGGCTGTTCGGAGAGGCTGCGGGACAACTCCCCGATGTCCGTTACCTCCTTGGCGGCCGTCGTGAACGGCGTGCCGTCGGCCGAGCGGTGCACCGGGTCGTCCGCCGCGCCCACCCGGTCGTAGTTCCGCCAGGTGTAGAGGGGGCCGTCCGGCTCGTCCGGGATCGCCTTCAGCTCCGTACCGAACAGGGCGGGCGAGCCCTGCACGTCGTTCGAGAGCGGGAAGTTCTTGTCCACGATCCTGCGGCCGTCGAAGAGGCCCACACTGGACTGGATGAAGGACAGCGGCGCCGAGTTGTCGTCCATGAAGGTGCCCAGGACGGCCGCGTTGGTGAGCCGGAAGTCGCGGATGGAGGGCTTGCCGGTCAGGAACGTGGCCGCGTCCTTGGAGAACATGGTGCGGGACGTGGTCTCGATGTTGACGTTCGACGGGACGGTGCCGAGCAGCTCGGACTCGGCGTTGGGGGCGACCCGCGCGGCGAGGCCGCCGATCGCCAGCAGGTTCATCGTCTCGGGGTTGAGCACCACGGGCAGGGCCAGGAAGCGGGGCAGGATGCCGCTGCGGAGGCCTGCCTGTACGGCGGTGAAGCCGAGGCCCGTGTCGGGGACGGTGCCCTTCGGCAGGACGGTGCCGTTGAGGGTGCCCGAACTGCCGTTGAGGTCATCCAGGTTGGTGGCGATCGTCGTGTCCAGGGCGAAGTACCCCGCGCACTGGTTGAAGCCGGCGTCCGCCTTCGTCGCGTTGTTCCCGTCGAAGTCCCAGGTGGCGAAGACACCGGTGAGGACGCCGCCGAGCGAATGCCCGCCGCACATCACCTTTTCCTTGCGCAGCTTCTGGTCGGGCAGTTCGGCGGTGAGCAGGTCGTACTGGTCACGGACGGTCCGCTCCAGGCCGACCTCGGCGAGCCATCCCACCTGATCGCTCTTCAGGAAGCCGTCGAATTCACGCCCGTCCACCTGCTTGCCGCGGTAGTAGTAGTCAACGGCCTTGGTGGCGTCGCCCGTCGCGATCCCCGTGTTGTCCTCGAGGCAGTTGGAGCGGCGGTCCAGCGCCCAGAACTCGATGTGCTGACCCTTCTCGGCCGCCGCCTTCACCGTGCTGCGGGCCACGCTGTCGAAGGCACCCGCGCCCTCCAGGATGCCGGGCTGGGCGACCAGGATCCTGTCCGCCTCGGCGGACTTCGACGGGCCGTCCGAGGAGCGGTAGCGCAGATAGGACAGCCAGTCGCACTGCGCCGGGCGGCTGCCGACCGCGGCGGGCAGCGGGATCTGTACGGAGACCTTGGTCTCGGCGACTCCGGTGACCGGGGAGGTGGAGGCCACCGGGGACTCGGTGCGGGCCGGGGCCCCGGTACGGGCCGACGCTCCGTCGGCCGAAGGAGCCGCGGTCAGCACGGCCGCGCCGAGGGCTCCGGCGGCGAGTGCGCGCGACCACCGCCCGTGACGGCGGGGGACTGCTGTGCTCATGTTCTCTCCCAGGGGACGACGGCGTTCCGGCGAGGCACCGTAACCGTCGGTAACTTCCGTACGCCATAAGGAAAGTGCGCAATCGCGGACGGCTTGTGCGCACATCCGCACAGGTGGTGCGACCCCCTCGACTGAGCGTGCCGGTCCTTCCCGCCTTCCCTTTGTGTACGGGCGTACGCATCGATGTGTACACTCGTACGCATGGGATACGCACTGCTCACCGGAGCCATCGCGGCCGAGGTGGCCGCCACGACGGCGATGAAGTACACCGACGGCTTCAGTAGGCTGTGGCCCTCGCTGCTGACCGTGCTCGGATACACGATCGCCTTCGTGCTGCTCGCCCAGACGCTGAAGACCGTCTCGGTCGGCACGGCGTACGCGATCTGGGCCGGAGTCGGCACGGCTGCCATCGCCGCGATCGGCATGATGTTCCTGGGAGAGGGACTGAGCGCCGCGAAGCTGACCGGGATCGCGCTGATCATCGGCGGCGTCGTGGTGCTGAACCTGGGCGGGGCGCACTGATGCGTCGCCGTGCCGTACGAGGAGGCGACTGATGGCCAGGCGCTACGACCCCGAGCGGCGCCAGCGGATCATCGACGCGGCCATCCGGGTCGTGGGCGCCAAGGGCATCGGCGGGCTGAGCCACCGCTCCGTCGCGGCCGAGGCCGATGTGCCGCTGGGCTCCACCACGTACCACTTCAAGACCCTCGACGAGCTGATGGTCGCCGCGCTGCGGCAGGCGAACGAGGGCTTCGCCAAGGTGGTCGCCGCACGTGACGCGCTGGAGGACACCGGGACCGATCTGGCCGGTGAACTCGCCGGCCTGGTGGGCGAATGGCTCGCGGGCGACCGTACGGGCGTGGAACTCGAGTACGAGCTCTACCTCGCCGCCCTCCGCCGCCCCGCCCTGCGGTCCGTCGCCGCCGAGTGGTGCCAGGAACTGGCCGAACGCATCGGCCGCCGCACGGACCCGGTCACCGCGCGGGCGCTGGTCGCGCTGCTGGACGGGATCTGTCTGCAGGTGCTGCTGACGGGGACGGTGTACGACGAGGAGTACGCCCGGGAGGTGCTGGCCCGGGTCATCCCCTGAGCCCTTGCCGTGCGGTGCCCAGGAGCCGTGAACCTTCTGCCGCCCATCGGGGAACGGCGGGTGACAAGCTCGGCACGACGAAGCAGGGGGAGGCCTTGTGACGGGACCACCGCAACCGGAGGCGCGGACGCCGGACGGGCGGGACGGGCAGGACCGGCGGGACCGACAGCCCGGGGACGACGCGGAGATCGTCGCCCAGTCGCTGGAACAACCGGAGCTCTTCGCCCGGCTCTACGACCGGTACGCGCCGGACATCCACCGTTACGTGACCCGTCGCCTCGGGGACGGCATGGCCGACGACATCACCGCGGACACCTTCCTCACGGCGTTCCGGATCCGCGGCCGCTACGACCTGACACGCACCAACGCGCGCCCGTGGCTCTACGGCATCGCGGGCAACCTCATCGGCAAGCAGCGCCGCGCCGAGGTCCGGGCGCTCAAGGCGCTGGCGCGGACCGGGTGCGACCCCGTCGCGGCCTCCTGGGTCGAGGAGACGGAGAGCAGGGTCGCGGCGCAGGGACCGCTCGCCGGCGCTCTGGCGGCACTTCCGGCGGGGGACCGGCATGTGCTGCTGCTCGTCGCCTGGGCGGACCTGACGTATGTGGAGGTCGCCGAGGCGCTCGACATCCCTGTCGGCACCGTCCGGTCCCGGCTCAACCGCGCCCGCCGCAAGGTGCGTTCGGCCCTCGGCGCCGACCCCGCATTCACGATCGACGCCACGGAGGTGGTCTAGCCATGGACGAGATGACGGCGGTTCGTGAACTGCGGGCCGAAGCCCCCGTACCCCAGCGCGGGAGGCTCGCCCACGGGCGTGAGCTGCTGCTGCGGGAGGCGGCGCGCGGCCGTCGGAGCCGGAGACTGCGCGCCGACTGGCGGCTCGCCGCGGTGGGGGCCGCCGCCGCGATCACCGTGGCGGCGGTGCTCGGCACCCAGGTGGTGGGCGACGACCGGCGTGATGCGCAGCCCGGTGCCCAGCCGACGTACTTCCTGGAGCTGGGCAGCGCCAAGGACCTGCTGAACGAGGCCGCGGACGTGATCGCGGCCGGCCCCTCGGTCACCGCGCGCGACGGCCAGTGGATCTACGTCAAGTCCGTCGAAGTGAACGTCACCGACGACGAGCAGCCGGGGCCGCAGACGAGCGAAGACTGGATGAAGTACGCCAACCCGTCCATGGAGGGCGGGCGGGCCGGTGACGACCACTCGCCCAGGGAGGAGTACGAGTTCCTCAAGAGCCTGCCCGACGACCCGGAGAAGATCCGGGAGAAGGCGCGCAAGTTCTTCTACGCCACCGACGAGTCCGAGACCCGTACCGAACACGAGTACCGCGCCCTCACCGCGGTCGTCAGCCGGGCGTACGCGTACGACGCCGAGGATCTCGCCAAGGTCTACCGGGCCATGGCCACGATTCCCGGCCTGCGGGCCGCACAGGTCCAGGACGCGGCGGGGCGCGATGCCATCGCGCTGTACCTGCCGGACAAGAACCGGGTGATGGACCGGGAGGAAATCCTCCTGGACCCCGGCACCTACCTCTACAGAGGTCATCGGCTGGTGGCCCGGAGCGACGGCGACGAGTGGAAGAAGGGGGACGTCGTCATCAGCGGTGCCCGACTGGCCATGGCGGTGGTCGGCGAAAAGGGCGAGCGCCCCTGACGCCGACCGCGGTGCGCCCGGCACGTGAGATGCCGGGCGCACCGGTTAGCCCCTGGCGGCCCCGGCCGGTTAGGTTTCACCCATGACCGACACGACTGCTTCTCGCACCACCGGCGCCGTCGCCGCCGGCCTCGCCACGGTCGCCGCCGACGGCACCGTTCTCGACACCTGGTTCCCCGCCCCCGAGCTCGTCGCCGAGCCCGGCCCGGCCGGCACGGAGCGGCTGTCCGCCGAGCGGGCCGCGGAGCTGCTCGGCGGAGGCGCGACGGCGGCGGTCGGGCCGGACGCCCGCCGTGGCGTCGAGGTGGTCGCGGTCCGCACGGTCATCGCCTCGCTCGACGAGAAGCCGCTCGACGCGCACGACACGTACCTGCGGCTGCACCTGCTCTCGCACCGTCTGGTGAAGCCGCACGGCCAGAGCCTGGACGGCATCTTCGCCCACCTCGCCAACGTGGCCTGGACCTCGCTCGGCCCGGTCCCCGTCGACGACCTCGAGAAGGTCCGGCTGAACGCCCGCGCCGAGGGGCTGCACCTCCAGGTGACGTCCGTCGACAAGTTCCCGCGCATGACCGACTACGTGGCCCCCAAGGGCGTACGCATCGCCGACGCCGACCGGGTCCGGCTCGGCGCGCACCTCGCCGAGGGCACCACGGTCATGCACGAGGGCTTTGTGAACTTCAACGCCGGCACGCTCGGCACATCGATGATCGAGGGCCGCGTCTCGGCCGGCGTCGTGATCGGCGACGGTTCGGACATCGGCGGCGGCGCCTCCACCATGGGCACCCTCTCCGGTGGCGGCAACGTCCGCATCACCATCGGCGAGCGCTGCCTCATCGGTGCCGAGGCGGGCGTCGGGATCGCGCTCGGCGACGAGTGCGTGGTCGAGGCGGGCCTGTACGTCACCGCCGGCACCCGGGTCACGATGCCCGACGGCCAGATCGTCAAGGCCCGCGAGCTGTCCGGCGCCTCGAACATCCTCTTCCGCCGCAACTCGGTCACCGGCACGGTCGAGGCCCGACCGAACAACGCGGTCTGGGGCGGCCTGAACGACGTCCTCCACAGCCACAACTGACGCTCCGCGCCGCCGCACCGCTCAGCGCCACACCGAGCGCCCTCCCACGGACACCGTGGGAGGGCGCTCGCCTGTGCTCCTGTGCTCCTGTGCGGCGGTGCGCGGTGTGGCTGTGCGGCGCGGTGCGGAATCTGGGAAATTTCTCGGCGGCGAAGGCATAGCGGGAGCGGGCCGGGCGCGTCACAAGGGGTGGAAAGCGGGGGGAGAACCCGCCGGGGAAGAGAAGGTGACGATGGATGCCCAAGGGCAGGAGCGCTTCCGGGAGTTCGTGGAGAACCGGTCGTCGGCGTTGCTGAAGACCGCTGTCCTGCTCAGCGGCGGGGACCGGCACGCCGCCGAGGACCTGCTGCAGAACGCGCTGATCAAGGCCGCGGGGCGGTGGCAGCGGATCGACGACCCGGAAGCGTACGTACGGCAGATTCTGTATCGCCAGCAGGTGAGCCGCTGGCGGCTGAAGTGGCGCAGACGGGAGCTGAGTGTCGCCGAGCCGCCCGAGGGGACGGGCGGAGGGGACGCCGCCTCCGCCGCCGACCTGCGGATCGTCATGCGCGGGGCGCTGGCGCGGCTCACCGCGCGGCAGCGCACCGTGCTCGTGCTGCGCTACTTCGAGGACCTGCCGGAGGCCGACGTGGCCCGGATCCTCGGCTGCTCGGTCGGGACCGTGCGCTCCACCACCCACCGTTCGCTCGCCCGGCTGCGTGCCCTCGCGCCCGAACTGGCCCTGCTCGGCCTCGCGGACGTCGAAGAGGCGGCGTCCCGTGACTTCTCGCCCGTGGAGGTACGCCCGTGAACGTCGACGAACTGGTCCGTGACTCCCTGCGGGAGCAGGCCGCCGAACCACTGTCCGTCGGTCCGGGGTTCGCCGACCGGGTGCTGACGGTCCGGCGGCGCCGGCGCACCCGTAGGCTCGCGGCCCTCGCCGCGGCCACCACCGCCGTGGTCGCCATCGCGGTGGCGGTACCGATGCTGGACTCCGGCAAGGACGACGTGCGGCTCGCGAGCGAGATGAACCAGAGCGACATCATCGCCCACCCCGACCAGTCGCCGCCCCGCGACCTGATCGCGGCCGGTGACACCGCGCTGGCCGCGTACTACACGTGGAGCATCGACAAGCAGACGAAGGACCGCGCCGTCCACGTCCGCGACTACTGGCTCCTGAACCAGAAGACGGGCACGTACGACAAGACCACCAAGTGGTCCTTCATCGACGTCGCCCCCGGCATGCGCACCGCCGCCGTCCTGGAGAAGGACCTCCCGGCCAAGCGGATCGGCCTGCTCGACCTGCTCACCGGCAAGGTCGAGCGCTGGATCCCGGTCGACCGGGGGGTCGCGGGTGCCGAGTTCTCGCCCGACGGCAGCAAGCTCGTCGCGACGACCTACGGCAAGAACCCGGACCTGCTGTACAAGGCGGACTACGACAGCGACGGCGATGGCAAGAACAACGACTGGGAGCCGCAGTGGGGTGAGTCGAGCCGGACCGGCTTCTACGTCATCGACGTGGACTCCGGCGAAAGCTCCTGGAGCCGTGTCTCGTACGACGCCCAGGACCTCAACGTCCGCCAGGACTTCGGCTTCAGCCACGACGGCAAGCTGGTCTACTCCGGGCTCACCACCGATCCCACCATGCAGTACTACGACTTCAAGGGCAACGAGGTCGCCAAGCCCGCGAACGAGAAGTACACGCAGTGGTTCAGCGACGGGGGAGTGTCCCCGAACGGCAAGCTCGTCGCGGCGGACGGTGGTGCGGTCCTCGACGCCTACACCGGCAAGGTGGTCACCAAGGTGGCCGGAGGACAGACGCCGCTCGCCTGGGCCGACGACAAGCGGCTCGTCATCTGGGGATGCGATCCCAAGAAGTGCGACGGCAAGAACGAATTCCGCAACCAGCTCCTGCTGGTCACCATCGGCAGCGACAAGGTCGTCCCGCTCAGCGACTTCCGCAAGGCCTCGGCCGTGGCCCCGGGCCGCTGGACGCCGATGTTCAGCGAGCGTCGCTGACCAGATCCTCGTACGCCGCCAGCAGCCCGTCGACCGCCTCGCGGCCGGCGGGCCGCAGCGGTGCGCGCACCGGACCGGCAGGCAGAGAGAGGCTGTTGAGGATCGCCTTCGCTGTCACGGTGCCGGGCAGACCGGAGCCCATCATCAACTCCGTGAGCGGAATGGTGAGTCGCTGAAGCCGGGCTGCCTCGTCCGTCTCTCCCGCGTCGAACGCGTCGATGATCACCCGGAAGTGACGTGGCGTCACATTGGACACCGTACTGATATAGCCGGAACCACCGATCGCGTACAGCGCGAGCACGTACTCGTCGCAGCCCGTGTAGTACGCCAACTCCGTCTCCACCAGTACCTTCTGGGTGCCCAGCAGGTCGTACGCGCAGTCCTTCACTGCCGTGATCCTCGGGTGCTCCGCGAGGCGGACCATGGTCTCCGGCTCGATGCGGGTGCCGGTACGGCCGGGGATGTCGTACAGGACGAGCGGCAGGCCGCAGGCGTCGGCAAGCTCGCGGAAGTGGGCCTCGACGGCGTCCTGTGGGGGCCTGCTGTAGTACGGCGTGACCGCCAACAGGCCGTCCGCGCCCGCCTTTTCGGCCGCCAGGGCGAGCTCCACGGTGTGCCGCGTGTCGGCTGTGCCGACGCCCGCGACGATGTGCACCCGGTCGCCGACCGCCTCACGGACCGCGCGCACGAGCTCGGCCTTCTCCGCGTCCGAGGTGGTGGGCGACTCACCCGTCGTACCGGACAGGACCAGGCCGTCGCAGCCTCCGGCCACCAGCCGGTCGGCGAGCCGTTGCGCACCGTCGAGGTCCAGCGCCCCGGAGGCGGTGAACGGCGTGATCATCGCGCAGAGGGCGCGGCCGAAGGGAGCGGGGCGGGGAGTCGTCATGGGGGTAGTGTCGACAGCATCACCGTGAAGCTCCACTTAATTCTTCTACGAAGTACTGCTCAGACTTGCTACGTCGTGCTGCGTGCCCGAGCAGCATGGCGCCGAGGCCCTGGTGCCAAGCCGCCCCTGATGCGTCACCATGGCGAGGACGGTAGTTGGCTGTCGGTCACGGGAGGCGTTATGAGGCTGGGTAAGGCGCTCGCCACCGGAGTCGCGGAAGAGCAGCCGCGCGTGGAGGACGAGAAGCTGCCACTCGTCGAGGAGGCCGGGGAGACCGGGGAGACCCGGGAGACCGGGCAGTCGGAGCCCGCCGCCGAAGAGGTTCCGGTCGCGCGATGAGGGTGCGGCTCCCCGAGGAACGTCCGGCGGAGCCGCCCACCGGATTCAAGGTCGCCCACCCGATGCTGTCGCAGGACGGCAGCCGGGCCGGGTTCACCGGTGTGTCGCTGGGCTCCGCGCTGCCGTACGGGGTGCTCGACGAGGCGGGATGCGTGTACGGGCGACGGCACCGGGCGCCGCATCGCCGCTGCGACTGCGGCTTCCACTGCGTGCACGACCGCACGGCGGCGGAGGCGATGCTCTGCACCGCCGAGCACCGGAACGCCGTACTCCTGGAAGTGACGGTCCTCGGTGCGTACATCCGCTTCGAGCGCGGGTTCCGGTACGCGCGCCAGCGGGTCCGTACCGCCACGGTCGGCCCCTGCGGCTGCGGTGCCGCGGCCGTGGCGCTGGCCGACGCGGGGTGGGGGAAGCCCGGCTGGCGGGGCCTGGCGGCGGCCTGCGCCGGATGCGTACGCGGGCGTCCGTCCCTGTCCCTGGCGACCTTCGCACGGCTGGGCGGAGAAGGGCTGCGGGTACGGGCCGGCCACGGTGACGGACCGGCCGGTGCCGATCTGGCGGCGGCCGATCTGCCCCAGGGGCTCGGCGTGTCCGAGCTGGTCGCCGAGGCCGCGCTGCTCCAGGCCCGGCTCGACTGGTTCCAGAGCCAGCTGGCGCGGCTGGACGGCCGCGAAGCCGGACAGGGGTAGCGGCGGCTCGGTGGGGTACTCGGACGTCCCGAGACGAGAGGAGGTGGGACGCCGTGACCGGGACCATCCACCGGCTGCCGGAGGAACACCACTCGGTTGGCGAACTCGTCGGACAGGCCACCGAACAGCTCTCCGAGCTGGTACGGCAGGAAGTTCGGCTCGCGAAGGAGGAGCTGGCGCAGAAGGGCCGGCGCGCGGGACGCGGGGGCGGGCTGCTCGGCGCGGCCGGAGCCGTCGCGTATGTGGGCCTGATGGCCCTGGCCGGCGCCGGTGTCGCCGCGCTCTCCCTGGAGCTGTCGGTGTGGGCGTCTGCGCTCATTGTCGCGGGCGTGCTCTTCGCGCTCGCCGGCGTACTGGGCTTGACCGGCCGGGCCCAGCTGAGCCGCGCCGCACCGCCCCTCCCCGAGGAGACCCTCAACAGCGTCCGGGCCGATGTCGACGAGATCAAGGAAAGGGCGCATCGATGAAGGAGAGGAAGGACAAGAAGGGCATGGAGGCCGCTGAGCCGGCCGAGGCCACTGGTGCGGGCGCCGCTGGTGCGCCGGAGACCTCGGAGACCTCGGAGAGCCCGCAGACCGCCGGCGCCGAGGAGGGCGCCCGGACGGCGGGTCGTGGAGCCAAGGGCCCGGACGAGCTGCGGCAGCAGATCGCGGAGACCCGGCAGCACCTGGGCGACACCGTGGAGGAGCTGGCCGCCAAGGCGGATGTGCGGGGTCGCGCGCGAGCGCGGGGCGCCGAACTCAAGGGCAAGGCTTCCGGAGCCGGGCATGCCGTGCAGGACAAGGCTGCGCGAGCCGGGCATGCAGTGCAGGAAGTGCCGCGGCCCGTGCGTACCACCGCGACAGCCGCTCTGGTCGCCGGAGCCGGAGCTGTGGTCGCGGCAGGGGTGCTGCGCCGCCGGCCCCACGGCCATCGCTACCTCACCGGCCACCGCCATCTCACCGGGCGCCACGCCCTCATGGGGCGCCGTCAGTCCGGCGGCCTCAAGCGCGCCATCCTCGGCGGCACCAAGGGCCTGGACCTGGGGCGTATGGGACGGCGCCGTACGCATGGCCTCCGTGCCATGCGGCTCGGCGGCACCAAGGGCCTGGGCAGGATCGTCCCCCGTCGCTCCGGTGGCCTCGCCGACGCGCTCGGCATGCGCCGCACGAGTGGCCTCCGCGGCGTGGTCGGCCGGCACTGACACCGAGCCACCCCAAGGCCACTGACACTCGCAGCCCTCTGACCTCGACCCGAAGTTTGGCTGAGGTCGGAGGGCTGCTCGGCTCTTCGTACGCACTCGGCTGCGTCTCCTCGTTCCCGAGTGACTCCTCGCGCGCCGCACCAAGTGCAGCGCGGTCCTCCCCTCTCGCCGAAAACTAGAACCGTCTGGACAAAAAAAGTTTTCGGTGGAAAGGTGGAGTCATGTTGGACGTCACCGTGATCGAGGACGCGGCCGCAGCCGCCGTCTCCCTGGACCCGATGAGGGCTCAGCTGCTCGCCGAGCTGGCAGCCGGCCCGGCGTCGGCCGCCATGCTGGCCGGCAAGGTCGGGCTGCCACGCCAGAAGGTGAACTACCACCTCAAGGCACTGGAGCGGCACGGCCTGGTCGAGCTCGCGGGCGAGCGCCGCAAGGGCAACGTCACCGAGCGGCTGATGCGCGCGACCGCCGCGTCGTACGTCATCTCGCCGCTCGCCCTCGCCGCCGTGCAGCCCGACCCGGACCGCTTCCGGGACCAACTCTCGGCGCGCTGGCTGCTGGCGCTCGGCGCCCGGCTGGTCCGGGACGTCGGTTCGCTCATCACGGGTGCGGCCAAGGCCCGCAAGCGGCTGGCGACGTACGCGCTCGACGGCGAGGTGCGTTTCGCCTCGGCCGCGGACCGGGCCGCTTTCATCGAGGAACTGACGGCGGGCGTGAGCGCGCTCATCCGCAAGTACGACGCGCCCGACGCCGAGGGGGGCCGCAGCCACCGGATCGTCGTCGCCGTCCACCCCACGGTCAAACCCCAGGCCGACGAGCCCCAGGCCGACCAGCCCCGGGTCACGCAGCCAGAGGCCCCCGAACTCCCCCAATGACACGCTGTCTTGACGCACAGGAGCCCAACATGTCCAAGGAATTCGAGATCACCAGCGAGTTCGAGGTCGATGCCACGCCCGAGCAGGTGTGGGATGCCGTCACCAGCGGCACAGGCGGCTGGCTGTGGCCGATGGAGGCCCCCGAGCCGCGCGAGGGCGGCAAGGGCCCCTTCGGGTCCACCGTGACCGCCTGGGACCCGCCGCACCGGTACACCAACCGCGTCGAGGACGTCGAGGGCATCTCCGAGCAGACCCTCAACCAGCTCGACTACACCATCGAGCCGCGCGACGAGGGCCGCCGCGCCTGGGTGCGGTACGTGCACAGCGGCATCTTCGTCGACGACTGGGACAACCAGTACGACGGCGCGAGCAAGCACACCGACTTCTACCTGCACACCCTGCGCCAGTACCTGACGCACTTCGACGGCCGACCGGTCGCCTTCGCCACGTTCGACGGGCCTGAGGCGTCCAAGGCGTCGGATGGGTTCGCCGCCGTCGTCCGGGCGCTCGGCCTCGCGGACGACACCAGCGAGGTCGCTCGTGTCCAGGCACAGGGCCCCAAAGGGCAGCCCCTCGACGCCGTGGTCGACTACCGCAACCCGTACTTCATCGGACTGCGCACCGACACCGCGCTCATCCGCTTCTTCGGCCGCAACCACTGGGGCTACATGGTCGGCGTCAGCATCCACGACTTCGCCCCGGACGCCGACGCCAAGCGCAACGAACTCGCCTGGCAGGGCTGGCTGAACGGGGTGTTCGGCGCCTGAGCCCGCGCCCGCGCATTCGAGAGCGAGCGAGCAGGGAACGAGCCCGGCCCCCCGGACGACGGGGCCGGGCTCGTCCGCGCGCAGGAACTACGGCACTTACGGCACTACGGCTCGAAGCGCAGCACCTGCGGGTCATGGTCACTGATCTGGTCGGCGAACTCGGCGTTGATGTGGACGCTGTCGTAGCCGAAGTCGCAGTCCCTGCGGATCGACGGGCTGATCAGGATCTGGTCGAGGACCTGGCTGTTGCCCTGGAAGTCATAGCTGTAACGCTCGCTCTTCGGAAGGGACTTGACGGCCGACCAGAGAGCGCCGTCGTTCTCCAGGAGTCTCGTCGTCTCGGAGAACTCGAAGTCGTTCATGTCGCCGAGCGTGACGACGTCCGCGCTCTTCTGCGCCGCGAGGATGTCCTTGACGAAGGCGTTCACCGCGGTCGCCTGGAGGTGGCGCTGGGTCTCCGAGGAGCGGGCCGGCGGCTGGTACTGGGAGTGCAGCGCCTGGTCGCCGCCCTTCGACGAGAAGTGGTTCGCGATGACGAACACCGTCTTGCCGCGGAAGACGAACTCGCCCGCCAGCGGCTTGCGGCTGTTCTTCCACGCCTCGTCCGCCGGGTCGATACGCCCCGGGGACAGGGTCAGGCGTGCCTTGCCGTTCGCCTTCGTGACGCCCACGGCGGTCGTCGCGTCACCGCCGGCCCGGTCGGTGAAGGAGACGCGCGCCGGGTTGAAGAGGAACACCTGCCGGATGTTGCCGCCCGGCTCGCCGCCGTCCGCGAGGTCGACCGGGTCGATGGACCGCCAGTCGTACGCCGGGCCGCCCGCCGCAACGATCGCGTCGACCAGCTTCCGCATGGTCTGGTCGGCGGCGACCGTGCCGTCGTTCTTCGCGCCGTTGTTGTCCTGGATCTCCTCCAGGGACACGATGTCGGGCGACCGCAGGTTGTTCACGATCGCGGCCGCGTGGTCGGCGAAGGAGTCGTCCGTCGGGTCGAGGTTCTCGACGTTGTACGTGGCCACCGCCAGCTCGTCGCGCGCCTGCTTGCGGGTCGTCTCGCGCTTCAGGCCGCCATCCGCGACCGTGCCCAGGGTGCGGGCGGTCAGCGTGTAGCCGCCGAACTGGGTGTAGTCGAGCGGGCCCTCGGTGGTGCCCTCGAGGGTGTCGCCGACGTTCGCCGTCGGGAACGGCTGCGTGGCGGTCGGGATCAGCGACTGGATCTGCAGCCGGCCGGTGTTCTGCGAGCTGTACGAGCCGTAGACGGTGCCGCCGCGGCGGTTCGGGTTCTCGTACGGCTTCACCGTCACCCACAGCTCGGAGAACGGGTCGGTCGCGGTGACCACGCGGGACGAACCGATCTTGACGTTCATGCCCTCGAGGGACTCGTAGAAGTCGAGGGCGTACTTCTTCGGCTGCAGGGCGAGCCCGTTGACGGAACCCTTCGCGGCCGCGTCGCCCGCGGGCGTGTACGCGTCCGGTACGGAACGGCTGTTGATGACCGTGGCCGCCGGCAGCGCGTTGCCGCTCGACACCACCGCCACCGTCGGCTTGGTGATCTCCGTGACCGACTGGTTGCCCGAGGAGGTACCGCCCGGCACGAACTCCGTGACCGTGCCCGAGACCTTCACCGAGTCCCCGACGGCCACGGTCGGCGTGGAGCCGGTGAAGACGAAGATGCCCTCACTGGTGGCCGGGCTGTCGTCCGCGGCCGGGTCCTGGAGCCAGAAGCCCCGGGACGAACCGTAGGTTCGTACACCCGTCACGATGCCGGTCACGTCCGTGACCTGCTGGCCCGCGAGCGGGGATATCCGGGTGCCGCCCTGGATGTCGTGGACGGCCACGGCGTCCGCCTGGGCGGGTGCGGTGAACACCACGGCGGAGACCGTGGAACAGATGGCGGCGACGGTGAGCGCGGCTGTGCGCGCGGAAGACTTGCTCGGCAACGGGATCACTCCGGAACGTACGTGGGCGCCGGGACGAAAGATGGAGCAGCAGAGACACACAACCGGTGCGGCGGTGGCGACGCGCGTAGAAATCTGCCCGGGTAGCCATGGGGGAGCTACCCGGGAGTTTCTACGCGCGTCAATCTCGTGTGTGGCCAGGGCAGTTGTCAAGGTTTCCCGGGTTACTTACTTCTGACAGGTTCATGAACTGGGCGGCATGGGTGGAAATCCGTCTAGGCTGAAGCTGCATTTCCGGGGCGGCCGGTACGCGATGTCCGGGACGTCCCGTGGACCCGTGTACGTCCCGAGGAGAACCAGCCGATGTCAGACAGCTCCCCCCTGCCGCCGGTGCGGCTGCGCTCCGAAGCGGAGCTCGCGCGCGACGCGCTCGCCGCGCCTCTGCTCGCGCGTGCCGTGCGACTCGCCCGCTGGGCCGGCCCGGACACCCGGGTCGGAGCCGGTGGCGAACTCGTCGAGGAGCAGTTGCCGGGAGCGGCTCGGGAACTCGGCCTCGAAGGTGAGGACGCCGCCGCCTTCGCGAGTGAGGCGTGGCGGGTGGCCGTCGACACCGGTCTCGTCGACGTCGTGGACGAGGAGGAGGGGACGGTCACCGCGGGCGCGGACCTGGAGCTCGTCACCTCCGGGGCGCCGCGGGACGTACTGGCCCTGTGGCTCTCCGCACTGGAGACGGCGCTCGCCGACGCGAGCGTGCCCGATCTCGACGATCTCGTGGACGCCATGGACGGCGACGGCGAGATCGACCTCTCCGAGCTCGACTGGGACCCCGAGGCGGAGGCCGAGTTCCTCGACGGCGTGCTCGGCAACCTCTACCTGCTGACCGTCAACGAGGACGGCCCCGGCGACGAGCCGGTGCCGCTGCCCGCGCTCGCCGCGTCGATGATCGTGCCGGACGACATGGGAGAGCCCACCAACGACGTCCTGGAGCAGGTGTCGGACGCGATGATGCGCCTCGACGACCAGTTCCGGCTCCTGGAGCCCACCGGGCTCGTCGACTTCCAGCCCGTCGACGAGGCGCTGATGGCCGACGCCGACGAGGAACCCGCGTCGCCGGTCGACGACACGGACGTCTCGCGGTACGGGATGGTGCGGCTCACCCCGCTCGGGCTGTACGGCATCCGGGCCCGGCTGCTGGAGGCGGGGCTCGTGGCGCCCGCGGTGGGGGACCTGGCGGACAAGGGCGCGGACGTACTGCTCGACGGCACGTCCACGTTTCCGCCCGCGGCCGCTCAGGCCGAGACCGAGCAGTGGCTCGCCCGGCGCGAACCCCTCGAAGCCGCACGGGAGTTGCTCGCCGCGGCCCGTGGCCTGGACGCGGGCGCCCCGCTGCGGCGGCTGCGCTGCCAGCAGGCCCTGTCGCTGGTCGGCACGGAAGCCTCGCCGGCGCTGCGCGAGGTGCTCGACGACGCCGAGCTGGGCGGACTCGCCCGGGTGTGGCTCACGGAGCGGGGTGCCCCGGACGTGCCCGCGCCGTCCGAGGACATGGTCTTCTGGCTGACCGTCGACACGATCGCCGCCCAGCTGGCGGCGGAGGGCAACTCGGAGGAACTCCGCGCCCTCGTCGAGGGGCTCGCGGCCCAGCACAGCAGCTTCTTCACCGCCGCCTGGCGCGTCGACCACCCGGCCACCCCGGACGTCCTCGAGGCCATGGGCCGGCTCCACCCGGACAAGAAGGTCGCCAAGCAGGCCCGCAAGGCGGCGTTCAAGGCCCGGTCGCAACAAGGAGGCTGAGAGCAGGGGGACACCCATCATCCCCAGGGGCTCCGCCCCTTCGACCCCGCCGGGGCTCCGCCCCGGACTCCGTCCCCGGGTGGTGTTTCGGCTGCGGGTCGTGTGTGGCTGGTCGCGCGGTTCCCCGCGCCCCTTACGGGGCGCGCCGGGGGGCGACTAGGACTCGTTCAGCCCCGCGTCCTCGCCCATCGCAAGCACCCGTACCGGCACACCCTCGAGGTCGTCCGGGATCACGTCCTCGGGGCGGAGGCGGTCGCGGGGGACCTTGTGGGTGACGAAGACGACGATCACGTCCTCACCCGAGCTCTCGTCCTCTCCGATTCCGATTCCGGTCACGTTGGCCATGGCCATCAGCCGGTCTTCATGGAGGCGGCGCGCCTGACGTGCGTCCACTGCGGCTCGCCTCCCAGGAGTAGTGCAGTTCGGTGGTGTCTATTTTACGAAGATTCTTCCGGCCGTCCGTTCGGACGCCAGGTTTGCTGGGCCGTACGGGTGCACCGTTGGCCCGGACGGGCGCGGACGCGAACGGATCCGGCGTGCCGATCCGAACGGGTTTACGGAAGGGGGCCCCGGAACGTCGGCTCGTGTTCAGCGGGCGTTCAGGCATGAGCGCAACCGTGTCGCCTGAGGCTCACTCCGCCCACCGGCCACCCTCCACCGCCACGGTCCCACTCCACTGTCACAGGAGACAGCATGTCGCTCACTCGCAGGGACTTCGCCAGACGCTCAGCGATCACCGGCGCCGGTGTCGCGCTGGTCGGCAGCGTCGGCGCCTTCGCCACCGCGCCCGGTGCTCTCGCGTCCCAGGACACCGAGACCACGGGCGACGACCCGGAAGTGCAGGGCGGCGGGGTCGGCTACGGCCCGCTCCTCCCCGACCCCCAGGGCATCCTCGCGCTGCCCGCCGGTTTCTCGTACCGCGTCATCACCTACAGCGGCAAGACCAAGCTGGAGTCCGGCGAGATCACCCCGTCCAACCACGACGGCACTGCCACCTTCGCGGGCCCGCGCGGCACGACCCTCCTCGTCAACAACCACGAGCTCAAGGGCCCGCGCGCCAACTGGAAGTACCCCGTGCCGCTCACCGAGGGCCTCGTCTACGACCCGGCCGCGTCCGGCGGCTGCACGGTCGTCGAGGTGCGCCCCGACGGACATGTCGCCGAGTGGGTCGGAATCGCCGGTACCTCCACCAACTGCGCGGGCGGCAGCACGCCTTGGGGCACCTGGCTCACCTGTGAGGAGAACTCCGACCGGGCCGGCGTGAACGGCATGACCAAGGACCACGGCTACGTCTTCGAGGTCGACCCCATCGACCACGGCGCCAACCGCGACCCCGAGCCCCTGAAGTTCTTCGGCCGTTACGACCACGAGGCCGTCGTCATCGACCCCAAGCGCGGCCACGCCTACCTCACCGAGGACGCCGCCGGTCCCAACGGCCTGTTCTACCGCTGGACCCCGCCGAAGGGATTCCAGTACGGCCCCGGCAAGTTCCGTGGCCTCGCCGACGACGCGGGTGTCCTCCAGGCTCCCACGTGCTACGACGCCGGCGGTCGTTACGTCGACGACCTGTCCCGCGCCACGAAGATCGGCACCGTGTACGGCGTCGACTGGATCGACGTACCGGACCGTGACGCCAAGACGGTCGCGGTGCGCAAGCAGTTCGCCGAGGGCGAGGTCACCCGCGCCCGCAAGCTCGAAGGCATGTGGTGGGGCGACGGCGGCGCGTACATCGTCTCCTCGTACGCCCGTGCGGAAAGCCCCGTCCAACACGATGGCCAGGTCTGGTTCTACGACCCCACGCGCCGCACCCTGACCCTGAAGGTCCTCCTCGGCGTGAACCCGGACCCCGCCAAGGACGGCGCCCTTGACGGCCCCGACAACATCACTGTCTCCCCGTACGGCGGCCTGATCCTCGCCGAGGACGGCGAGGGCATCCAGCACCTGTTCGGGGCCACCGACAGCGGCCGTACGTACCCCATCGCCCGCAACGACCTGAACATCGGCACCGAAGAGGCGCCGGAGTACAGCGAGTTCACGGGGGTCACCTTCTCGCCCGACGGAAAGACCCTGTACGCCAACATCCAGGTGCCCGGCATCATGCTCGCCATCACGGGACCGTGGCAGCGCCAGCAGCGCGGGTAATAAATTCAGTCGCTCACCCCGCGGTACGCCTCCTAAAGTGATGCATGTCCAGGTGCGAAGGCAGGACCTACTTCCACTGATAATGGGGCGGCCGCGGGTTCGAGTCCCGCCACCGGTACAACGCGCCGGTGTAGCTCAGGGGTTAGAGCACCTACGTCGGTTCCGCCGGCCTTGAACTCTGGACACCACAACTTCACGCACCTCCCGGTGCGCAGGCAGCGGCTACTTCGTTTGGGTCGAATTGCGGGCCGCCGCCGACTTGATCTCGGGAGGCGCAGCTTATGGCGGGTGCCCGGTGTGCAGGCTGCGGATACTTCCCAACCAATTCCTCTGGTTCTGAAAAACCGTCGCCGACCTCTCTTCTCGGTCACCCTCCATTTGCCGTGCCTCCCTCCGAAACAGCAACGAATTCGGGGGAATTCATCATGGCGCGATTCAACATGCGGGCAGCCAGGGCGCAGCCGGTGTCCCGCGTGACGTCGACGGGCCGCGTGCTCCGTACGTACGAGGGCGGCCGCGGTCGCGAGCGGGACGAGCGGTCGGAGCTCTTCCTGCTCTCGATCGCCAACTTCGTGGCGCAGAAGACCTTTTACGAGAGCGGTACCGATCGCGACGACCGGTTCGCCGCGCTCGTACGCAGGCTCGCTGTCGAGGACCCGGCGTGGACCGCGGGTCTGCTCGGCTGGCTGCGTGGCGAGGGCAACCTGCGGACGGCCTCGATCGTGGGCGCCGCCGAGTACGTGAAGGCGCGCCTCGACGCGGGCGCGACGGACGGACCGACGAACCGGCAGGTCATCGCCTCCGTGCTGCGGCGCCCCGACGAGCCCGGTGAGCTGCTGGCGTACTGGACCTCGACGTACGGCCGTGCCGTCCCCAAGCCCGTGAAGCGGGGCATTGCCGACGCCGTGCGCCGGCTCTACAGCGCCAAGTCGCTGCTGAAGTACGACACCGCGTCCAAGGGCTACCGCTTCGGCGACATCCTCAACCTCGTGCACGCGGCGCCGGACCCGGAGAAGCCGTGGCAGGGGGACCTGTTCCAGTACGCCCTCGACCGGCGGCACAACCCGGACACGGCCGTCGTGCCCAAGTCGCTGCCCGTCCTCACGGCCCACCGTGACCTGATGGCCCTGCGGCCCGCCAAGCGGCGCAAGGTCGTGACCGGAGCGCACGGCGCACAGCGCCTGGCGGACGCGGGCATGACCTGGGAGGCGCTGGCCGGCTGGCTGCAGGGGCCGATGGACAAGGCGGCCTGGGAGGCCGTGATCCCGTCCATGGGCGCCATGGCGCTGGTTCGTAACCTGCGGAACTTCGACGAGGCGGGTGTCTCGGACGAGGTGGCGGCCCAGGTCGCCGCGAAGATCAGCGACCCGGCGGAGGTCGCTCGCTCGCGGCAGTTCCCGTTCCGCTACCTCGCCGCGTACCAGCACGCGCCCTCGCTGCGCTGGTCGTACCCGCTGGAGCAGGCACTCGGCCACTCGCTGGCCAACGTGCCGGCGCTGCCCGGACGGACGCTGGTGCTCGTCGACCGCTCGGGCTCGATGTTCTACTCGCGGCTGTCCGACCGCTCGGAGCTGACCCGGGCGGACGCCGCGGCGATCTTCGGTACGGCGCTCGCGCTGCGGGCGGCCGACGCGGATCTCGTCGAGTTCGGTACCACGAGCAACCGCGTGCGGTTCCGCAAGGGCGAGTCGGTGCTGAAGGTGCTCGAGCGGTTCGGTGACCTCGGCGGCACCAACACCACCGAGGCGGTGCGCCGCCACTACGCGAAGCACGACCGGGTGCTGATCGTCACGGACGAGCAGTACGCGTACAGCCACCACGGCGACCCGACCGAGCAGGTCCCGGCACACGTGCCGGTCTACACCTGGAACCTGGCCGGCTACCGGGCGGGCCACGGCCCGTCGGGGCAGGGAAACCGGCACACCTTCGGGGGCCTCTCGGACGCGGCTTTCCGGATGGTCCCGCTGCTGGAGGCCGCGCGGGACGCGGACTGGCCGTGGGCCGTGTGAGGACGGGGGACGACGGGGGTGACTGTGGCCCGCACTTTGGTGCGGGCCACAGTCTCGTGCGCTTGCGCGGTGTGAGATCGCCTGTGACTTTCGCTCAAAGGGCGCTTTCGCGCCACGCCACCCCCGACTCCGAAGTCAACCCCTTCGTGGCGGCACTCGGTGTCGGTCTGTGGACGCTTGGGGAGACGTCCTCCTCAGACAATGACCCGCCGCCTGCCACGTGCTCGGGCGGGGAGCCCGAGAAGGCGTCTCGTCGTGTCTCCGGGGAGCAACTGTGCGAGGCGCTGAACCGTCCCGACCTCGCTGAGCTGCTGGGCACGCCGGGGGAGACCGCGAAGACCGCCGGCGGCAGCGGCGGCTCCGTCAAGCTTGCCGGCGGCAAGGAGATCCCCACTCCGTCCGCCCAGGTCGAGTTCGAGACGTACACCGTGACGCTGTCGGCCACCTACGACCGTCTTCCGGTGGCCGGGTCCGCCGCACTTCTGGGGGACGGCGGGGTGCCGGACGACGCGGTGCTGCTCCGCGTTGCCGAGAAGGTGCTGCCGACGGTCCCGGGGTGGGCCGCCGCAGGGTGATGGTCCGCCGGTGGGCTCACCCAGTGGCTTGTGACGTGTCGAGGGATCGGGCGAACTTGGTGAGCGTGCGGAAGTCGTCCTCCCGCAGACCGATCCGCGGATTGACATGGTGCAGAAGCGCGGGCCCTCGGTGGTGGGCAGCCACGTACGCCTGGTCCAGATCGCTTTGCTCGTCGTCCACCCAGGCGAAGGGGCGGCCGTTGGCGTAGTCCACCAGTGGGCCGGTCTTCCAGTGCACCCCGTCTGGGCGTTCTTGGAACAAGGCGTCGCCGAAGTCGACGAAGGGGATTTCGGGAAGTTCGAGCGCTGGGCCGATCCACCGATTGGCGTCGTCCATCCATGTGGTGGCCCAGCACAGCTCGTAGCCGAGCCGGAGCAGGGCTCGACCGTGCTCTGGGTTGAGCCAGACCCGCAGCGGGCGCTGCCGGGCCAACCGTCCTCCGTGTGCCACTGCCGCCCCGCTGTCCTGGGGCACTCTGAGTGTGGTGTATCCGCCGGGGCGCTTTTCCGGCTTGGCCGCATAGGGGTTGAGTGGTCCGTCCACGTCGAGAAACAGAAGCGGTCGGCTCACGATCTCCCCTGGGTCGTCGGCTACTAGGATGGTTCGTCCCTGCTGCCCCGATATCGCTGCCCAGATGGCATCTGCAGACACCTGGGGCAGCGGAGCATCGTCCGGGTTCAACTCGCTGTAGACAGCAGTGCTGTGAGGTCGCCCTCGGATGCCGACCGCACGGTGCTCTTCATGCGCTGAGCCTAGAACGAGCACAACGGCCCACGCGGCAACAAGAGCTCATGGCTGTACTCCGCTGCGGAGCGTGAACCAGACCGTCTTGCCGATACCGCCGGCACGACGTTCCGCGCCCCACTCGTCCGCCAGCGTCGCCACCAGGGGCAGGCCCCGGCCGGAATCGTCGGCCGGTGTTGCCTCCCGGAGTGCCGGGAGCGTGTCGTTCGCGTCCGCCACGGACACGCGGAGGCGGCCGGCGTCCAGGACGCAGCGGGTCCGGATCTCGTGGCCGGGGGAGACCTTCGCGTGGCGGTAGGCGTTCGTCATCAGCTCGCTGAGCAGCAGTACGGCCGTCTCCGCCATCTCGTCCGGGAGCTTCCACGCGGTGGCCTGTTCGCGGAGGAGGGCGCGGGCCCGGCCGACACTGCGGGCGTGGCGGGGCAGGTGCCATTCGACGTCTTCGATGTGCCCGGCGTCGTCGCGGTTCTTGGGCATGCGTGCGCTATTCCTTGCGTGTGATTCTCCGTCATTTGCGGTGATCAGGCTGGTGCTTGGTGCGTAGCCTCGGGGAGTGGCGGAGTGGGTACACAGCGTGGTTGTACACGGTGTGGCAGCGGGAGGCGGGTGGATGCGTGGCTTCCGGGGAGTCGCAGCAGGCGCAGCAGAACTGGCGGTACTGCGGTGGGCAGATCAAGTTGTGGCGGGAGGAGGCGGGGGTCAGTCGGCAGGAGCTGGCAGGGGAGGCCGGGTACGACTATGAGTACGTCAAGTCGATGGAGTGCGGGAGGCGCAGGCCGACGCTGAGGTTGTTGCAGGTTGCGGATCAACTGTGCCGGGCGCGGGGCAAGTTGATGGCGGCGCATGAGTTTCTGAAGCCGGAGCCGTTTCCTCAGCGGACGCAGCAGTACGTGCTGGTGGAGGCCGAGGCGATCACGGTGCAGTGGTACGAGACGATGCTGATTCCGGGGCTGCTGCAGACGGAGGAGTACGCACGGGAGTTGATCAGCAACGACTGCCCGCCGCTTGATGAGGAAACGGTGGCGGAGCGGGTCGCCGCGAGGCTCAAGCGACAGGAGAAGCTGACCCGTAAGCCACTCGCGCTCTTCAGCTTTGTCCTCCATGAAGCCGCACTGCGTGCCGTAGTCGGCGACGAAGGAGCAATGCGCAGGCAGCTTGAGCACCTGTTGGAGGTGGGGCAGCAGCGCAACGTCTCGATCCAGGTGCTGCCGTTCAAGTCTGCCCCAGCGGCAGCGCTCAGCGGGCCGATCGTACTGGTGGAGACCGCCGACCACGAGCAGTACGCATTCGCCGACGGGCAAGAGACGGGTGCGCTGTATGGCAGCGGGGACAAGCTCAGCATCCTCACTCAGCGGCATGGCATGATCCGCATGCAGGCGCTTAGCGTTGAAGAGTCTGCCCGGTTCATCAGGAAGTTGGCGGAGGAGCTATGAGCGCCGAGCTGTCGTGGTTCAAGTCCAGCTACAGCGATTCATCGGGCAGCGCCTGCCTCGAAGTCGCTTGCAGCCGAAGCAACTCCAGCCCTCACACCATCCACATCCGAGACTCGAAGCTCGGCCCTGGAAGCCCCCACTTCGTTGTCCCCGCCGACGCCTGGGCCGTCTTCGTCGCGTACGCCTCTCGCGAGGCCTGAGCCCCGGGCGAGGCGCCCGAGCCTCCCGTCGAAGCGCCCCTCGCGGCCGAGCCCGAAGTCGCCCCCCGGCGATGACACTTCAGGCCGAACTGTCATCGCCGTACGAGAACCCCAGGAACGGAACTCGGTGAGGACAGGGGCCCGCAGCGCGAGCCACTGGTGTCGGCGCACTGGATCGGACAAGCTGCGGCCCATGGACTGGATGCCCCTGCTCTCCACACTGTCCGGCGCCGTCATCGGCATCACAGCCACTCTGATCGCCGATCGCAACCGGTGGCAGCGGGAGGAGGTCAGGCACGCGCTGGAAGCACGGCGCGAGGTTTACACCGAGTTCGTTTCCGCCCTCAAAGCCGCAGGTGAAGAGATACGGGCCGTCGCCTTGGGCGATCACATGTCCGAGTCGGCGCGTGACGCGGCCGTGCGGGAAGCCGTCCGTGGCACTGGCATCTACACAGCAAGTGAACGCCTCTGGCTCGTGGGCCCGCCGCAGGTGGTGGCGGCCGGGAACGAGGCGTTCCACAGCCTGCGCGCGATACGCGACGCATACGCCCAGGGGGTGGCTGTCGGCTCCGCCGAGGAAGCTCCGCTGATAGCGCAGCGGCGTACGGCCATGGCTCAGATGCGTCGCGTCATGCGTGAGGACCTGGGCGTGGGGCCCCTCGGGATCGAGTGATCGCGCCGTCGTTCCGCAATGCGGCCTTGTGTGTGCCGACGATTGACATCTAACATTTCAATTTGTGGAGGCCATACGACCCGTGCGCCGCACCCTGCTCAGGGACCGCGCCTACGAAGCGATCCGGGATGCCATCGTGGCCGGGGAGATCGAGCCCGGTGCGGTGGTGCGGGATGCCGAGCTCGCGGAGCGGCTCGGGCTGTCCCGGGCTCCCGTGCGCGAGGCCTTCTCCCGGCTCGTGGACGAAGGTCTGCTGGAGAGCAAGCCGCAGAGCTACACCCGAGTGACCCCCGTCGTGGCCTCCGACGTGCGGGACGCGGCGGCCGTGGTCGGTGCCATGCACGAACTCGCGACGCGGGTCGCCGTGCCCCGGCTGTTCGCCGCGGACGTCGAGGCGATGCGCGCGGCCAACGAGCGGTTCGCCCAGGCCGTTCGGGCGGGCGACGTGGACACCGCGCTCCGCGCCGACGACGAACTGCACGACGTGCTCGTCCGTGTCAGCGGCAACCGCGCGTCCGCCGCCACCATCACCCGCTACACCCCGCTCATCCGCCGACTGGAGCGACGGCGCTTCGGTGAGGGCGGCAACTGCCGTTCGACCGGGCTGCACGAGCGGCTGATCGAGGCCTGCGCCGCCGGTGACGTGGACGAGGCGGTCCGCGTCACCGCGGAGATCTGGCGCAGCCTGGCCGACATGGACGCGCTCGCCGACGAAGAGGCCCACTGACCCAGGGAGGACTCCCATGTCCCTTGCTTCCTACGAGCGTTACCCCCTCCTCTTCGGGCCGTCGCCCGTGCACCCGCTGGAGCGGCTCACCGAGCACGTCGGCGGCGCCTCCCTGTGGGCCAAGCGCGAGGACTGCAACTCAGGCATCGCGTACGGCGGGAACAAGACCCGCAAGCTGGAGTACCTGGTCGCCGACGCGCTCGCGCAGGGCTGCGACACGCTCGTCTCGATCGGCGGGGTGCAGTCCAACCACACCCGCCAGGTCGCCGCCTGCGCCGCCCGCGCCGGGCTCAAGTGTGTGCTGGTGCAGGAGAGTTGGGTGGAGTGGCCCGACGCCGTGTACGACAAGGTGGGCAACATCCTGATCAGCCGGCTGGCCGGCGCCGACGTACGCCTCGTAAGGGCCGGCTTCGGGATCGGCTTCAAGGAGAGCTGGGAACAGGCGCTCAGGGAGGTCGAGGAGGCGGGCGGCAAGCCGTACGCCATTCCGGCCGGGGCCTCCGATCACCCCCTCGGCGGGCTCGGCTTCGCCGGGTGGGCGTACGAAGTCGCCGAGCAGGAGCGGGAGTTGGGCGTCTTCTTCGACACGGTCGTGGTGTGTTCCGTGACCGGCTCGACCCAGGCGGGCATGGTCGCCGGATTCGCCGCCCTGGAGGAGGCGGGCGGCCGCCCCCGGCGGGTGCTCGGCATCGACGCCTCGGCGGCGCCCGGCCGCACCCGCGAGCAGATCGCCCGGATCGCCCACCGCACCGGCCAACTCATCGGCGTACGCAAGGAGCTGACCGAGGCGGACGTCGAGCTGGACGAGCGGTACCACGCGGGCACGTACGGCGTCCCGGACGAGACGACCCTCGACGCGATGCGCCTCGCGGCCCGCACCGAGGGCATGGTCACCGATCCCGTGTACGAGGGGAAGTCGATGGCCGGGATGATCGACCTGGTGGCGCGCGGCGAGATCGGCAGGGACTCCACCGTGCTCTATGCCCACCTGGGCGGACAGCCCGCGCTCAACGCGTACAGCGCGGTGGTCTAGAACGCGTACAGCGCGCGGTCTGGAACACCTACCGCGCGCTCGTCCAGGCGATGATCCAAAGGGCACCCCCTTACCTCTACGTCGCGTCCACCCGGCACCCCGTGCCGCGGTGGCCGGATACAGTGCACAGCGTGTGGGCCGACAACCAGCAGCGGGAGCCGCGTACCGACCAGCCTGACGGCCCCCGCCGCCGGGCCACGATCCACGACGTCGCCCGGCTGGCCGGAGTGTCGCGCCAGACGGTCTCCCGGGCGGTCAACGACAAGGGCGAGATCGACCCGGCCACGAAGGAGCGGGTGCTGGAGGCGGCCCGCCTGCTGGACTACCGGCCGAGCCGGTTCGCCCGGGGTCTCGTCCGCAAAGGGGCGGTGACGGCGGGCCTGGTGATCCCGGACCTGATGAACCCGTTCTTCCCCGAGGTGGCCGCCGGTGTGCTGGAGGCCGCCGAGCAGCGCGGGTGGCAGGTGGTGGTGTGGGACTCCCGCACCGACGACGCCAGGGAGCGCGAGACGCTCGACGTGCTGTCCCATCAGGTGGACGCGGTCGTGGGCTACTTCAAGAACGAGGACGACGTCCTGGCCCGGCACCTCGGCGGGGTGCCGCTGGTGCTGCTGGAGCGCGGCCCGCAGCAGACCCGGTTCGCGGCCGTGGGTATCGACGCCGCCGCCGGCCTGGAGCAGGGCATCGGCCATCTGGTCCGCGCGGGGCACCGCAGGATCGGCATGCTGGACGGCAACCGGCTCGACGCCCCCGGCCCTCGGCGGGAGGCCTTCCTGGCCCAGGTGCGGCGGCACGGCCTTCCCGTCGACGAGAGCTGGATCGTGTTGTGCCCCGAGCACAGCGTCGCGGGCGGCGAGGCGGGCATGGCGCGACTGCTGGACGCCAAGCCCGAGATCACCGCGGTCTTCGGCTTCAACGACCTGATCGCCATCGGCGCGATGCGCGCCGCCCGGCGCCGCGGCCGGCGGCTGCCCGACGACCTGGCCGTCATGGGCTTCGACGGACTCTCGCTGGGGGAGCTGGTGGAGCCCGCCCTGACCACCCTGCACCTCGACAAACGACAGCTGGGACGGCTGGCCGTCGAGCAGGTGGCCCGGCTGCGGGCGGGCCAGAAGCCGCTCAGCGGCGCGGACGCGTGGGTGCTTCCCGAACTGGTGGTACGGGCGTCCGCCTGACCTCGCCTGCTCCCGGCTGACCCCGTACGCACCGTCGGAGCGCGCCAACACATCGACGGTGTACGTCCCTTGACACTGGTTTTCGGCCACCCCGATACTCGACGGCAACGTTCACGTGAACGCTCACGGACCCCCAGACGCTGTCGGCCAGAGCCCGGGACCTTCTGTCGACATCGTTGTCATGCCTCCCCCCTCACGTAAACGGGCCCGCGGCAGCGCCCTGTCCTGGCCGAGCCGCCCCCGGAAAGCGAGTGCGCGCCCATGGAACACCGAACGATGTCCCGCAGAGGCCTGCTGGGGGCCTCCCTGGGCGGCGCGGGCGCCGCTCTGCTGGGCCTGTCGGGATGCGGGGCCGCCAATGGCTCGGTCTCGGCGGGCACCGACCATCTCGGCCTCTGGTACTGGAACGGAGCGTTGAGCGACAAGCTGCTCGCCACCGCCGCGCGCGGAGTGCCCGGTGTGCCCGGACTGAAGGTGAAGGGTTCGCCGATCGCCGGCGAGTACGAGTCGAAGCTGCTCACCAGCCTGGCCGCCCGCGCCTATGTGCCTGACCTGGCCTGCGTGAATTCCAGCGTCGCGGTGTTCTTCCCGGACGAGCACGAGTTCCTGGATCTGAAAGACCTCGGCGCGGGGGCCCTCGAGGACCAGTACCTGGACTGGAAGTGGAAGAGCGGCACCAGCCCGTCCGGCCGGCTGGTCGGCTTCCCGCTCGACGCGGGCCCCACCGCGCTCTACTACCGGAGGGACCTCTTCGAGAAGGCCGGACTGCCCACCGAGCCGGGGGACGTCGCGGAGGCCACCTCGACCTGGGAGAAGTACCTCGCGGTCGGACGGACTCTCAAGGCCAAGGCGCCCGGCAACCCGTATCTGGTCTCCCAGATCGCCTACGTCTTCCGGATGGCCCTGTACCAGAGCCCGAAACAGTTCGTGGACGCCGACAACCGCTTCATCGGCGACCAGGAACACGTCAAGCACGCCTGGGACTTGGCGGTGGAAGCCTACCGTCAGCGGCTGAGCGCCAGGGTCTTGGACGCCACGCCCGACTACAACGCGGCCATGAGCCGTGGCCGGATCGCCACGATGATCAACGCGGTATGGGCCATCAACGGCCTCAAGGACGTGGCGCCGAAGACCTCCGGGGACTGGCGGCTGACCGCGATGCCCGACGGGCCGGCCAACTACGGCGGCTCGTACGTGACCATCACCCGCTACTGCCGTGACCCGGAAGGGGCGTTCGCCTTCCTGAAGTGGATGGTCGGGCCCGCGAACCAGCTGAAGAGCTATCAGGAGATGGCGCTGTTCCCCACCACGCCGGCCGTCTACACCAAGCCGGCGATGCGGAAACCCGACCGCTTCTTCGGTGGTCAGATCCCCGTCGACGTCTTCGGCCCGGCCGCCGAGAAGGCCCCGGTCATCTTCTTCAGCCCCTACGAGGACACCGCCAACACTCCCGTCTTCCAGGAGTTGACCAACGTGGAAACGCTCGGCAAGAACCCCGACAAGGCCTGGCGGGACGCCATGAACGCCTGCGAAACCGCGCTGTCCCACCTGGGGGTGAGCTGACGTGGCCACAGTCGCAGGAACAGCGGAGGTCCCCGCGGCCGGCAGCGGCGACGAGGCGGGCGGCCGCCGTGCTCGCGCCGACGCCCCGCGCGGCCGGTGGCGGCGCCATCTTCCGCCGTACCTCGCCATCTCCCCGTACTACGTCCTCTTCGCCGTCTTCGGCGCCTTCCCCGTGTTCTTCTCCCTCTACCTGTCCTTCCAGGACTGGGACGGCATCGGGGACATGCGCTTCGTCGGCCTGCAGCAGTACTCCTGGCTGCTCCATGACTCGGTGTTCTGGCACTCGATCCTCAACACCTTCGAGATCTGGTTCCTGTCCACGGTGCCGATGCTGTTCCTGGCCCTGGTCCTCGCCTTCCTGCTGCACTCGCAGGTGCGCTACGCGGCCGCCTACCGGGTGGCGTACTTCATCCCCAACGTCACCTCGATGGTCGCCATGACCATCGTCTTCGGCTCGGTCTTCGCCCAGGCGGGCCTGGCCAACTCGATGCTCAAGGCGATCGGGGTCGACGGCGTCAGCTGGCTGACCTCCTCCCTCGGCATCAAGTCGGCGATCTCCATCATGATCATCTGGCGGTGGGTCGGCTACAACGCCCTGATCTTCCTGGCGGGTCTGCAGGCCATCCCCACCGAACTCTTCGAGGCCGCCCGGGTCGACGGGGCGAGCAGCCGGCAGACCCTCTTCCGGGTCGTGGTGCCGCAGCTGCGGCCGGTGATCCTCTTCGCCGTCATCACGTCCACCATCAACGGCCTGCAGATCTTCACCGAGTCCCAGGTGCTCTTCTACTCGGACGACCCCGGAACCACCGGCGGGCCGGGCCAGGAAGGTATGACCATCGTGCTCTATCTGTGGCAGAAGTCCTTCAACGACCACCAGTTCGGCTACGGGGCGGCGATGGGCTGGCTCCTGTTCGCACTCATCGCACTCTTCGCGATCATCAACTGGCGGCTGGTGTCCGGCTCTCACAGCGATGGCCGTCGCGGCATCGCCTGGCGCAAGGAGGCCCGCAATGGCCGCTGAGCACACGTCCTCCACCGCGGGGCTCGCCATCGGCGCCGGCAGCAGGAGGGCCCGGATCTGCGTCCGCGTGGCCCTGCTCCTCGGGGTGCTGGTTTCGATGTTCCCCTTCTACTGGCTCGTGGTGATGGCCTCCGGAACCAACCAGGACATCCTGGGCTATCCGCCGAAGTTGGTGCCGGGTACCCGGCTGCTGCACAACATGGGGGAGGTGATCGACCGCATCGCTTTCTTCAACTCGCTGTTCAACACCGTCGTGGTCGCCGTGACCGGCACGGTGCTGGTGCTGTTCTTCGACTCCCTGGCCGCCTTCGCCTTCGCCAAGTACGAGTTCCCGGCGAAGAAGTTCCTCTTCGGCACCCTGATGGCCACCTACATGATCCCCGCGCAGCTGTCGCTGGTGCCGCAGTTCGTCACCATGGCCCACTTCGGTTGGGCCGGCACGCTGAAGGCCCTGATCATTCCCGGCGCGGCCAACGCCTTCGGCATCTTCTGGCTGCGCCAGTACGCGCAGAACTCGCTGCCCGACGAACTGCTCGACGCCGGACGGATCGACGGCGCCGGCTTCTTCCGGCTGTACCGGACGGTCGCGCTGCCGCTCTTCCGGCCCGCCCTGGCCTTCCTCGGCATCTTCACCTTCATCAGCATCTGGAACGACTACATCTGGCCGCTGGTCGTCATGGTCAACCCCGACCGGCTCACCCTCCAGGTGGCTCTCGCCAACCTCAGCGTGGCCTACAACACCGACTACGCCGTGGTGATGGCCGGGGCGTTGATGAGCGTCGTCCCGCTGATCGTCGTCTTCTTGCTCGGGGCGCGGCACTTCTTGAGGGACCTGGCCGCGGGGGCGACGAAGATGTGACCGCCTGCCGCGTCCGCAGACCAGACGTGCGGCGGGGCGCCCCCCCCTCGAAGGGGGGGCGCCCCGGAAGAGTGCGGGTCGTTACAGCGACTGCGCCGCGGGCTTGACCATGCCGCGGACCGTACGGGACTTGACGAAGTCGCCCATGGCCGTCATCTCCCACTCGCCGGAGAACTGCTTGATCAACTTGGCCATCATGACTCCGGTCTGGGCCTCGGCGTTGGTGAGGTCGAAGCGGACCAGCTCCTCGCCCGTGGCGGCGTCCAGGAGGCGGCAGTAGGCCTTGGCGACCTCCGTGAACTTCTGGCCGGAGAACGAGTTCACCGTGAAGACCAGGCCGGAGACCTCCTGGGGCAGGCGTCCGAGGTCGACCGTGATGACCTCGTCGTCCCCGCCGCCCTCACCCGTGAGGTTGTCACCGGAGTGCTTGATCGCGCCGTTCACGATCGAGAGCTTGCCGAAGTAGCAGCTGTCGATGTGGTTGCGCTGCGGTCCGTACGCGATGACCGACGCGTCCAGGTCGATGTCCTTGCCGCGGTAGGCCGGCTCCCAGCCGAGGCCCATCTTGACCTGGGACAGGAGCGGGCGACCGCCCTTGACCAGGGACACGGTCTGGTTCTTCTGGAGGCTGACGCGGCCCTTGTCGAGGTTGATCTTCCCGGCGCCGGGGGCGGGCGGGGCGGGCGGTGCCGGGGGAGCGGCCGCGGGCGGGGGCGTGGCGGCGAGGCGCG
>NZ_VBZC01000075.1:0-42425 GCF_005786655.1 Streptomyces montanus
ACCGCGACGGGCGCCCACCTGGTGTGGATCCCGCGCCGGGCGGGGGAGCGCGGCGCCATCGAGGCGGGCGCGCTGCCCTCGCTCCTGCCCGGCGGCCGTCCGGCCACGGACCCGCGCGCACGGGACGAGGTCGCCGCGGCCTGGGGAGTCGCCCAACTCCCGCACCGGTACGGCCGCGACACCGGCCAGATCGTCGAGGCCGCCGCCACCGGCGAGCTGTCCGCGCTCGTCGTGGCGGGCGTCGAGGTCGCCGACCTCCCGGACCCGGCACGCGCGCGTGAGGCACTATCCGAGGTGGGCTTCCTGGTGTCGCTCGAACTGCGTCCCAGCGAGATCACCGAGCACGCGGACGTCGTGCTCCCCGTCGCCGCGGTCGTCGAGAAGGCGGGCACCTTCCTCAACTGGGAGGGGCGGGCCCGGCTCTTCGAGGCCGCGCTGAAACCCGACCAGATGCCCCGCCGCCTGCCGCCGACCGACGCACGCGTCCTGCAGATGCTCGCGGACGCCATGGACGTCCACCTGGGGCTGCCCGATCTGCGCACCGCGCGCGTGGAGCTGGACCGGCTCGGCGCCTGGGACGGGGCGCGGGCCACCGAGCCCATGGAGTCCGCGGCCCAGCTGCCGCGGCCCGCCGCCGGGGAGGCCGTGCTCGCAGGGCACCGGCTGCTGCTCGACCAGGGCCGCCTCCAGGAGGGCGACGAGGCGCTGGCCGCGACCCGGCATGCCGCACACGCGCGTGTGTCTGCCGCCACGGCCGCCGAGGCGGGCGTGAAGGACGGCGACGCCCTGGCCGTGACCGGCCCCTCGGGAGTGGTCGAACTCCCCTTGCAGATCACGGAGATGCCCGACCGCGTGGTGTGGCTCCCGCTGAACTCCGCCGGGGGAGGCGTCGCCTCGGACACGGGCGCGCAGCCCGGTGCCCTCGTCCGCATCGGCCCGGCGACGCTCGCCACCGAGGCCCCCAAGGAGGTGGAGGCATGACGCCGTACCTCGCCGCTGAAGACCTCTCCATGTTCGGCCGCGACCCCTGGTGGCTGGTCGTCATCAAGGCGGTCTTCTGCTTCGCCTTCCTGATGGTGACCGTGCTCTTCTCCATCGTGTGGGAGCGCAAGGTCGTCGCCTGGATGCAGCTGCGCATCGGCCCCAACCGGCACGGGCCCTGGGGCATGCTCCAGTCGCTCGCCGACGGCGTGAAACTGATGCTCAAGGAAGACCTCATCGTCAAGCGCGCGGACAAGGTGGTCTACGTCCTCGCGCCGATCGTCGCGGCCATCCCGGCCTTCATGGCGATCGCGGTGATCCCCTTCGGGCCCGCCGGAAACGAGATCTCGATCTTCGGGCAGCGCACCACGATGCAGCTCACCGACCTGCCGATCGCGATGCTCTACATCCTCGCGGTCGCCTCGGTCGGCATCTACGGAATCGTGCTCGCGGGCTGGTCGTCCGGATCGACGTACCCCTTGCTCGGCGGTCTGCGCTCGTGCGCGCAGATGATCTCGTACGAGATCGCCATGGGCGCCGCCTTCGCCTCGGTGTTCCTCTACTCCGGCTCGATGTCGACGTCGGAGATCGTCGCCCAGCAGCAGGACCGCTGGTACATCCTGCTGCTGCCGGTGTCGTTCCTGATCTACATCGTGACGATGGTCGGGGAGACCAACCGCGCCCCGTTCGACATGCCGGAGTCCGAGGGCGACCTCGTCGGCGGCTTCAACACCGAGTACTCGTCCATCAAGTTCGCGCTGTTCATGCTCGCCGAGTACGTGAACATGGTGACGGTCTCGGCGGTCTCGGTGACGCTCTTCCTGGGCGGCTGGCGGGCTCCGTGGCCGGTCAGCACCTTCTGGGAGGGCGCCAACCACGGCTGGTGGCCGATGGCCTGGTTCGTGCTCAAGGTGCAGTTGCTGCTGTTCTTCTTCATCTGGCTGCGCGGCACGCTGCCCCGCGTCCGCTACGACCAGCTGATGAAGCTCGGCTGGAAGGTCCTCATCCCGGTCTCCGTGGTGTGGCTGATGGCTGTCGCGACCGTACGGACGCTGCGCAACGAGGGCTACGACTTCGCCAACATCGCCCTCTACGTCGCCGGGGGCGTCCTCGTCCTGCTGTTGCTCTCGTTCGTGGTCGACACGTTCCGCGACCGGAAGAGTGCCGAGGAGGCGCCGGCCGAACCCGTCGCCTTCGACCCGATGGCGGGCGGATTCCCCGTACCGCCGCTGCCGGGACAGGAGCTGCCGCCAGTGCCTCGGCGACGCCCGCGCCGGGAGCGGGAGTTGATTGTCAGTGGTGGGCCCGATACTGCCAGTGACGGACCCGATGGACCTCAAGACGGAAAGGAGGCGTCCGATGGCTGATGAGCAGAAGGAGACCAAGCCCGGTTTCCAGAACCCCGTCGCCGGCTTCGGCGTGACCTTCAAGGCCATGTTCAAGAAGCGGCTGACCGAGCAGTACCCGGAAGAGCAGAAGACCACCGCCCCGCGATTCCACGGCAGGCACCAGCTCAACCGTCATCCGGACGGCCTGGAGAAGTGCGTGGGCTGCGAGCTGTGCGCCTGGGCCTGCCCGGCGGACGCCATCTACGTGGAGGGCGCGGACAACACCGACGAGGAGCGCTACTCCCCGGGCGAGCGGTACGGCCGCGTCTACCAGATCAACTACGCCCGCTGCATCCTGTGCGGGCTGTGCATCGAGGCGTGCCCCACGCGCGCGCTGACGATGACGAACGAGTTCGAGCTGGCCGACAGCAGTCGCGCCAACCTCATCTACACCAAGGAACAGCTGCTCGCCGGCCTCGACGAGGGCATGGTCGACAGCCCGCACGCGATCTACCCCGGGATGGACGAGCAGGACTACTACCGGGGTCTGGTGACGGAGGCGGCGCCCGGCACGGAGCGCCAGGTGGCCCTCTCCAAGGGGGAAGTCCCGCAGGAAGCCGGCTCGACCTCCGGCGAGGACGAGCCGGCGTCGGGGAAGGTGATCGGACGATGACGGGTCTCGCCGCCTACTCCACCTCCACCGGAGAGGCGTTTCAGTTCTGGGTCCTCGGCACCATTGCCGTGATCGGCGCCCTGTGCACCGTCTTCATGAAGAAGGCCGTGCACAGCGCCCTCTGCCTCGCCGGGACCATGATCATCCTGGCGGTGTTCTACCTCGCCAACGGCGCGTATTTCCTGGGCATCGTGCAGATCGTCGTCTACACCGGCGCGATCATGATGCTGTTCCTCTTCGTGGTCATGCTCGTCGGCGTCACCGCCGCCGACTCCCTGAAGGAGACCATCAAGGGGCAGCGCTGGCTGGCCCTCCTGTGCGGACTCGGCTTCGGCATCCTGCTGTGCGCGGGAATCGGCAACGCGGCGCTGAACGAGTTCAACGGCCTGGCCCAGGCCAACGCGGGCGGCAACGTGGAGGGCCTCGCGGCCCTCATCTTCACGAAGTACGTCTTCGCCTTCGAGCTCACCGGCGCCCTGCTCATCACGGCCGCCGTGGGCGCGATGGTGCTCACGCACCGGGAGCGCACCGAGCGGGCCAAGACCCAGCGCGAGCTGGCCGAGCAGCGCGTACGGGAAGGCAAGCAGGTACCGCCGCTGCCGGCCCCCGGCGTCTACGCCCGGCACAACGCGGTGGACATCGCGGGCATCCTCCCGGACGGCACCGCGTCCGAGCTCACCGTCATCAAGACGCTGCGGCAGCGCGGCCAGATCCGCGATGTGTCGACCGAGGCGATCAATGACCTCAAGGCACTGGAGCGGCGCGCCGAGGAGCGGCTCGGAAGGGAAGAGGAGGCCGCGAAGTGAATCCCGTCAACTACCTCTACCTCGCCGCCCTGTTGTTCACGATCGGCGCCACCGGCGTCCTGATCAGGCGGAACGCGATCGTGGTGTTCATGTGCGTCGAGCTCATGCTCAACGCCTGCAACCTCGCGCTCGTCGCTTTCTCCCGGATGCACGGCAATCTCGACGGCCAGATCATCGCGTTCTTCACGATGGTCGTCGCCGCCGCGGAGGTCGTGGTCGGGCTCGCGATCATCGTGTCGCTGTTCCGTTCCCGCCACTCGGCCTCGGTCGACGACGCCAGCCTGATGAAGCTCTAAGGGGTCGCTGAATCGTGGAGAACCTGATTGCGCTGCTGGTAGCGGCGCCTCTGCTCGGAGCGGCCGTACTGCTGTGCGGCGGCCGGCGGCTGGACGCCATCGGCCACTGGATCGGTACGGTCCTCGCGGCCGTCTCCTTCGTGATCGGCGTGGTCCTCTTCGCCGACATGCTGGGGAAGGGCGCGGAGGAACGGGAGATGGCCCAGCACCTGTTCAGCTGGGTCCCCGTCGAGAGCTTCCAGGCCGACGTCGCCTTCCAGCTCGACCAGTTGTCGATGACGTTCGTCCTGCTGATCACCGGCGTCGGCTCGCTGATCCACTTGTACTCGATCGGGTACATGGAGCACGACGAGCGCCGACGCCGCTTCTTCGGCTATCTGAACCTGTTCCTCGCGGCGATGCTGCTGCTCGTCCTCGCCGACAACTACCTGCTGCTGTACGTCGGCTGGGAGGGCGTCGGCCTCGCCTCGTACCTGCTGATCGGCTTCTGGCAGCACAAGCCCAGCGCCGCGACCGCCGCGAAGAAGGCCTTCCTGGTCAACCGTGTCGGCGACATGGGGCTCTCGATCGCGATCATGCTGATGTTCGCGTGGTTCGGCACGTTCGCCTTCGGGCCCGTGCTGGAGGCGACGGGCGAGACGAGTGAGGGCAAGCTCACCGCCATCGGCCTGATGCTGCTGCTCGCCGCCTGCGGCAAGTCCGCCCAGGTGCCGCTGCAGTCCTGGCTCGGGGACGCGATGGAGGGCCCGACCCCGGTCTCGGCCCTCATCCACGCCGCGACGATGGTGACCGCGGGCGTGTACCTGATCGTCCGCTCCGCCGACATCTTCAACGGCGCGCCGGACGCCCAGCTGGTCGTCACCGTCGTCGGTGCCGTCACGCTCCTGTTCGGTGCGATCGTCGGTTGCGCGAAGGACGACATCAAGAAGGCCCTGGCCGGCTCGACGATGTCGCAGATCGGCTACATGGTCCTCGCCGCGGGCCTCGGCCCCATCGGCTACGTCTTCGCGATCATGCACCTGGTGACGCACGGCTTCTTCAAGGCCGGGCTCTTCCTCGGCGCCGGATCGGTCATGCACGGCATGAACGACGAGGTCGACATGAGGAGGTACGGCGGCCTCAGGAAGTACATGCCGATCACGTTCGTCACCTTCGGCCTCGGCTACCTGGCCATCATCGGCTTCCCCGGTCTGTCGGGCTTCTTCTCCAAGGACAAGATCATCGAGGCTGCCTTCGCCAAGGGCGGCACCGAGGGCTGGATCCTCGGCGGAGTGGCCCTGCTCGGCGCGGCCATCACCGCGTACTACATGACGCGCGTGATGCTGATGACGTTCTTCGGCGAGGAGCGCTGGCGCAACGCGCCGACGCCGTCCCCGGCCGAGCCGAGCGTGGAGCCGGCCGCCGAGACCCGGGGTGAGTACGAGGTGCCGCACCCGCACGAGTCCCCGAAGTCCATGACGATCCCGATGATCGTGCTCGCCTTCGGGTCGGTCTTCGCGGGCGGCTTCTTCAGCATCGGTGACCGCTTCCTGCACTGGCTGGAGCCGGTCACCGGACACGACCACGGAGACGCCCCGATCAGCGCCATGACGGTCACGCTCGCCACCATGGTGGTGCTCGTCGTCGGCGCCGGAATCGCGTACGCCCAGTACGGGCGCCGTCCCGTTCCGGCACTCGCCCCGCGTGGCTCCCTGCTCACCCGGGCCGCCCGGCGCGACCTCCTCCAGGACGACTTCAACCACGTCGTCCTCGTACGCGGCGGAGAGCACCTCACCCGCTCCCTGGTGTACGTCGACCACACCCTGGTCGACGGGGTCGTCAACGGCACGGCGGCCTCGATGGGTGGTCTCTCCGGTCGGCTCCGCAAGCTGCAGAACGGCTACGCGCGGTCGTACGCGGTTTCGATGTTCGGCGGTGCGGCGGTCCTCATCGCCGTGACCCTGCTGATGAGGGCGGTCTGATACCGATGTCCTTTCCTCTGCTGACAGCGACGGCGGCGCTCCCGGCCCTCGGGGCGATCGCCACGGCCGCCGTGCCGGCCGCGCGCCGCACCGCCGCCAAGTGGCTGGCGCTGCTGGTCTCGCTCGCCACTCTGGTGTTCGCCCTGGTCGTCCTGGTCCGCTTCGACCCGGGCGGCGACCGCTACCAGCTCACCGAATCCCACGCGTGGATCGCGGACTTCGGGGTGAGGTACGAGCTGGGTGTGGACGGCATCGGGGTGGCGCTGATCGCGCTGACCGCGCTGCTGATCCCGTTCGTGATCCTTGCGGGGTGGCACGACGCCGACCCGCAGGAGACCGGAAGCACCCGGTGGCGTCCGACGCAGGGCTTCTTCGCCCTGATCCTCGCCGTCGAGGCGATGGTGATCCTCTCCTTCGAGGCCACCGACGTCTTCCTCTTCTACATCTTCTTCGAAGCCATGCTCATCCCGATGTACTTCCTCATCGGCGGCTTCGGAGACCGCGCCCACGCGGGCTCGGACGAGAACGCGGCGGCCCAACGGTCGTACGCCGCGGTGAAGTTCCTCCTCTACAACCTGGTCGGCGGCCTGATCATGCTGGCCGCCGTCATCGGTCTCTATGTGGTGGCCGGGAACTTCTCGCTCCAGGAGATCGCCGAGGCCCGGGCCAACGGCACGCTGGACATGGCGACCAACACCGAGCGGTGGCTCTTCCTGGGCTTCTTCTTCGCGTTCGCGGTGAAGGCACCCCTGTGGCCGCTGCACACCTGGCTGCCGAACGCCATGGGGGAGGCCACCGCCCCGGTCGCCGTACTGATCACGGCGGTGGTCGACAAGGTCGGCACCTTCGCGATGCTGCGCTTCTGCCTCCAGCTCTTCCCTGAGGCCTCGAAGTGGGCGACACCGGTCATTCTCGTACTCGCCCTGATCAGCATCGTCTACGGCGCGTTGCTCGCGGTCGGTCAGCGCGACATCAAGCGGCTGGTGGCGTACGCGTCGATCTCGCACTTCGGGTTCATCATCATGGGCATCTTCGCGATGACCAGCCAGGGCCAGTCGGGCGCGACGCTCTACATGGTCAACCACGGAATCTCGACCGCCGCGCTGATGCTGGTGGCCGGTTTCCTGATCTCGCGCCGCGGATCGCGGCTGATCGCCGACTACGGAGGGGTGCAGAAGGTCGCCCCGGTGCTCGCGGGCACCTTCCTGATCGGCGGCCTCGCGACCCTCTCGCTGCCCGGCCTCGCGCCCTTCGTGAGTGAGTTCCTGGTCCTCGTCGGCACGTTCACGCGCTACCCGGTGATCGGGATCATCGCCACCTTCGGCATCGTCCTCGCCGCGCTCTACACCCTCGTCCTCTACCAGCGGACGATGACGGGCCCGGTGAAGCCCGAGGTCTCGGCCATGCCCGACCTACGGGTGCGGGAGCTCGTGGTCGTCGCCCCGCTGATCGCCCTGCTGATCTTCCTGGGCGTCTTCCCGAAGCCGGTCACCGAGATCGTCAACCCGGCGGTCGAGCACACCATGTCCGACGTACAGAAGCAGGACCCCAAGCCCGAGGTGGAGGCGGCCAAGTGAGCGCAGTAGCCGTCCACAGCCTGTGGACAATGGCGGCCGATCCGATCGAGAAGATCGACGCGCCAAAGATCGAATACGGGCAGTTGTCGCCCACCTTGATCGTCATCGGCGCGGCGATCATCGGCGTGCTCGTCGAGGCGTTCGTGCCGCGCAAGTCCCGTTACTACGCGCAGGTGTTCCTGTCCGTCGTCGCGCTCGCCGCCGCCTTCGCCGCGGTTATCGGGCTCGCGGCCGGCGGATACGGCACCACGAAGGCGAAGATCGCGGCGATGGGCGCGATCGCGGTCGACGGACCGGCCCTCTTCCTGCAGGGCACGATCCTGCTCGCCGGACTGCTCGCCGTGTTCACCTTCGCCGAGCGACGCCTCGACCCGGTGGCGCACGGCAACCGTGTCGACTCGTTCGCCGCGCAGGCCGCGTCAGTGCCCGGCAGCGACAGCGAAAAGGCCGCGGTGAAGGCCGGGTTCACCACGACGGAGGCGTACCCGCTGCTCCTCTTCGCGGTCGGCGGGATGCTCATCTTCCCGTCGGCCAACGACCTGTTGACGCTGTTCATCGCCCTGGAAGTCTTCTCGCTGCCGCTCTACCTGCTGTGCGCCGTGGCCCGCCGCAAGCGGATCATGTCGCAGGAGGCCGCGGTCAAGTACTTCCTGCTCGGTGCCTTCGCCTCCGCGTTCACGCTCTTCGGCATCGCCCTGCTGTACGGCTACGCGGGCTCGGTGTCGTACGCGACGATCGCCCAGGTCGTCGACGGCTCGATCGAGAACGTGAACCCGGCGCTCGCCGACACCATGGGCAACGACGTGCTGCTGCTCATCGGTGCCGCGATGGTCGTCATGGGCCTGCTGTTCAAGGTGGGCGCGGTGCCGTTCCACATGTGGACCCCGGACGTGTACCAGGGCGCGCCGACCCCGGTGACCGGCTTCATGGCCGCCGCGACCAAGGTGGCCGCCTTCGGGGCGCTGCTTCGTCTGCTGTACGTCGTGCTGCCGGGCCTGCGCTGGGACTGGCGGCCGGTGATGTGGGCCGTCGCGATCATCACCATGCTGGGCGGCGCCATCGTCGCGATCACCCAGACCGACATCAAGCGGCTGCTGGCGTACTCGTCGATCGCGCACGCGGGCTTCATCCTCGCCGGTGTCATCGCGACCACGGCCGACGGCGTCTCGTCGGTGCTCTTCTATCTGGCCGCGTACTCCTTCGTCACGATCGGCGCGTTCGCGGTCGTGACCCTGGTGCGCGACGCGGGCGGCGAGGCCACGCATCTGTCCAAGTGGGCGGGGCTGGGACGGCGTTCGCCGCTGGTGGCGGCCGTGTTCGCGGTCTTCCTGCTGGCCTTCGCCGGCATTCCCCTCACCTCTGGCTTCGCCGGGAAGTTCGCCGTGTTCAAGGCGGCGGCGGAGGGCGGCGCCGGTGCGCTGGTCGTCGTCGGTGTGATCTCGTCGGCCATCGCGGCGTTCTTCTACATCCGCGTGATCGTGCTCATGTTCTTCAGCGAGCCGAAGCCGGAAGGCCCGACGGTCGCCGTGCCGTCGCCGCTGACGATGACAGCGATCGGGGTGGGCGTGGCGGTCACGCTGGTGCTGGGTGTCGCGCCGCAGTACTTCCTGGACCTGGCGGGGCAGGCGGGGGTGTTCGTCCGCTGACGCTCCGCTCGTCGCACACAGCCGGCCCGGCTCGCCTTCGCGGGGAGCCGGGCCGGTGTGGTGTGCTCCCTCGTGCGTGTGAACGAGTGATGCGCCTTGATGTGGGGTGGCGCGAGGCAGGCTGTGGATAACTGCGAGGCTGTCGGTGTGGGCCCCTATCGTGGGGGCAGTGGTCGAGGCACGGCGTGTGACGGGGGACAGGGCGATGAGCGGGACGGGTGGGACGGGTGTGATGGCCGAAGAGGACAGGCCCGCGGGCCTCGCGGTGACCGAGGCGCTGGGCACGCTCCACCGCGTCTTCGGGTACGAGACGTTCCGCGGTGAGCAGGAAGCGGTCATCGAGCATGTGGTGGCCGGCGGCGACGCCGTCGTCCTCATGCCGACAGGTGGCGGCAAGTCGCTCTGCTACCAGATCCCGGCCCTGGTCCGACCCGGTACGGGCGTGGTGGTCTCCCCTCTCATCGCGCTGATGCAGGACCAGGTGGACGCGCTGCGGGCGCTCGGCGTGCGCGCCGGGTTCATGAACTCCACGCAGGACTTCGACGAGCGGCGCTTGGTCGAGGCGGAGTTCCTGGCGGGCGAGCTCGACCTGCTCTACCTCGCGCCGGAGCGGCTGCGCCTGGAGTCCACGCTCGATCTGCTGGCCCGCGGCAAGATCTCCGTCTTCGCGATCGACGAGGCGCACTGTGTGTCGCAGTGGGGCCACGACTTCCGGCCCGACTACCTGGCGCTCTCGCTCCTGGGGCAGCGCTGGCCCGAGGTGCCGCGGATCGCGCTGACGGCGACGGCCACGCACGCGACGCACCAGGAGATCACGCAACGCCTGGGCATGCCGGACGCCCGCCACTTCGTGGCGAGCTTCGACCGGCCCAACATCCAGTACCGCATCGTCCCGAAGGCCGACCCCAAGAAGCAGCTGCTGTCGTTCCTGAAGGAGGAGCACGCGGGCGACGCGGGCATCGTGTACTGCCTGTCGCGCAACTCGGTGGAGAAGACCGCCGAGTTCCTCTCCCGCAACGGCATCGAGGCGGTGCCGTACCACGCGGGCCTGGACGCGGGCACACGCGCCGCGCACCAGGCGCGGTTCCTCCGTGAGGAGGGGCTGGTGGTGTGCGCGACCATCGCCTTCGGCATGGGCATCGACAAGCCGGACGTACGGTTCGTCGCCCATCTCGACCTGCCCAAGTCGGTCGAGGGCTACTACCAGGAGACGGGTCGCGCGGGCCGCGACGGACTGTCGTCCACGGCCTGGATGGCGTACGGCCTGAACGACGTCATACAGCAGCGCAAACTGATCCAGTCCGGTGAGGGCGACGAGGCGTTCCAGCGCCGGGCCGCGGCGCACCTCGACGCGATGCTCGCGCTGTGCGAGACCGTCCAGTGCCGCCGCGCCCAACTGCTCGCCTACTTCGGCCAGGACGCCGAGGCCACGGCGTGCGGAAACTGCGACACATGCCTGGTCCCGCCCGAGACCTGGGACGGCACGATCGCGGCCCAGAAGGTGCTGTCCACGGTGGTGCGGTTGCAGCGCGAGCGGGGGCAGAAGTTCGGGGCGGTGCAGATCGTCGACATTCTGCTCGGGCGCAGGACCGCCAGGGTCATACAGTTCGATCACGACCAGCTGTCCGTGTTCGGCATCGGCGAGGAGCTGTCCGAAGGCGAATGGCGCGGTGTCGTACGGCAGTTGCTGGCCCAGGGGCTGCTCGCGGTCGAGGGCGAGTACGGGACGCTGGTGCTGACCGAGGCGAGCGGCACGGTGCTGCGGCGCGAGCGTGAGGTGCCGCTGCGCAAGGAGCCGAAGAAGCCGGTGACCTCGCGGTCGGCGTCGCCCCGGGGCGAGCGCAGGCCCAAGGCCGCGGCGGCCGAACTGCCCGACGAGCTGGTCCCCGCCTTCGAGGCCCTGCGCGCCTGGCGTGGCGCGCAGGCCAAGGAGCAGGGCGTCCCGGCGTACGTCATCTTCCACGACGCGACACTGCGGGAGATCGCCACGGTGGGGCCCACCTCCATGGCGGAGCTGGGCGGGATCAGCGGAGTGGGCGAGAAGAAGCTCACGACATACGGGGAAGGCGTGCTCGGGGTGCTGGCCTCGCTGTCCCCGGCCTCGCCGCCGGCCCCCGCGATCCAGGGCGAGGACTCGGCGACGGAGGTGGAGCCGGACCCGGAGGACTGGGGGGAGCCCGACGAGCCGGACGACTGGATATAGCGGCGAGCCGAGCGCCGTGCCGCCCCTGGGGTGTCTTCCGGGCGACAGGACGTAGGGCCTGCCCGGTCGCCCGGACAGAGAGAGGTAGATCCTGCCCGGTCGCCCGGACAAGGCGCCGTCACGCGCTCGGGACGACCCGCCCGGTCACTTCGCCCAGTCCCACGCGGGTTCCGTTCGGGCCCGGTGCCCAGGCCGTGATCGTCACGACATCGCCGTCCTCCAGGAACGTCCGCTTGCCGTCGGGGAGTTCGAGGGTGTCGCGTCCGTTCCAGCTGAGCTCCAGCAGCGACCCGCGTTCGCGTTCGCCGGCCCCGCTCACCGTCCCCGAGCCGTACAGGTCGCCGGTGCGCAGGGAGGCGCCGTTCACCGTCATGTGGGCCAACTGCTGGGCGGCGGTCCAGTACATGGTGGAGAAGGGTGGCTCGGAGATGACGTGGCCGTTGAGGGCGACGGAGATGCGCAGGTCGTAGCCGCCGGGCTCCTCGGAGGAGTCGTCCAGGTAGGGGAGGAGGGGGTGGGTACGGGGCGGGGGTGGGACCCGAGCGTCCTCAAGGGCGTCCAGAGGTGTGATCCAGGCCGACACCGACGTGGCGAAGGACTTGCCGAGGAACGGGCCGAGGGGGACGTACTCCCAGGCCTGGAGGTCGCGCGCGGACCAGTCATTGAGGAGGCAGAGGCCGAAGACATGGTCGCTGAAGTCGCTCAGCGGTACGGGTGTGCCCATGGTGGAGGGCGCACCGACCACGAAGCCGACCTCCGCCTCGATGTCCAGCCGGACGGACGGCCCGAAGACCGGCTCCGGGTCCGTGGGGGCCTTGCGCTGGCCCGAGGGGCGCACCACGTCCGTACCGGACACCACGACGGTGCCGGACCGGCCGTGGTAACCGATCGGCAGATGCTTCCAGTTGGGGGTGAGGGGGTCGGCGGCGTCGGGGCGGAAGATCTTGCCGACGTTGCGGGCGTGGTTCTCCGACGCGTAGAAGTCGACGTAGTCCGCGACCTCGAAGGGCAGGTGCAGGGTCACCTCGGAGAGCGGGTGCAGCAGGGGTGCGATGGTCTCCCGGTGGGCGGGCACCGTCACCCACGCCGTGATCGCCCGCCGCACGTCAGACCATGTCGTACGGCCCGCCGCGAGCAGGGCGTCGAGGGAGCGTCGGGCGAGCAGTCTGACGTACGGGGAGCCCAGTGCCCGGGCCGCGCCGCCCGCGTCGAGGACGTGGTCGCCCAGCCGGACACCGACCCCGCGCTCCTTGGAGCCGAGCGGGGAGAACACGCCGTACGGAAGGTTGTGCGGACCGAAGGGATCGCCCTCGGGGACCTCGAAGGGGGGCATCGGATGCTGCCTCGCTTTCCGTGTGGGTGAGGCACACGTTACGGGGGAGTTGCCTTGCTTGGGCAGTGCCTAAAGAGTTCGCAATGTCCGGATAGATCTTGTGAGGAGTAATTGATTCTGGCTTAGCCTCCTTTGGGAGGGGCGCGGGCGGGGGTGGGTCCGGGTCCATTGGGGGGACACGTGGGGGGACCCGTGGCCAGAAGCACCGAGAGTGTGCCGTTGGATGCCGACCGGGGCGTGCCGGGGCTGATCGTGAAGTTCGGCGACTACCCGTTGCACCACGGCGGCGTGGGCGCGATCCGCAGCCTCGGGCGCCTGGGCGTACCGATGTATGCGATCACGGAGGACCGTTACACGCCCGCCGCGCTCTCGCGTCATCTGCGGCGCGCGTTCGTGTGGCCGACCACCGGTACGGAGGAGCCGGCGCGGCTCGTCGAGGGACTGCTGCGCATCGGGCGCCGCATCGGCCGGCCCGCCGTGCTGATCCCGACCGACGAGGAGGCCGCGGTGCTGATCGCCGAGCACCAGACGGAGCTCGGCGGAGGATTCCTGTTCCCCCGAGTGGACGCGGGCCTGCCGCGCCGCCTCGCCAGCAAACAGGGCCTGCATGAACTCTGCGTGGAGCACGGCATTCCGAGTCCGAAGGCCGCCTTTCCGGAGTCGTACGACGAGATAGAGGAATTCGCGGCGAAAGCGAGGTTCCCGCTCGTGGCGAAGAATCGCGAGGCTTTCGTGCGTCGCGCACGCCCGGCTGTGAACGGGACGACTCGCATCACCAGCCGAGAGCGCCTGCTCGGCCTCGCTCGCGAATGGGGCGCGCATCCCGGCGTGATACTGCAGGAGTATCTGCCGCGGGAAGAGGCCGAGGACTGGATCGTGCACGCGTATTTCGACGCGCACTCGGTGCCCCTCGCGATGTTCACCGGCGTCAAAGTGCGCTCCTGGCCGCCGCACGCGGGTATGACGGCACATGCGTACGTCGTCGACAATCCGGAACTCGCGGACCTCGCCACGCGTTTCATCAAGCAGATCGGCTTCAGCGGCGTCATCGACCTCGACCTGCGCTTCGACCGGCGCGACGGCCAGTACAAACTGCTCGACTTCAATCCACGGATGGGCGCGCAGTTCCGGCTCTTCGAGAGCGAGTCCGGGATCGACGTCGTCCGCGCCATGCACCTGGATCTGACCGGGCGCGCCGTTCCGAAGGGAGGGCAGCGCGCCGGCCGGCGGTACATCGTGGAGAACATCGACCTGCCCGCCCTGCTCGCCTACCGCCGCAGTGGCTATACGACCCCGCACGCACCCGTCCGCCCGAGCGGCACGGAGCTGGCGTGGCTGGCGGCGGACGACCTGCGGCCGTTCTTCACGATGCTCGCGCGCTTCGTGCGGCCCGGCGCCAAGCACCTGTACCAGCTGTGGCGGGCGGGCCACCGCGGCGCGACGAAATAGGCAGATCGCCAAGCCAAGAAGCGGTGAAGTGGTGTCCTGGGGAGGGGACTTCGTGATGGATCCGGTGGCAGTGATCGGTGCTGGGCCGTTCGGGCTTTCCATCGCCGCGCATCTGCGGGCGCGCGGTATTCCGGTTCGCGTGTTCGGCGAGCCCATGGTGAGCTGGCGCGCGCACATGCCGGAGGGGATGCTGCTGAAGTCGACGCCGGCCGCCTCCAACCTCGACGCCCCGCAGCGGGGCCACAACCTCGTCGACTACTGCGACGCGGCCGGTATCCCCCGGCTCGTCGGGGACGAGGACCTCGTTCCGGTGGAGACGTTCATCGCGTACGGGGAGTGGTTCCAGCAGCGGCTTGTGCCCGAGCTGGAGCGGGTGCGGGTCGTCTCGGTCGACCGGCGCGGCGCGGAGGGCTTCGAACTCAAGCTGGACTCGGGGGAGTTGTTCACCGCGCGGGCCGTCGTCGTCGCGACCGGCCTGTCCGGCCTGGCCCACCTGCCGCGCGAGCTGGCTGCGGCGGCGGCCGACGGACCGACCCCCACAGGGGCCGTCTCGCACAGCTCACAGCACCACGACCTGAGCCGTTTCTCCGGCAAGGAACTGCTCGTGGTGGGCGCCGGCCAGTCCGCCCTCGAGACGGCGGCGCTCGCGGCGGAGGCGGGCGCGCGGGTGCGCGTGGTCGCGCGCGGCGAGGGGGCGGTGGGCTTCGGCGCGCCCCCTTGGGAGCAGCCGCGCCTGCGTCCCGAGTCGCCCTTCGGCCGTGCCTGGTCGCTGTGGGCGCTCAGCTACTACCCGCACCCCTACCGCTATCTCCCGCCGCAGGCCCGGCACTTCCTCGTGCGCCGCGTACTCGGGCCGCTCGGAGCGTGGTGGCTGCGGGAGCGGTTCGAGGAGAAGGTGCAGGTGCGCGAGGTCTCGCGGATCGTCCGGTCCGGGCTGGTGGACGGCCGCCCGACCCTCGCGGTCCAGACCCTCGGCGGACGCATGGAGGAACTCTCCGCGGACCACGTCGTCGCCGCGACCGGCTACCGCGTCGACCTCGCCGCGATGGACTTCCTCGGGCATGAGCTGCGTACGGAGCTGGCGGTGAGCCGGGGCACGCCGAAGCTGGGCGCCGGGTTCCGGTCGTCCATCCCCGGCCTGTACTTCACGGGCTTGCCGGCGGCGGCCTCGTACGGGCCGGTGATGCGGTTCGTGTGCGGCACGGAGTTCGCCTCGCCGCGGTTGGCCCGGCATCTGGCGGGGGCGCACGGCTGACCTTCGGGGGCGCGGGCGGCGGCGTTCCGTCCGTCAGTCCGGCCCCGCCTCCTGCCGGCCCGCCCGGGTTACGCCTCTCCCGCCGCCTCTCGTTGCCATGCGAGGAAGTCGGCGACGAGTTCGGGCGGGTTGGCGGCCTCGGTGGCCTCCACCTCCCACCCCGGACAGTCCATGTCGAAGACCACAACGGGCACGGGACGGCCGAGGATCTCCTTGATCCGGCCGCTGCTCTGAAGGTGGCGGGAGAGGTCGATGCAGGTAGCGGCGAAATGCTCGACCAGTGCCGTGTACTGGCCGTCGTCGGCGTCGTCCCCCTCACCGTCGAACCAGAGGCCGAGCCGCTTCACCTCGTCGACGTAGAGAGGGCTTCCGGGGGGATCCTCCGGAACGTTCCCCAGCATCTCGAACCCGTCCAGCAGCCAACAGGCGTAATTCCAGCGGGCTTCGCCCGGGTCCTCCCCCCGGGCCTCCAGCCGGTACTGGCTCTCGGTGTTGTACCCGATCGCCACGTACGGCCGCCTGGGGTCGTAGTCGATCCGCCAGATCCGGAAGGAGAGGGCGTAGATCTCGGGTTTGAGGTCGTCCGGGAACCGCTCCAGGATCTCGGCCCCGGCCGTGCGCAGGTGCTGCTGGAACGACTGGGCGGGGAACGACCGCGTCAACGGCTGCGTGGGGAACGACGGCATGGGCAACGGTTTCACGTGCCTTCCTCCAGCGTCCACACGGGCCACTCCCGGGGAGGCGCCGGTCGGACCTCCCACTTCGAGAGGTCGCCGTCCAGGTCCTCGTCGCCGTAGGGAAGCCGGGACGCGTCAGCGTGAGGCAGGAAGTAGACGCCGAACGCCCAGTACTCCGGAAGCTCGTGCGTCATGAGTTCCTGTTCCGCGGGCTCGATCTCGATGTCCGCGTACCGTGCGTTGATCCTCGCGACGGCCTCCGCCCGCGAGATCCCGAAGCGCTCCACGAGCACGTCCGCCATCTCGCGGAAGTAGCCGAGCATGCCGTCGTCGAGTCGGACCAGGAATTCCGCGGTCCGCACCGTCACGCGGGGCATCTCCGTGTCAGGCCGTGGGGGACGCCAGTTCCGCATCTGCTCCTGCAGCCAGTCTGCCGCGCCGATGTCGCCTTCGGATGGCTTGCGGGTCATGGCCCCAGTCTGCGCGTGGGGTGGTCGCGGCCGGACGTTCGGGGGCGCTCGGAGCGGTCGCGGCCGGGCGTACGAGGGCGCTCGGAGCGGTCGAGGTTTCGGACGACGTCCGGTTCCGGCCGGGTCGATGGGCCGTTCGATCCGTATTCTCTGATCATGGCCGCACCGATCGCATATTCACTTATCGCCACTGACCTGGACGGAACGCTGCTCCGCGGCGACGACACCCTCTCCGACCGGTCACGGACCGCGCTGGCGATGGCGGCAACGGCGGGCGCCCGGCACCTCGTGGTGACGGGACGACCGGCCCCACGCGTGCGGCCGTTACTGGATGACCTGGGCGGCCAGGGGCTGGCGGTGTGCGGGCAGGGAGCGCAGTTGTACGACGCCGGGGCCGACCGCATGCTGTGGTCGGTGACCCTTGAGCGCGAGCTGGCGGAGACGGCGCTCGGCAAGATCGAGGCGGAGGTCGGGGAGGTGTACGCGGCCGTGGACCAGGACGGCGTCGACGGGCTCACGCTCATCGAACCGGGCTACGAGATGCCGCATCCGACGCTGCCGGCGGTGCGCATCTTCCACCGCGACGACCTCTGGGCGGAACCCATCAGCAAGGTCCTCCTGCGCCACCCGGCGCTGACCGACGACGAGTTGGCGTCCGCGGCCCGTGCGGCGGTCGGTTCCCTCGCCAGCGTCACGATGTCCGGCCCCGGCACCGTCGAACTCCAGCCATGCGGGGTGACCAAGGCGACGGGCCTCGCCCTCGCGGCCGCCCATCTCGGCCTCACCCCCGACACGACGATCGCCTTCGGCGACATGCCCAACGACATCCCCATGTTCGACTGGGCGGCTCATGGCGTCGCCATGTCCAACGCCCACCCCGAACTCAAGGCGGTGGCCGACGAGGTGACCCTGTCGAACGAGGACGACGGGATCGCGGTGGTCCTGGAACGGCTGTTTATGCCCTGGGCCCCGGTGGTCAATGGGGAGAGTGAGCAGCCAGTACGTCACTGAGGCGTTGTCGGTGGCTTGCGATCCAGTCCTCCGGCAGGCTGATGGGCACGCGCACGGTGACCATGGAGATCATCTGGTCCTCCACGACCACCTCGGGGCAGTCCCGCTCTCCTGTGAGGTGGATGAACACCGACGGCCCTCGCTCCACCGCCATCCATGCGATGTCCTCGCCGCTTTCGAGGCTGTTCAGGGCGCGCCCCCACGTTTCAAGTCGGCTGCGGGACAGGGCGAGCGCGAGGCGGCCCTGCACGAAAGGGGTCGCCACGACGATCTCGGCCTCCAGGCGGCCCGGCACCTGTGGGTGACGGCCGAGGACCGTGATCCTGACGGCGTTGCCCTCCTCGTCGGCGAGCAGTGCGAGATCCATCGGGCCGGTGCGATGCGAGGCCGGGAGATCGGCGTCGCAGAAGACGCAGACGAAATGCGCGTCCTGTACGGAGTTCCACTCGCCGCATTCCGGGCAGCGGCGGTAAGTGATCGGGTGCGTGTAGGCGGAGCCGTGGGTGATGCCCGCGCGGGCGAGAGCCGCCGCGACGGCCGGCCAGGACTCGACGTCCGGGCAGTAGCCGGTGGACTGGTTGCTCGCGTACGTGACCGTCCAGCCCTGCGCGGTCCGGGCGAAGGCCAGCTCCCCGGCCGCGCGCACCGCCTCGCCGCCCGCGCACGCCACGTGTTCGGAGCGGCGCGGAGCCAGTCGCAGGGTGCCCGACAGGTCGACGACGAAGGTGTGGGGTTCGTGCAGTTCGTCCTGGGGACGGGAGCTCAGAAAGGCGTCGAGGTCTGCCGGGGTCCGGATCCGGTCACCCTGGCCGGGCCGGCTGGTCGCGCCCGCACGGGGCACCGACCCCGCCGCGGCCGCCTCGACTGCCTCGAGCGCCCCGGCCGCCTCGGCTATGTCGAGGGGGCCCACATACGCGTATGCGGTCATGCGCGGAGCCTAGGGTCTCACTCCGCCGCACGCGAAATACTGGATCATGCTCAACAGGTGTCAAGGCATGAAAATCATGCCTTTTGCAATCCGTATCAGGAGAACGAGAACATATCGACAGTGACCCGATACCGCCTGGCCTGGACGGGTGGGCAGTCACCGTGATCGAAAGGCGACCGGATACGCTGACTTGAGTGCAAGCGGCGACACATCGACAAAGGCTCACAGCGCCCAGAGCACCGAGAACAACCAGATCAACAACCAGATCACACAGAGACCGCCCTTGAGAGCGTCAGCAGACAGGAGACCCTCGTGACCGTCGTCGGGCCGTTCGGGCTGAGCGTGCGGGACCAGGCTCTCGAAGCCGATGTCCAGGCCGGATTGGCGGCTGTCGAGGAAGGCCTGATCGAGGCCACCAAGAGTGAGGTCCCCTTCATCACGGAAGCCGCGCAGCACCTGGTGCGCGCGGGCGGAAAGCGGTTCCGGCCGCTGCTCGTGATGCTCGCCGCGCAGTTCGGGGATCCGTACGCGCCGGGTGTCGTGCCCTCGGCCGTCGTCGTGGAGCTGACCCACCTCGCCACGCTGTACCACGACGACGTGATGGACGAGGCGGACGTCCGCCGCGGGGTGCCGAGCGCCAACGCCCGCTGGGGCAACTCGGTCGCGGTGCTCACCGGCGACTTCCTGTTCGCGCGCGCCTCGCACATCCTGGCCGACCTGGGGCCGGAGGCCGTACGCATCCAGGCCGAGGCGTTCGAGCGCCTGGTCACCGGACAGATCCTGGAGACGGCCGGACCGCGGGACGGGCGCGACCCGATCGACCACTACATGGACGTCCTCGGCGGCAAGACCGGCTCGCTGATCGCCGTGTCGGGACGATTCGGCGCGATGATGTCGGGCGCCGACGAGACCGTGGTGGATGTGCTCACGCAGTACGGGGAGCGGCTGGGCGTGGCCTTCCAGCTCGCGGACGACGTACTCGACATCGCGAGCGATTCGCACGAGTCCGGCAAGACGCCCGGCACCGATCTGCGCGAGGGCATTCCCACCCTGCCCGTGCTGCGGCTGCGCGAGCGAGCGGAGCGGCTCGGGTTGGCCGAGGACATCGCGCTGTGCGAACTGCTCGACTCGGACCTGACGGACGATGCCCGGCACGCCGAGGCGCTTTCCCTCCTCCGCGCCCATCCCGCCCTGGACCAGGCCCGCCGCGACACCGTGCGTTTCGCGGAGGAGGCCCGCGCCACGCTGGTGCCGCTGCCGGAGTGCGGTGCGAAGTCGGCGCTGGTGGAGCTGTGCGACGCGGTGGTGCACCGGGCGGGCTGACCGGTGCGCATTCATTTGTGATACACGTCACAGACTTGGATTGAGTCCAATCTCAGATCAACTCCGTAACCATGCCCAGAAGCTGACGCAGGGGGTGTCGGCTTGGATACGGGGAGAAAACAGAATCATGGGGAAAATCGCCACGTTCACGACGCGTCGCAAGAGCCTGGTCATGTCCGGTGTCGCCGTGGCCGCCGCGGCCGGAGTCGCCGCCGCGGTCATCCCGGCGGTCGCCGACAGCGGAAGCCAGGGCAAGGGCGTGAGCAAGAACCACGTGGGGCACGGGGCACACGGGGGTCAGTCCATCGAGGTGCAGAGCGGTGGCCTCGCCGGAGGCAGGGGCAGCGGCGGCGCCATTCTCGCCGCGAGCCTCAATGGCGCGAACGAGGTGCCGGTAGCGGGCGGCCCGGCCGTCGGCGACCGGGACGGCGCGGCGCTTGAATTCGTGAGGGTCAAGGGGGACACGGTCTCCGTCGCGGTCAAGTGGCGCGGCACCGGCAAGCCGACCCTGCTCCACATCCACCAGGGCGCCAAGGGTGTCAACGGCGGCGTCAAGGTCGACTTCACCAAGCTGCTGGAGAACGCCAAGGGCCGCACGGTCACGGGCACGGTGAAGGTCAAGGACGCGGCCCTGCTCGGCCGGTTGAAGGCGGACCCGGGCAGCTTCTACGCCAACCTGCACACCGCCGAGTTCCCCGGCGGAGCCGTCCGCGGCCAACTCCACAAGGTCACCACGGACTTCGACTTCCGGCGCGCGCCGCACAACTTCCAGGCCTCCGTGATCAAGGGCAAGCAGATCTACGAGTGCAAGAAGGCGGACGACGGCACCACCGCCTTCGCGCAGCGTGATGTGCGCGCCGTGCTCGGCGGCGGCATCGCACACTCCTTCGTTAAGCCCAATTCCGGTACGCCGCAGTGGATCGCGCCCGACGGCAGCGCGGTCACCGGGGCGCTGATCTCCAAGACCCCGAACGGCGACAAGAACATCCCTGAGCTGGACCTCAGGGCCACGCAGTCCGGCAAGCACCGCGGGCTGCTGGCCGGTACAGCCGAGATCCTGCGGCTGAACACCGTGGGCGGGGTGGCTCCTGCCGGGTCCTGCGAGGTGGGGAGGATCGTGGGCGTGCCCTACCAGGCGGACTATGTGTTCGTGAACCGGTGATCCACCCGCTCTGGATTCACCGGTTCTGGATCCACCCGCTCTGAACGGAATCCTGACGGAATCCTGACGGCGTCTTCCCCTACGACCCCTACGGGTCGGGGGAGGCGCCGTCCACTCATGTCATACCGCAGCAGTACACGGAGTTGGCTCCGTAGTCTGACGCGTCTCGCTGGCCGATTTGGTCAGATTGGAGACACCACTTCACAGGAGTTCGGGTGAGAATGGCGGCGCGGGGTGGACTCGGACAGCGACAGTGACGGTAAGCCGCCGCCGACGACGGAGGTAGGGCACACATGGCACCGTACGAAGCCGACGACAACACGAACGATGACGAGCGACCCGGCCGGCGCAGGGCGGCGCGGTACGTCGTACCGGTCGCGGTGGTGGGAGTGGCGGCGGCGACCATCGGGCTGGTCCCGGCGTTCGCGGGATCCGGCGACCCCGACCTGCCGGAGGTCACGGCGCAGCAACTCATCGAGAAGATCGCCGCCTCGGACGTGCAGCAGCTGTCCGGCACGGTGAAGATCAGTACGGATCTGGGACTGCCGAGCCTCGGCGGCCTGGAGAGCGGCCTCGCGCCGGGCGGCGGTGGCGGCTCGGGCGGCGAGGGCTCGTCCGCCGATCCGTCCTCCAAGCTGATGGAACTGACCTCCGGTACGCACACGTTGCGTGTCGCCGCCGACGGCCCGGAGAAGCAGAAGCTGTCGCTGATGGACAAGGCCGCCGAGTACAGCCTGATCCACAACGGCGACGAGGCGTGGGCGTACGACAGCGAGTCGAACGAGGCGTACCACATGAGGGACACCGCCTCCGGCTCCGCCAAGCACAAGGGTGAGGACAGGAAGGAAGAGGCGCCGAAGGACGTTCCCGCCACGCCCAAGGACATGGCGGAGGAGGCGCTGAAGGCGGTCGACGACACCACGTCCGTGACCGTCGACGGCACGGTGCGGGTCGCCGACCGCGACGCGTACAAGCTGCTCATCAAGCCGAAGCAGTCCGGCTCGACGGTCGGCGCCATCTCGATAGCCGTGGACGCGAAGACCGGTGTGCCGCTGAAGTTCACGCTGACCCCGGCGAGCGGCGGCGCGGCCGTCGTGGACGCGGGCTTCACCCAGGTCGACTTCACCAAGCCGGCCGCCTCCACCTTCGACTTCAGTCCGCCGAAGGGGGCGAAGGTCACCGAGGGCGCCGACGCGAAGTCGGAGGACAGGGCGCATATGAAGGCTGACGAGGACCTGGGCAAGGAACTCGACGGCCTCGAGGGTCTGAAGACCATAGGCGAGGGCTGGAACTCCATCGCCCGGTTCGACACCGGAGGCGAGGGCGTACCTTCGGGGTCCGAGTCCGGAGACGCGGGCCGGTTCCTCGACTCACTGGGCACCCGCGTGACCGGCGAGTTCGGCTCGGGCACGGTCTTCTCGACCCGCCTGGTCAACGCCCTCATCACGGAGGACGGCCAGGTGTACGCGGGTGCGGTCACCAAGGACGCGCTCGTGAAGGCGGCCAACGCCGCGCAGTAATCAGGCGTACGGGAACAAGGAGTTGCCGTACGGCAGAGTGACTTTGCGACTTTGCCGTACGGCAACAGGGAGTTGAGGGAGTCGATGGCGGAACCGTCCACCGCGGAAGCCGACACGGTGATCGCCACCCGTGGGCTCACCAAGCGCTACCGCGGCGGGCAACTCGCCGTCGACGGCCTGGACCTGTCCGTCCCGGCAGGCAGTGTCTTCGGCTTCCTGGGACCGAACGGCTCAGGCAAGACGACCACCATCAGAATGCTGATGGGCCTGATCGAGCCCACTTCGGGCGCGGCACGCGTCCTGGGGCAGCCCATGCCGCGCGCCACCGGCACGGTCCTCCCCCAGGTGGGCGCGTTGATCGAAGGGCCCGCGCTGTACGGGTTCCTGTCGGGCCGCGACAACCTCCTGCGGTACGACTCCGCCGATCCGACCGCCGATCCCCGCACCCGGCGTACGCGCGTCGCGGCGGCCCTCGACCGGGTCGGACTGACGGCGGCCGCGAGCAAGAAGGCGAAGGCCTACTCGCTGGGCATGAAGCAGCGGCTCGGCCTGGCCGCGGCACTGCTTCAGCCGCGCCGGCTCCTGGTCCTGGACGAGCCGACCAATGGGCTCGATCCGCAGGGGATGCGCGAAATCCGTTCTCTGGTGAGGGAGTTGGCGTCGGACGGCACGACCGTCTTCCTCTCCTCGCATCTGCTGGACGAGATCGAGCAGGTGTGCACGCATGCCGCGGTGATGGCGCAGGGACGGCTGATCACCCAGGGGCCGGTGGCCGAGCTGGCGGCCGGGGCCCGCGGCCGCCTCGTCGTCACGACCCCGGACCCGGGCGACGCGGCCCGCGTGCTGAAGGAGCAGGGCGTGAGCGATGTCGTGGTCACGGAGGACCGCGTGACCGGCGAGCCGCCCGAGCGCGATCTCGCCGAGGTGAACGCGGCGCTGGTGACGGCGGGCGTCCGCGTACGGGGCTTCGCGCTCGAACGGGCCTCGCTGGAGGACGCGTTCGTGGCGCTCACGGGGGAGGGTTTCGATGTCGCGGGCTGAGACCACCGACGGGACCGAGGGGAGTGCCGGCACTGATGTCACCGTTGGCACTGATGTCACTGCCGGCGCCGGCACTGTCGCGGTGGTCGGCGGACGAAAGCCGAGCCCGCTGTGGACATTCGGTCTGCTGCGCAACGAGCTGGTGACCACCCTTCGCCGGTGGCGGACGATCGCGCTGCTCGGTGTGCTGGCCGCGGTGCCCGTCCTCGTCGGAATCGCCGTGAAGATCGAGACGAGCGACGGTGCGTCGACCGGAGGCGGAGGGGGCCCGGCCTTCATCGCGCAGATCACCAACAACGGCCTGTTCCTCGTCTTCACCGCGCTCGCCGCCACACTGCCCTTCTTCCTCCCGATGGCGATCGGCGTCATCGCGGGAGACGCGATAGCGGGCGAGGCGAACGCGGGGACACTGCGCTATCTCCTGGTCGCCCCGGCAGGACGTACACGGCTGCTGCTCACCAAGTACGCGACCACGCTGGCGTTCTGTGTCATCGCGACGCTCGTCGTGGCGGTGTCGGCGCTGATCGTGGGGGCGCTGCTGTTCCCTCTCGGCGAGCTGACGACGATCTCCGGCACACGGATCAGCTTCGGAGAGGGGCTGGGACGGGCGCTGCTGATCGCACTGGTCGTCGCCGCGTCACTGATCGGCGTCGCAGCGCTCGGCCTGTTCGTCTCGACTCTCACCAACAGTGGCATCGCGGCGATGGCGACGACCGTGGGCCTGCTGATCACCATCCAGATCCTTGACCAGATACCCCAACTCCACGCGCTGCAGCCGTACTTCTTCTCGCACTACTGGCTGTCCTTCGCGGATCTGATGCGTGAGCCGGTGTACTGGGAGGACCTGTACCGCAATCTCGGACTCCAGGGTCTGTACGCGGCGGTGTTCGGCACGGCGGCGTGGGCGCGTTTCACGACGAAGGACATCAACGCCTGAGAGCCGCAGGAGCAGCGGCTCTCAGGCGGTGCCCTAGGCGGACAGGTCCCACACCGCGTACGCCAACGCGTCGCTGTTCCGGTCCAGTGCTGTGTCGTTGATGTTCGATGTCGTGTCGCATGACGAGTGGTAGCAGCGGTCGAACGGCTGTCCGGCCGTGCCGCCCCACTTGGTGGCCTGGGCGGCGGTCTTGCGATAGTCGGCGCCGCTGAAGATGCCGCCGACGGGGACGCCCGCGTTCTTGAAGGGGGCGTGGTCCGAGCGGCCGTCGCCCTCGGTCTCGATCTCGGTGGAGATGCCGATACCTGTGTAGAAGTTCTGGAAGGTCTTCTCGATGGCCGGGTCGTCGTCATAGACGAAGTAGCCGGGGTTCGGTGAGCCGATCATGTCGAAGTTCAGATAGCCGCTGATCTTCGAGCGGTTCGCGGAGGACAGGCTGTTGACGTAGTAGCGCGATCCGAGCATGCCCTGCTCCTCCGCCCCCCACCACGCGAACCGCAGATGCTTGGTGGGCTTGTACTGTGCACGGGACACGGCGAGTGCGGCCTCCAGTACCGCCGCCGATCCCGAACCGTTGTCGTTGATACCCGCCCCCGCCGAGACGCTGTCGAGGTGCGAGCCCGCCATGACGACCTGGTTGGCGTCGCCGCCGGGCCAGTCGGCGATCAGGTTGTAGCCGGTACGGCCGGACGCCGTGAACTGCTGCACGGTCGTGGTGAATCCGGCCGCGTCGAGCTTGGCCTTCACGTAGTCGAGGGACGCCTTGTAGCCGGCGCGGCCGTGGGCGCGGTTCCCGCCGTTGGCGGTGGCTATGGACTGCAACTGGGAGAGATGAGCCTTGACATTGGCCACGGGGATGTCGGGCGCGGCAGCCGCGGGCGCCGCGTCGGCCATGGACCCGCTGGTGATCAGCGTGGTGGCCGCGACAAGGGCGGCGGCCACCGCACGGCCGGGAACGGACAGCTTCATGTGGGGGGCTCCGAATTCCTTGGGAAATCCCAAAGGGACTCCACAGTGAATGGGTGCCTGGATGGTGAAGCTGAGCCTGACTCTCCGTCAAGAGCGCTATTTAGACAGGGATGTTCGTATATCGGATGGGCGCCTCATGGTGTCGGATCAGCGAAAGCGACGGCATGGGGGTCTGGGGGCGGAGCCCCCAGGACGGGGGCGAAGAACCCCCCCCGGTCACACCCCCCGCTCGTCATAAGCCGCCCGAGCAGCCGCGATCTCGTTCTGGTGCTCCTCCGTCCACGTCACCAGCGACCGAATCGTCGTGTGCAACGTCCCCCCGAGCGGAGTGAGTTCGTACTCCACCCGAGGCGGCACCACAGGATGCACCGTCCGTCGCACGAGCCCGTCCCGCTCCAACTGCCGCAGCGTGACCGTCAGCATCCGCTGACTGATCCCGTCGATCTCCCGCCGCAACTCCGTGAACCGCAGCCGCCGACTGTCCAGCAGAGCGATCACGAGCAGCGACCATTTGTCGGCCACTCGGTCGAGAATCTGCCGCACCTGGCAGTCCTCCCGGGTGTCCCACTGGAAGGGGTCCGGGTCGCCGTAGTCCACGGAGTTCGCGCATGAGTCGACGGTGCCCGCGGCGTCCACGGCACCCGCGGCGCCCACGGTGCCCACGGTGCCGCCGTGGTTACTCGGTGACTTCAAAGTGCCCTCTTCCATGCCTGCCGATGCTGCCGCAGGCTGGCCATGGTTACAAGAGGGAACCGACCCTCAAGCGGGTAACCGACCCTTACTTCAGGAGAGTTGCGATGGGCACCCGTGCCTGGGCCCTGCTGCTGGTCCTCTGCGGAACGATCTTCCTCGAGGGCATCGACGTAGCCATGCTGGCGGTCGCCATCCCGTCCATCAGATCCGATCTCGACCTGCCCACGGACACGGCGGCGTGGGTGATGAGCGCGTACGTACTCGGCTACGCCGGCTTCACCCTGCTCGGCGGCCGCGCGGCCGACCTCCTCGGCCGGCGCAGGATGTTCCTCGCCTGGCTGACGGTCTTCCTCGCCTTCTCGGGCCTGGGCGGCTTCGCCACGGAAGGCTGGATGCTGATCGTGGCCCGCTTCATCACCGGCGTCTCGGCGGCCTTCATGACACCGGCGGCGCTGTCCCTCATCACGACGTCCTACGAAGAGGGCCCGCAGCGCAACAAGGCGCTGCTCGTCTTCGCGGGTACGGGAGCCGGCGGCTTCTCCCTCGGCCTGGTCATCGGCGGTCTGCTGACCCAACTCGGCTGGCGTTGGGTCTTCTTCGCGCCGGTACTGCTGGCGGCGGCGATCCTCGCGGCAGCGGTACGCCTGGTCCCGAAGCAGCCGAGCGAGGCGCGACCGGAAACGGCGGGGCGCCCCGGGCGCCCTCGGTCACGTAAGACGGAACTGGCCAAGGGCTTCGACATCCTCGGCGCGATCACCGCGGCCGCTGCCATGCTGCTCGCCGCCTCCGCCGTCATCCGCCTCGAACACGGCCTGGACGGCTGGCAGTTGACAGCCGGTGCGGCAGCCGCCGCCGGAACCCTCTTCGCCGCCTTCATAGCCGTCGAACGCCGCACCCCGGCCCCCCTCGTCCGCCTCGGCATCTTCCGCGAGGCATCCGTCGTACGGGCCGACCTCGGCGCGCTCCTCTTCGTCGGCGCCTTCTTCGGCTTCCAGTTCGTCGTCACGCTCTACCTGCAGGAACTGCGCGGCTGGTCCTCCCTCGAGACGGCGATCGCCCTGGTCGTGATGGGCTGCGACGCGATCCTCGCTCCCGTGCTCACCCCCCACCTGGTCTCCCGCTTCGGCAACGCGCGGGTGATCCTCGGAGGCTTCGTCCTGGCGATCGTCGCGTACGGGCTCTTCCTCCCCGTCGGCATGGACTGGACGTACGCCGCGATCTTCCCCACCCTGCTCATCGCGGGCGTCGCCTTCGCCCTGGCCTACGGTCCGCTCACCATCGCGGCGACGGACGGCGTCACGGAGTCCGAACAGGGGCTGGCGGGCGGCCTGTTGCACACCGCGACCCAGTTCGGCTCGGCCATCGGCATCTCGGCGGTGACGGCGGTGTACGGACTGGCCTCCTCGGCTGCGGGCGCAGGCGCGGCCCCAGGCACCCCGGGCTCCGCCTCGGACCCGGAAGCCACGCTGTCCGCCTTCCGCGCGGCTCTGATCGTGCCGGTGGTGATGGTGACGCTGGGGGCCCTGCTCTCGTCCTTCGGCCTGCGTGGGCGGCGGAAGCGGTCGGTCGGTGGTCCGTCTGCCGAGGTGGCCGCCAACCCAGCTCCTCAGGCAGTGAGTTGAGTGGAGTTCACGGCCATACTGTCGCCATGACGGACACCGCCGCCTCTTCCTCCCTCCAACAGCGCACCTCTGTCGTCGTCGTGGGAGCCGGCCCGGCCGGCCTCACCGTCGCCAACATCCTCCGGGCCGCCTCCGTGGACTGCGTGGTGCTGGAGACCGAGAGCAGGCAGTTCATCGAACAGCGGCCGCGCGCGGGGTTCCTGGAGGAGTGGGCGGTACGGGCCCTGGAGCGGCGGGGCCTCGCCGACCGGCTGCTGGCGAACACCCAGGTGCACACCGAGTGCGAGTTCCGGCTCGCGGGGGAGCGGCACACGTTCCGGTACGGCGAGGTGACCGGGCAGCGCCATTTCGTCTATCCGCAGCCGCTGTTGGTGACGGACCTCGTGCGCGCGTACGCGGACGAGCGGGGCGGCGACATCCGCTTCGGTGTACGCGACGTTGAGTTGCGGGGGATCGACTCGGACCGGCCCTCGGTGTCGTACACCGACCCCGAGACCGGTGAACGCGTACGCATCGACTGCTCGGCCGTCGCGGGCTGCGACGGTGCGCGCGGTGTGACCCGGACCTGTATGCCGCCGGAGCACACCGCCATAGCCCGCTACGACTTTGGCGTCGGCTGGCTGGCGCTGCTCGCCGAGGCGCCGCCGTCCTCCGACTGCGTCGTCTTCGGTATCCACCCGCGGGGCTTCGCCGGGCACATGGCCCGCAGCCCGCAGGTCACCCGCTATTACCTCGAGTGCCCGCCCGGCGACGACCCGGAGAACTGGCCGCACGAGCGCGTGTGGGCCGAACTCCACGAGCGGCTCGCGGCAGCCGGGGCCCGGCCGCTCACGGAGGGGCAGCTGATCGAGAAGCGGGTCCTGGACATGCACAGCTACGTCGTGGAGCCGATGGCGTACGGGCGGCTGTATCTGGCCGGTGACGCGGCCCACCTGCTGGCGCCGATCGGCGCGAAGGGCATGAACCTCGCGATCCATGACGCCCTGTTGCTCGGTGACGCCCTCGTCGCGTACTGCGGCAAGGGCGACGAACGCGGGCTCAGCGGCTACTCGGCGGCCTGTCTGCCGCGGGTGTGGCAGTACCAGGAGTTCTCGCTGTGGTTGTCGGAGATCTACCACGGCGCCTCGTCCGGCGACCCGTTCCTCGCGGGCACCACGGCGGCCCGCCTGCGACGGACCCTGGCCTCGCCCGCCGCCGCGGCCGACTTCGCCGAGTTGTTCCTCGGCAAGGACACCGACTACTGACTACGGATCAACAAGAGGCGAACCGGCCGGTGGCTACCGGCTACCGGCCACCGGCCACTAGCCACCGGCTACGGCCTCGGGCCGACGGTCGGTTCGGAAAGCTCTGGCTCCGAAAGCTCCGGCTTCGAAGAGTCCGGTTCCGAAAGCTCCGATTCCGGCGTCCCCGCGCCGCCTTCCGCCGCCCGCAGAGCCGCCCTCGCCCGCCGCGACGTCCGCAACGCGTCCCACGTCAGCAGCGACAGCGCGCCCCACACCAGCACGAATCCGGCCCACCGCTCGCCGGGCATCGCCTCGTGGAAGTACAGGATGCCGAGCAGGAACTGCAGCACGGGCGCCAGATACTGGAGCAGGCCGAGCGTCGACAGTGGTACGCGGATCGCCGCCGCCCCGAAGCAGACGAGCGGTGCCGCGGTCACCACACCGGTCGCGGCGAGCAGCGCCGCGTGCCCGGCGCCTTCGGAACCGAACGTCGCGTCCCCCTGCCCCGAAAGCCACAGCAGAAAGCCGAGCGCGGGCAGGAACTGGATCGCGGTCTCCGCCGCCAGTGACTCCAGACCGCCGATGTTGACCTTCTTCTTCACCAGCCCGTACGTCGCGAAGGAGAAGGCAAGACAGAGGGAGATCCACGGCGGCCGGCCGTATCCGATCGTCAGCACGAGGACGGCGGCGAAGCCGATGGAGACCGCCGCCCACTGCGCGGGCCGCAGCCGTTCCTTCAGGAGCAGGACGCCCATCGCGATGGTGACGAGCGGGTTGATGAAGTACCCGAGGGACGCCTCCACCACATGGCCGGTGTTCACGGCCCAGATGTAGACACCCCAGTTGACGGTGATGACGGCCGCGGCGACGGTGATCAGACCCAGCCTGCGCGGCTGCCGCGCCAGCTCGCCGGCCCAGGCCCAGCGCCGCATCACCAGGAGCGCGATCACAACGAACCCGAGCGACCACACCATGCGGTGGGCGAGGATCTCGACCGCGCCGGCGGGTTCGAGGAGGGGCCAGAACAGGGGGACGAGGCCCCACATGCCGTATGCCGCGAATCCGTTCAGCAGACCTATGCGCTGCTCGCCCTTGGATTCCACCGGCACGGCAACTCCCTCTTCGCACGGCATCGTGCACAGTCTTCGCGCACGGCCCCCTCGCACGGCTGCGAGCGCGCAGCCCTGAAGACGGTAACGCCGAACACCCCCGCCTGTCATGCCCGTATCGCCATACGGTCATGACAGGCGGGGTGGAAGGTCGAGGGGGCTCAGCTCTTGAGCGCCGCCGCGATCGCGTCCGCGATCGGAGTGGTCGGGCGGCCGATCAGCCGGGCCAGGTCCCCGTTCCGGCCCGCGAGCAGCCCGCGCCCGATGGCCTTGTCGACGTCCACCAGGATCGTGGCGAGGGGCTCCGGCAGGCCGGCGCCGGTGAGGATGCCCTGGAGTACCTCGCCGGGCACGTTGTTGTACGCGATCTCCTTGCCGGTCTGCTTGCTCAGCTCGGCCGCGTACTCGTCGAAGCTCCAGGCGACGTCGCCGCTCAGCTCGTACGCCTTGTTCTCGTGGCCCTCGCCGGTCAGTACGGCGACTGCGGCGGCCGCGTAGTCGGCGCGCGAGGCGGAGGCGACCCGGCCCTCGCCCGCGGCGGCGACGACGGCGTTGTGCTCCAGCACCGGAGCGAGCTGCTCGGTGTAGTTCTCGTGGTACCAGCCGTTGCGCAGGAGGGCGTACGGCAGTCCGGAGTCGATGATCAGCTTCTCGGTGACCTTGTGCTCGGCGGCCAGGTCGAAGTCGGCCTCGGGGCCGCCCAGCACGCTCGTGTACGCGAGCAGCGCGACTCCGGCCGCCTTGGCGGCCTCGATGACGGCCGTGTGCTGCGGGACCCGCTGCCCGACCTCGCTGCCGGAGATCAGCAGCACCTTGTCACCGGCGGCGAAGGCGCCCTTCAGGCTCTCGGGTGCGCTGTAGTCGGCTATCCGCAGCTCGACGCCGCGCGCGGCGAGCGGCGCGGCCTTCTCCTTGTCGCGGACGAGGGCGACGACCTCGGAGGCCGGGACCTTCTCCAGCAGTCCCTCGATGACGAAACGGCCGAGGTGTCCGGTGGCGCCGGTGACGACAATGCTCATGTTCTCGCAGCTCCTTGTGGGGTGGGTCTGGGCACTCACCCTAGGGGATGCACTAACTCTTCGAAAGTACCCACTTCAAGGTAAGGTACTGGCATGGCCGTAAGTGCAAGCGTCAACGCGTCACCCGCCGGCAAGTGGAATCTCCAGGGCGAGGAGCTGTGCCCGTACCGCCTCGTTCTGGAGCACGTCACCAGCCGCTGGGGCGTCCTCGTCCTGATCGAGCTCCTGGACCGCCCGTACCGCTTCAGTGAGCTGAGGCGGGCGATCGGCAGGGTGAGCGAGAAGATGCTGACGCAGACCCTGCAGACGCTGGAGCGGGACGGTCTGGTGCACCGCGATGCGAAGCCGGTGATTCCGCCGAGGGTGGACTACTCACTGACGGACCTCGGCCGCGAGGCGGCCGAGCAGGTGCGCGCGCTCGCCGCCTGGACCCATCGCCGCATGGACGAGGTACAGAAGGCGCGAGAGGTGTACGACGCGGCCAAAGAGTAGCTCTGAGCAGGCCTGATGCATTCTGTCGGAGCCAACTGAACGAATGCGGACGGCGTCTGCGGGGCACACATATGTCGGGGCGTCGTTCGACATAAGCGGCACGTCCTTCCATGCGCCCCCTCTCCGCCTCCCACGCCGACTTGAGCTGCCGGGCACGCTGGGGGCGGGGTGGTTTCACCCACCGTGCGTCGGTCCAGTGGTGCCACCGGCCGGTGCGCGGTCACCAGATCCGGGGGGATAACTTGACATGGTCACACTGACTCCGACCGCCAGGAAAATCGCTTCTGCGCTGGTGGCCGGGCTGAGCCTGATGCGCTCCCCCTTCGCGCGCGACTCCCGGCTCAGGCGCCAGGAAGAGCTGATGCTGGAACTCCTTCGGCAGCTCGCCCGCGTGGCCGAGGAGCTCCAGCGCGCGAACCTGATCCAGCACCATCGCCTCGTCGTGGAACAGCTCGACCGAGAGATCGACGATGCCGCGCTTGCCGACGCGTCGAGCACGTTGACCGGTCTCTCCGAGCAGAGGCATCGGCAAATGATTTTCGCCAATCGTGCTTACGGCACCGTACTGGTGGGCCATCAGATCGGCAGACTCACGTGGGAGGAACTGATCGGTCATCTGCGCGTGCTGTGCCGCAACCCCGTCTTCGCGGAGTACTGGGAGCGCACGGTCGAGCACCGGCGAAGTCTTCCCGTCGACTCCCTGGAGGGGCGGGTCGGTGGAGTGGTCGACACCATCCTGGAAGAGCTCGCGGACGACCCGGACGAGTGGTGGGTCGTGGGCCAGGTGGACTCCGATTCTCCAAACGGATGATTGATGTGTGGCGAGCGCTGCGAGTGGCCAGAAATAGCAGGGGTCACCGTGACCCTTAGGTGTCGCACTCGTTGTTAATGCTCACGTCTGACACGCGGGGCCACCCGCCCCAGAGGGGACCATTCCGTTGCGCATTGACCTCTCGTCCGCGCGTATCACCCGCCGTCTCGGAGACCCCCCGAGCAAACGGGGATCGGTCACCAGCCAAACCTGCCCCGACCTCTTCGAGCTGTCCGACGGCAACTTCGCCGTCATCGGCACGGAAGCCACCACCGCTCTCGACCCCCACCTGCCCTCCGACGCCGCCCGAGCCGACTACGAGCGCATCGTTGTGATCAGCCGGGACACGCTGATCCGCGCCAAGAAGGACATCCCCGACGCCTAGCCGAGGCACCGCAAGGAACACAAAGCGCCCGGGTGCCGTACGCGATGTGCGTACGGCACCCAGGCGCTCAAGGGCCAACTGCCCGTCAGCCGACGACAGTCCAGGTGTCGCCTCCCGCGAGCAGCGCGGCCAGGTCACCCTTGCCGTTCTGCTCGATCGCCGTGTCCAGCTGGTCGGACATCTGCGTGTCGTACACCGGCCGGTCCACCGACCGGAGCACACCGATCGGCGTGTGGTGCAGCGTGTCCGGGTCGGCGAGGCGCGACAGCGCGAACGCCGTGGTCGGCGACGGGGCGTGTGCGTCGTGCACGAGCACCTGCGACTCGTTCTCCGGCGTGACCGCGACGACCTTCAGGTCCCCGGTCAGCGAGTCGCGTACGACGCCCTTCGAGCCGAGGCCGCTTTCCAGGGGAGCCCCGAAGCGGATCTGCTGCCCGTGCTGCAGACGGATCACGGCCTCTTCGGCCTGCTGCTTGTCCTTGAGGGCTTCGAAGGCGTTGTCGTTGAAGATGTTGCAGTTCTGGTAGATCTCCACCAGCGCCGTGCCCGGGTGGGCGGCGGCCTGACGCAGCACCTCCGTCAGGTGCTTGCGATCGGAGTCCACCGTCCGCGCCACGAAGGACGCCTCCGCCCCGATGGCCAGCGAGACCGGGTTGAAGGGCGCGTCCAGCGAACCCATCGGCGTAGACTTCGTGATCTTGCCGACCTCGGACGTCGGGGAGTACTGACCCTTCGTCAGACCGTAGATCCGGTTGTTGAAGAGCAGGATCTTCAGATTGACGTTTCGGCGCAGGGCGTGGATGAGGTGGTTGCCGCCGATGGACAGCGCGTCGCCGTCACCCGTGACGACCCAGACGCTCAGGTCCTGCCGGGACGAGGCCAGGCCCGTGGCGATGGCGGGCGCGCGGCCGTGGATGGAGTGCATCCCGTAGGTGTTCATGTAGTACGGGAAGCGGGAGGAGCAGCCGATGCCCGAGACGAAGACGATGTTCTCCTTCGCCAGGCCCAGTTCGGGCATGAAGCCCTGAACCGCGGCGAGGATCGCGTAGTCACCGCAGCCGGGGCACCAGCGCACTTCCTGATCGGACTTGAAGTCCTTCATGGACTGCTTGGCCTCGGCCTTCGGCACGAGGGAAAGCGCCTCGATCGTGCCCGTGCCTTCCGTGGTCGTCTCAGCCATCGATGGCCTCCTTGAGAGCCGTGGCGAGCTGCTCAGCCTTGAACGGCATACCGTTGACCTGGTTGTACGATTGCGCGTCGACCAGGTACTTCGCCCGGACGAGCGTGGCGAGCTGACCGAGGTTCATCTCGGGGACCACCACCTTGTCGTAACGCCCCAGGACCTCGCCGAGATTCCGCGGGAACGGGTTGAGGTGGCGCAGATGGGCCTGCGCGATGGCCTCCCCGGCCGCGCGCAGCCGCCGGACCGCCGCGGTGATCGGCCCGTACGTCGACCCCCAGCCCAGTACCAGCGTTTTCGCCTCGTGCGGATCGTCGACCTCGATGTCGGGCACGTCGATGCCGTCGATCTTCGCCTGCCGGATGCGCACCATGAAGTCGTGGTTGGCCGGGTCGTACGAGATGTTGCCCGTGCCGTCCTGCTTCTCGATGCCGCCGATGCGGTGCTCCAGGCCCGGAGTGCCCGGGATCGCCCACGGGCGGGCCAGAGTCTGCTCGTCGCGCTTGTACGGCCAGAACACCTCGGTGCCGTCGTCCAGGGTGTGGTTCGGGCCCTGGGCGAACTGGACGCGCAGGTCCGGCAGTTCGTCCAGATCCGGAATGCGCCAGGGCTCGGAGCCGTTGGCCAGGTAGCCGTCGGAGAGCAGGAAGACCGGAGTGCGGTAGGTGACCGCGATCCGGGCGGCCTCGAGGGCCGCGTCGAAGCAGTCCGCCGGCGTGCGCGGCGCGACGACCGGCACGGGGGCCTCGCCGTTGCGGCCGTACATCGCCTGCAGGAGGTCGGCCTGCTCGGTCTTGGTCGGCAGGCCGGTGGACGGGCCGCCGCGCTGGATGTCGATGACCAGCAGGGGCAGTTCCAGGGAGACGGCCAGCCCGATCGTCTCGCTCTTGAGCGCCACACCGGGACCGGAGGTGGTGGTGACGGCCAGCGACCCGCCGAAGGCCGCGCCCAGGGCCGCGCCGATGCCCGCGATCTCGTCCTCGGCCTGGAAGGTCCGTACGCCGAAGTTCTTGTGCTTGCTCAGCTCGTGCAGGATGTCCGAGGCCGGCGTGATCGGGTACGAGCCGAGGTAGAGCGGCAGGTCCGCTTGCTGGGACGCGGCGATCAGACCGTAGGACAGCGCCAGGTTCCCGGAGATGTTGCGGTACGTGCCCGTCGGGAACGCCTGCGCGGCCGGAGCCACTTCGTAGGAGACCGCGAAGTCCTCGGTGGTCTCGCCGAAGTTCCAGCCCGCGCGGAACGCCGCGATGTTCGCCGCCGCGATGTCCGGCTTCTTGGCGAACTTGGTGGTCAGGAACTTCTCGGTGCCCTCGGTCGGCCGGTGGTACATCCAGGACAGCAAGCCGAGGGCGAACATGTTCTTGCTGCGCTCGGCCTCCTTGCGGGTGAGGTCGAACTCCTTGAGCGCCTCGACCGTCAGGGTCGTCAGCGGCACCGGGTGCACCTGGTAGCCGTCCAGCGAGCCGTCCTCGAGGGGTGAGACGGCGTATCCCACTTTCTGCATGGCCCGCTTGGTGAACTCGTCCGTGTTGACGATGATCTCCGCGCCGCGCGGCACATCGCCGATGTTCGCCTTCAGGGCCGCCGGATTCATCGCGACCAGCACGTTCGGAGCGTCACCCGGAGTGAGGATGTCGTGGTCGGCGAAGTGCAGCTGGAAGGACGAGACGCCCGGCAGGGTGCCGGCAGGGGCGCGGATTTCCGCGGGGAAGTTCGGCAGCGTCGAGAGGTCGTTGCCGAAGGACGCCGTCTCCGAGGTGAACCGGTCGCCGGTGAGCTGCATACCGTCACCCGAGTCCCCCGCGAACCGGATGATCACACGGTCGAGCCGACGGACATCCTTCGTGCCCGAGCCCTCCCGTTTGCGCTGTTCTCCTACGACGGCTCCGTCGGCCTGCTCCGCTGGACTGCTGACCTGGCTGGTCACTGAACTGGACCTCCCTCGAGGCGGCTGTCTGGGAGCGGCCTGCCCGCAGGCCTTCCCAAGCTCAACCCTACGTCTGTAAGGGTCGCCTTCCCTCGGCCGTTCGCATGATGGACACCACTTTGAGACGGTCCGACGCCCTGATTTGACATGATTTATTCGCCCCCCGGCCCTGCTTCTGAAGACGCTCCCCGCTCATCCTTTGGTTCTAGGGATGTCACTACCGCTGGTGCTTTCACCGTCGCTCTGACCTCTGGTTCGGCCGCCGCCTTCCCCCTTGTCACCTCTTGGTGGGTGGCGGGCCCTTTGAGCTGACATGGTGTCAGATGTCTGGGCGGTGAAGGTGGACGAGGCGGCCGACGTGTCCCGGCGAACGGGACGGTCACGGCGGCCACGGCCATCACGATGGCCGCGTCGGGCATGGCGGCCACGGCCGTCACGATGGCCGCGTCCGGCATGGCGGGCACGGCGATCATGGGCTCGGCCGCGGCGGTCATGAGTTCAGATAGGTGAGGACCGCGAGGACCCGTCGGTGATCCCCGTCACTCTGGGACAGGCCCAGCTTCAGGAAGATATTGCTGACGTGCTTCTCGACGGCCCCGTCGCTGACGACCAGCTGCCGCGCGATCGCGGAGTTCGTCCGCCCCTCGGCCATGAGTCCTAGGACCTCTCTCTCGCGTGGCGTCAGCCCCGCGAGTACGTCCTGCTTCCGGCTGCGGCCGAGAAGCTGAGCCACCACTTCCGGGTCGAGTGCCGTACCGCCCTGGGCCACCCGCACCACCGCGTCCACGAACTCGCGTACCTCGGCCACCCGGTCCTTGAGCAGGTAGCCGACGCCGTGGCTGGAGCCGGCGAGGAGCTCTGTCGCGTACTGCTCCTCCACGTACTGTGACAACACCAGCACGCCGAGTCCCGGGTGCTGCTTGCGCAGCTGCACCGCGGCCTTGACGCCCTCGTCGGTGTGGGTCGGCGGCATCCGGACGTCGGCGACCACGACGTCCGGCAGCGCCCCCTGGGCCGCCAGCTCCGTGATGGTCTTGATCAACGCCTCGCCGTCGCCGACGCCCGCGACGACTTCGTGCCCCCGGTCGGTCAACAGCCGAGTCAGCCCCTCTCTGAGCAGCACCGAATCCTCGGCGATGACCACCTGCACCCTGTCCTCCACGGTCCTCGGCCCCCCAGCCCACTCGTACGACAGCCCCAGCATTCCAGCATTCGGCTACCGGTGGGCCCACAGAGTGGAATCGCTCCCGTCGGGCTGGGGCAAACGCTTACTACTGGGGGATGGGTCGGGGTCGCGTGCCGGTGCGTCCGCCCGTCGCCGCCGGGGACATACGAGCGCGCCCCTTCAAGGGGCGCGGGGAACTGCGCGAACAGCCCCAGACGGCCCGCAGCCGAGACGCGAGCCATGTATGGGGGCCTGGGGGCGCAGCCCCCTGTTTCGGGAAGGGGTGGGGTTGGGGAAGAAAACCCACCCCCCACCCGCCGTCAGGGGAAGGCACTCATTCCCGCCAAGGCAGCTCCGCCGTGATGCGAGTGGGCCCGGCGACGGGAGAGTCGATCACGAGGATGCCGTCGACCGCGTCAAGCCGCTCGGCGAGCCCCGCGAGACCGGACCCGGCGGAGCCGTCCGCGCCCCCGACCCCGTTGTCGACCACCTGCAGCATGAGCCGGTTCTCGACCCGCCAGACATCGACGTACGCACGCGTCGCCCGAGAGTGCTTGCTGACGTTCTGCAGCAGCTCGGACACCGTGAAGTACGCGATGCCCTCGATCGCGGGCGCCGGCCGCCCCGGCAGATCCACCTCGACCTGAACGGGCACCGTGCACCGCGAGGACACCGCGGACAACGCCGCGTCCAGCCCCCGGTCGGTGAGCACCGCCGGATGAATCCCCCGCGCCAGATCCCGCAGCTCCTGCAACGCAGTCTTCACCTCGCCATGCGCCTCGCCGACCATCCGCGCCGCCGCCTCCGGATCCTCCGCCAGCTTCTCCTTCGCCAGCCCCAGATCCATCGCCAGCGCGACCAGCCGGGCCTGCGCCCCGTCGTGCAGATCCCGCTCGATACGCCGCAGGTCGGCCGCCGCCGTGTCGATCACGACTCCGCGGTCCGACTCCAGCTCCACCACCCGCGTCGCGAGCCGCGACGGCCCGAGCAGCCCGTGCACCATCAACCGGTCCACCGTTGTCAGCGCCCGCACGATCCACGGCGTGGCCAGCGTGAGCAACAGCCCCACCGACGCGGTCACGGTGACCTCGAAGGGGTTGTCCAGGTAGACCCGGTGCGTCTCGTCCCCGTACAGCTGAAGCCCGCCCTGTCCGCCGTACACCGGGAAGAGCCAGAACCACAGCGGATACGTCAGCAGCGCCCAGCCGTACGCCCAGAAGTTCACCGCCACCACGAACGCGAAGACGGCCCACGGGAAGTGCAGCACCGCGTACAGCAGATGCCGCCAGGACGCCCCGCTCTTCAGCATCGCGCCCATCCATGCCATCGCGCCCTGCCGCCGGACCCGCAAGGGCTCCGGCGCCGCGACATCCAGGCCCAGCAGCCCACGCGCCCGCGCCCGCTCCAGCGAGCCGAGCCCACGGCAGCCCGCGAGCGCCGCGGCGAGCACCGGTATGCCGAGGAACGTGATCAGCAGACCTGCCCCCAGCGCCACCATCGTGACGGCGTAGGTGAAGGTCATGACGCTGACCGGCAGGCTCAGCATCAGATAGCCGAACTCGCGCCAGCTGCGGGCCTCGATCGGCGCCCGCAGCGCGGCGGGGAGCCGGTGCCGCCGCTCCTCGACGCCCTCCCCGCGGAAGCCGGACCCACCCTTCAGCCCGTATCCCTGTCCGTACTCCGTCGCCATGACCGTCGTCCGTTTCTACTCGTCCACTCGTCCGCTGTCGTAGCTCCACAGTGCTCGGCGCGAGGTCCGCGGACCATGGAGCATGTCGGCGTCTTCGAGCGGGGGTTTTCCCTACCTCGGCCCGGCGCCGGGCGGCGGCATGCGGAACGTCGGGGGCGCGGCACGGCATGGCGCGTGCGGTACGGCATGGCGGTCCGGTACGGCATGGCGCGGGGGCGCCGGCGTGGCGTGGCGTCGCGTGGCGGGGGTACGGCGTGGCCGGCCGGGCGTGGGAAGACTGCGGCAGCCTCGCGTACAGCCGCCGCCTACCGCGTACTGCCTTCCGCCTACCCCCGCGCCGGCTCGTCCGTCCGGTCCCGCCAGGGGAGCTCCGCGGTGATGGTCGTCGGGCCGCCGACGGGGGATTCGACGACGAACAGGCCGTCCACCGCGCCGAGCCGGTCGGCGAGACCCGCCATACCCGTGCCGCCGTCCAGGGACGCACCGCCACGGCCGTCGTCCCAGACCTGTATGAGCAGGCGGTCGTCCGAGCGCCACACGTCCACGGAGGCGGACCGCGCCCCGCTGTGCTTGCTCACGTTCTGGAGGAGCTCCGAGACCGTGAAGTACGCGATGCCCTCGATGGCCGCCGCGGGGCGCGTCGGCAGGTCGGCCGTCACCTTGACCGGGACCGTGCAGCGGGAGGCCACCGCGGACAGGGCGGCGTCGAGCCCGCGGTCGGTGAGGACGGCGGGGTGAATGCCCCGGGCCAGGTCGCGCAGCTCCTGGAGGGCCAGCTTCACCTCACCGTGCGCCTCCGCGACCATGTACGCCGCCGCGTCGGGGTCCTCCAGAAGTTTCTCCTTGGCCAGACCGAGCCCCATCGCGAGGTTGACCAGCCGGGCCTGCGCCCCGTCGTGCAGATCCCGCTCGATGCGCCGCAGGTCGGCCGCCGCCGTGTCGACGACCACGCCCCGGTCCGACTCCAGCTCGGCGATACGCCGCTCCAGCTCGTCGGAGGGCGAGAGCAGCGCCCGGACCATCGCCCGGTCCGCGTTGGCGAGCCCGCGCGCGATGAACGGCAGCACGGGCCACAGTACGAAGAGCGAGGTCAGCGTGATGGTGAAGGTCAGGATGCCCCAGGGCAGCCGCATGAAGTCGTACAGCATGGTCCGCCAGCCGACCGGGTCCTTCAGTGCCATCCACAACTGGGGGAAGAACCCGTCCCGTCTCCGCCCCAGCAACGACAGCGGACTCGGCTCGTCCACCCGCACCCCGAGCAGCGCCCTGGCCCGGCCCCGCTCCAGCTTGCCCAGCTGCCGGGCACCCATCAGCCCGGCCGCGAGCAGCGGAAAGCCGACCACCGTCGCCGTCAGCAAGGCGCCGGTGAACAGCACCGTGGCCACATAGGTGAAGCCGAGCAACGCGACCGGCAGGTTGGCGAGGAGATGCGCGATCTCCTTCCAGGTGTGCCGGTCATAGGCGAAGCGCGCACGCGGCAGCCGTTCGGTGCCGTTCCGGGCATCGGTGGCCAGGGTGGATTCGGTCATGACCGCTAGCGTGCCGGGCCGCGGGCCGTCGCGCCATGAGGTATCCCGCCGCCGTTCACTGGGGAAAGCCCCACCCTCGGGGCGCTCACGGATCGCCTCCCGGGGGCCTCCGTGCATGCTGACGTGTGACGGGCTGCTTACCGTTTCTTTAGCAGGGCCTAGACTCCGGTGCGTACAGATCGTCGAGCACGGCGCATCACGCGGCGCACGTCAGGGCGCACACGAGGTCATACGAGGTCAGGGAGCGAGGGGCGGACGTGCCGGAACCGACCATGGTCGCGGGGACCGGGACCGTCGTCGCGGCGGACTACTTCCAGTCCTACTCGGTCGTCGGACTGCTCACAGTGGTCGGCGTGCTGTTCGTCGCCGTAGCCTTCGGAGCGGGACGCTTGCTGCGGCCTGTCGTCCCGACACCCGAGAAACTGCTGACATACGAGTGCGGAGTCGACCCCGTGGGCGAGGGCTGGGCGCACACCCAGGTCCGCTACTACGTCTACGCCTTCCTCTACGTGATCTTCGCCGTCGACTCGATCTTCCTTTTCCCCTGGGCGACGGTCTTCGCCGCGCCGGGATACGGCGCGACAACGCTCGTGGAGATGTTCATCTTCCTGGGCTTCCTGGCCGTGGGCCTGCTCTACGCATACAAGAAGGGCGTCCTCACATGGACGTGAACCAGCCCGAGACCGTGTCCGAGCCGGTGCCCGTGCTGCTTCCCGAGCCGAAGAGGCTGGGCGCGCTCGCCCGTCTCGCCCCCGAGCCGATGAAGGTGGTCCTGAACTGGGGCCGCCGCTACAGCCTGTGGGTCTTCAACTTCGGCCTCGCCTGTTGCGCGATCGAGTTCATCGCCGCCTCCATGGCCCGGCACGACTTCATCCGCCTCGGAGTCATCCCGTTCGCACCGGGACCGCGCCAGGCCGACCTGATGGTCGTGTCGGGCACGGTCACGGACAAGATGGCCCCCGCGGTGAAGCGGCTCTACGAGCAGATGCCCGAGCCGAAGTACGTCATCTCCTTCGGCGCCTGCTCCAACTGCGGCGGGCCCTACTGGGACTCGTACTCCGTGACCAAAGGCGTCGACCAGATCATCCCGGTGGATGTCTACGTTCCCGGGTGCCCGCCGCGCCCCGAAGCGCTGCTCCAGGGCATCCTCAAGCTCCAGGAGAAGATCGCCCGGGAGTCGCTGGGGGAGCGGTACGCGTCCGCCGGCACCACCCGGCCGTCCGCGTCCGCGCTGCGGAGCGGCTTGGTGAAGCCGCCGGTTCCGGCCGCGGGGGAGGGCGAGCGGTGACCATGACCGGCTGGCTGCCCGCCCCCGTGGAGGAGCTCTTCGGTACGGAGGCCACGGCCGAGGAGTCGTACGAAGTCCTGACGGTCGACGTGCCGCCCGCCGCCTGGATCTCCGCCCTGGAGACCGCACGCGGCGAGCTGGGCTGCACGTATTTCGACTGGCTGAGTGCCGTCGACGAGCCCGGCACGGGTTTCCGCGTCTCGGCCCATGTGGTCGCGCTCGCTCCGATACGCCGTCTCCTCGTCCGTACGACGGTCCCGCACGACGCCCCGGTGCTGCCTTCCGCGGTCGGTGTCTACGCGGGCGCCGCCTGGCACGAGCGGGAAACCCACGAGATGTTCGGCGTCGCCTTCGAAGGCCACCCGGGGCTGGCGCCGCTGCTCCTCCCCGAGGGCTTCGAGGGCCACCCGCTGCGCAAGGACTTCGTCCTGGCCGCCCGCGTCGCCAAGGCCTGGCCCGGCGCCAAGGAGCCCGGGGAGTCCGAGCACGGAGGCCCGAAGCGCCGCCAGATGCTGCCACCGGGCGTCCCCGACCCGAACGAGTGGGGCCCCCTGAAGGGCCAGCTCCCGCCTGCCCCGGCCCGCCCGGCACGAGGAGGCGGAGCCCGAGGCGCGGGCCGGGCGGCGGGTGAACGTCCCGCACGCCGCGCCCGCACGGCGGCCGAGGGCTCGGCGAGCCAGGCCTCGACGGCGGAGGACGCGTCCACTGCGGGTGCGCCCGCCGCGGGTACCGGTGCCGGCGGCGCT
>NZ_VBZC01000076.1:0-41522 GCF_005786655.1 Streptomyces montanus
GCGCCCGAGGCCGTTCAGGCCGATGCTCGCCCATCCACCCGAACCTTCCCTCCCTCCCCAGGCGCCCCAGGCCGATCGGGGGGCTGGGGGCGGAGCCCCCAGGTTCGGGATGGGACGGGTAGGGGCGGCGGGGGCGATCAAACCCCTTCGGGGCGGCCCTTCATGTCGTTCTCCATGGCCAGCAGCTCCTCGTTCGGCACGGCACCACCGAAGCGCCGGTCCCGCTGGGCGTACTCCACGCACGCACGCCACAGATCACGCCGATCGAAGTCCGGCCACAGAACGTCCTGAAACACCATCTCCGCATAACTCGACTGCCAGATCAGGTAGTTGGACGTACGCTGCTCACCACTCGGCCGCAGGAAGAGATCGACGTCCGGCATGTCCGGGTAGTACAGATACTTCTGCACCGTCTTCTCGGTCACCCGGTCCGGGTCAAGCTTCCCGGCCGCGACATCAGCGGCCAGCGCCTTCGCCGCGTCGGCGAGTTCCGCCCGCCCCCCATAGTTGACGCAGAAGTACAGCGTCATCGCGTCATTCCGCTTCGTCTGCTCCTGCGCGACCTGAAGCTCCTGCACGACCGACTTCCACAGCTTGGGCATACGCCCGACCCAGCGGATCCGAATACCCAGCGCATCCATCTCGTCCCGCCGCCGACGGATGACGTCCTTGTTGAAGTTCATCAGGAAGCGGACCTCCTCCGGCGACCGCTTCCAGTTCTCCGTCGAGAAGGCGTACAGGGAGAGGTTCTTGACGCCCAGCTCCAGGCAACCCTTGAGGACGTCCATCACGACGCCCTCACCCACCCGGTGCCCCTCGGTACGCGGCAGACCGCGCTCCTTGGCCCAGCGACCGTTCCCGTCCATGACGCACGCCACATGGTTGGGGATCAGCTCACCGGGAAGCTTGGGCGCGCGGGCACCGGACGGATGCGGCTCCGGCCTCTTGTACTCGCGGCGCTGGCGCCCCAGGATCCCGCGTACCACCATGTGTTTCTCGTCTCCCTCAACTCTCGAAGATCTCGGCTGTGCTCGAAGATCTATTTCTCTACGTAACGCAGTGAGCGCAGCCCACGCTCCAGGTGCCAGTGCAGGTAGGCCGACACCAGCCCACTGCCCTCCCTGACGTACCGTGACTCGCAGGCATCGGCCGTGGCCCAGTCCCCCGTCAGCAGCGCGCCGAGCAGTTCGAGGGCCTGCGCCGAGGGTACGACGCTGCCGGGCACCCGACAGTCCACGCACACCGAACCTCCCGCGGCGACCGAGAAGAACCTATTCGGTCCGGCCATTCCACACTTCGCGCAGTCACTGAAGCTTGGCGCGTAGCCGTTGACGGCGAGCGAACGCAGCAGGAAGGCGTCGAGGACAAGATGCGGCTCGTGCTCACCGCGCGCCAGCGTCCGCAGCCCACCGACGAGCAGCAGATACTGCTGGACGGCCGGCTCACCCTCGTGATCGGTGAACCGCTCGGCCGTCTCCAGCATGACCGTCCCGGCGGTGTAGCGGGCGTAGTCCGCGACGATCCCGCCACCGTACGGAGCGATCGTCTCGCTCTGCGTGCACAGCGGCAGCCCACGCCCCACCAGCTCGCTCCCGCGCGCGAAGAACTGCACGTCCACATGCGAGAACGGTTCGAGCCGCGCCCCGAACTTCGACTTCGTACGTCGCACTCCGCGGGCCACGGCACGTACGCGGCCGTGGCCGCGTGTGAGCAGGGTGATGATGCGGTCGGCTTCACCGAGCTTCTGTGTCCGCAGGACGATGCCGTCGTCCCGGAAGAGACTCATGGGGTCCATTCTCGCGTACGGAGTCGACGGGCGTGCCTCGCGTCTCACGCGGGGAGGCAACCACCGTACGGGGAGTCAGCGTGCCTGATCGGGTTCGCTGATCGCTTCCCAGGGAGCCATGTTCCAGGGGCTCGACTTGTTCGTCGGGTCCAGGAGGGACTGCAGATGCGCGTCGGCCGCTTCCTGCGGGGCGGGCAGGCCCGTCTCCCGGGTGCGCCGGAGGTTGTCGCGCCAGACCATCCGCCCCAGCATGTAGTGCTCGGCGTACTCCTTCCATGAGCCGTACGTCCGCACCACCGCCGGCACGATGTTCTTGAGCGCGGTCCACGCCTCGGCCTCGCTCAGCAGGCCGCACGCGAAGCCCCGGCGGGAGATGTCCACGTAGAGTCCGGCGTCCCACGCCAGCGGCTCGAAGCCGAGCCGCTGCCGCGCCCGTACGCGGTAACCGGTCCGCGCGAGGCCGTCGAGCCGGCCTGCCAGCGCGTCACGCGAGGTGATCTCCCACTGGTCGGCCAGCCACCGCCGGGCCTTCTCGTCGTCGATGCGGGTGAACGGGTACAGGGTCGTCCGCGAGGCATCCCGGTCCCGGTTCACCGGCGCGCTCAGCGACACCATCCAGAGCTGGTGCATGGTGAGCGGAACGGGGTACTTGCGCGCCGTCTTCGGCTTGCGAAGGTGACGCATCGAGTTCCATATCGCCATGCGCCAGCACCCTACGTCACACCGTTCACCTGGCCATCACGCCTACGCGGCTACTCCTCATCCCAAGTCGAGGGACTCGGTCAAGGGACCTCGCCGCGGCTGCGTGCGTTCGCGTACGCCGTCGCCGCGCTGAGTCGTTCCGCCGGGGTGGCCGTACGGAGCGCGCCCGGTTCGCAGTCCCACTCGCGGCCGCCGCCGTACGGTCTGAGTTGTACGTACGGTCCCTCGTGCCCCATCACCACACCCACCGTCCCTGTTGTCGTGTCGACCGCGTACGTCCCGATCGGCGGCTTCCTCGACGACTTCATCCGATCACCGCCGCGAGCCGGGCCGCCGTCTCGACGGAGCACCGGCCCAATTCCACGAGCGGGCAGGGCGCCTCGCGCGCCAAAGTTGCCGGGTCGATCCGGAGTGTCGGCAACATGATTCCTGCGTTTTCGAGTGCTCCGCGCAACTCTTTCACCGTCTCCTCCGCCTCCTCGACGCAAGCCGTCGAGTGTTGTGCGCCGCGCGCTTCCTGGGCTGCCCTCACGGTGGTCCCCTTTCTTTTGGGTTTCACTCTTTTCATCTCCAGGTTGGCGACCGCCGCTTAGACTCGGAAGACCTCTACGCTCAGCAACGTTCGTGCAGTACAAGGGGGTTGGCCATGGCCAATGGTTCGCGGCAGGCGGCTTGGGAGTTCTTCGGAACCGAGCTGAAACGGCGGCGCGAGGAGGCCGGTTTCACTCAGGCGGAGTTGGGTTCTCGCGTTTTTGTGTCGGGCGGCTACATTGGGCAATTCGAACAGGCCATTCGGAAACCACAGTTGGATGTGGCGCAGAGGATCGATGGGCTCCTACAAACCGACGGTTTTTTCGAAAGGCTTTGGCGAAAGCTCATCAAGGAGGAGCGATACGCGGAGTACTTCACGCACGCTGCCGAGCTTGAGCGGCTGGCGACGGAGATCTGCGAGTACGCGCCCGCGGTCGTTCCGGGGCTCCTCCAGACCCCCGAGTACGCACGCGCGATCTACCTGGCGAGCAACCCGCTCGCTGCCGACGAGTACATCGAGGAGATGGTCAGGCTGCGCATGGACCGCACCCTGCTCCTCAAGGACGCCACACGGCCCGTGTATTGGGCAATCCTGCACGAAACGGCACTGCGCGTGCCGGTCGGCGGCCCTGCCTCGATGGCCACGCAACTGGACCACATCGCCCAGATGATGCGCGAGCGCAAGACGCTGGTGCAGGTACTCCCCTTCTCGGCCGGGGCACATCGGGAGATGGGCAAGATGATGAAGCTGATGGACTTCGAAGACGCCCCACCAACTGTCTATACAGAGGCGGTGTTTTCGGGGAATCTGCTGGACGATCCGGTGGTGGTGAAGCGGGCGCAGGCGTCTTACGATCTCCTCAGGGCCGCCGCGCTGTCGCCTGAGGCGTCCCTGGCCCTGATCGAGTCGGTGGCGGAGGACTACAGACGATGCGCGAGTACGACCTGAGCAACGCCCGCTGGCGCAAGAGCAGCTTCAGCGGTGGCAGCGGCGGGGAAGACTGCATCGAGGTAGCCGACGGAGTCCCCGGCATCGTCCCCGTACGGGACAGCAAGGTCCCGGACGGCCCCGTTCTCATGTTCGCCGCGGGCGCCTGGGCCGCCTTCGTCGGTGCTAGCGTCGCCCACCCGTCAGGGCCATGGCGTGATGGCTCAGGAGCATGCTGACCGACCCCTTCGTGTAGAGGACCGCTCCCACGATGGATACGGGCACGGAGAGGCCGAGCACACCGAGCAGGCGGGGCCAGGGACGCTCGACGGCGCAGCGAGCGACGCTGCCATCGCCGTACGTGTGCTTCTCGAAGAGGAGGCCGTAGCAGCCTCCACCGCCCGAGAAGGCGCCGCTGGGCATGAGCAACTGCCAGGCCACGTAGCCCCACATGAGCGCGGCGAGGATCAGCAGCCCAATACCGCGCTCCTTCCACTTCCCGGCCCGGTCCAGGAGCTTCCGATGGAGCTCCGCATTCCGTATCTCGGCGTCCCCCACGCCCGCCTCCCCCTGCCCTGTGGGTCCAGCGGCACAGGCTGGTACCCCCGCGCCCATCGCCCCATTCTGCGCCGAAACGACTGATTCCGTCGACCATCCCGTTCCTACGAGACGCTGTCGACCTGTCAGTCGCGGACCGGGAAGTACTGCCTCGGCGTCAGGCCCACGATCCGGCGGAACGCGGCGACGAAGGAGCTGGCGGAGGCGTAGCCGACGCGGCGGGCTACGGACTCGAGCGGCAGACCCTCGGCGAGGAACGGCATCGCGGCCTGCATGCGCAGTTGCTCGCGCCACTGGCCGAAGGCCAGGCCCGTCTCGGTGACGAAGAGCCGGGCCAACGTGCGGCCGCTCGCGCCGACTTCGGCTCCCCAAGCCGACAGGGGACGCCCGTCCGCGGGGTCGGCGGCGAGGGCCCTGGCCACCGTACGGGCGCGCGGGTCGCGGGGCTCGGTCACCGAGACGCTGGTGACCGGGACGGGGTGCAGCACGTCGAGGAGCACGGCCTCCGCGCGCGACCGGGCCTCCGGGGCCAGGTCGGTGCGGACGAGATGGTCGATGAGCGCCTGTAGGAGGGGACCGACGGACACGACCGTCGGCTCGGTCCAGTCGATGTGCGGGCAGCTCGCGGGATCGACGTACGGGCTGCGCATGACGGTGTCGCCCGCCGCCTCCGTCGTGTGGGGCAGCCCGGCGGGGATCCACAGGGCGAGCGAGGGCGGCAGCAGCCAGGCCCCCTGTTCGCTGCGGAGCCGGAGCAACCCCTTGGCGGACCAGGCCAGTTGGTGGAACGTATGCCAGTGCGTGGTGAAGGTGGTCCCGCGCGGCATCGTGAAGTGCCCGACGAAGATCGCGGCGGCGGCGGCCGGCTGTCCGTCTGGCGACATGGGATGGCAGCGTAGCCCGTGTCAGACACGGTGGAGTCGCCCCTACCGTCGCCTCATGCCGATGAACCGTGCACACCGCAAGCTGTGCAGTTCCGAGAAATGGGCCCGGATGACGAGGGACCTCATCCTCCCCTGGGCCCTGGAAGACGTACGCCTCGGCGACGACGTACTGGAGATCGGTCCGGGTTACGGCGCCAATCTGCGCGTACTGGTCGAACAGGTCCCCCGTGTCACCGCCGTGGAGATCGACAAGGCCACCGCGGCCCTGCTGGAGCGTAAGTGGGGAGACCGGGCCCGCATCCTCCACGCGGACGGCGCGGCGGTCCCGGTGCCGGGCGAGAGTTTCTCCTCCGTCGTCTGCTTCGTGATGCTCCACCACGTACCGACCGCCGCCCATCAGGACCGGATCTTCGCGGAGGCGTACCGCGTGCTGCGCCCCGGCGGCGTGTTCGCGGGCTGCGACAGCCAGCCGAGCTTCGGTTTCCGTGTGCTCCACTTCCGCGACACGATGAACACGGTGGATCCAGCCGGACTGCCGGAACGCCTGGCGAAGGCGGGCTTCACGGACGTGTCACTGGACCGGCACCCGAAGTCCGGGGCCGTCCGCTTCCGCGCCCACCGCGCCTGAGTCTCTCAGTCCGTCCACGCAGGGGGATGCGGCGGAGGCCCTGACGGAGCCGCCGTGATCAGTGGCAGGGGCGGCAGGAGTCGAACCTGCGGCATCCGGTTTTGGAGACCGGCGCTCTGGCCTCTGAGCTACACCCCTTCGATGGGTGGCAGCTTGGCATGACCAACAGGTCCATCTCCAAGGGTTTTCCGTCTTCTCAGAGCAAGCGGCGTCGCGGAAGTAGCGCTGGATCAGCGCAGTAGTCCGGTGGCCGTCGTAATCGTCATGCTTTTCTCCCTGCGACCTCACGACACGGCAGCGGCCAGCAGGGGCTGTCCTCCCGTCAACATGCGTATGCACGCCGGGAGATGAGCAACAGAGTCCCCCTGCTATGGTGCGCCGATGTCAGCGATCAAGCAGTTCCAAGTCACCTTCGACTGCGCAGAACCTGCGCGCCTCGCCGGTTTCTGGTGCGAGGTGTTGGGGTACGTCGTACCGCCGATCCCGGAGCGGTTTGCCACTTGGGAGGACTACCATCGCTCGCTGCCGCCGGAGGATCAGGTCATCTACTTCGCATGCAGTGATCCCTCGGGTGTGGGCCCGCGCCTGCTCTTCCAGCGCGTTCCCGAAGGGAAGATCGTCAAGAATCGGGTACATCTCGACGTGCGGGCCGGCACCGGACTCGTGGGTGAAGAGCGCCTCGCCACACTGGAGGCCGAATGCGCACGACTGGTCGCGCTCGGTGCGGTACACGTACGAACGCTGCTTGCCGATGACGACAACGAGTCGTGCATCCTGATGCAGGACATCGAGGGCAACGAGTTCTGTCTCGACTGAGCAGTCCTCCTTCCATGCAGGCAGATCGGTCTGGCCGCGTTCGCGGCGGTGCGGGATGACCAGGCCGGTGCCCCGGTAGCAGCCGTCCGCGATGACCGTGGTCCGGCCGACGGCGGCCTTCGCGCCGCGCCGTGATCACACACGTAAGCTCGGACTCATGGCGTTCGAGCTGCACATCGTGTTCGACTGCGCGGATCCCGACCGTGGGGCGAGGTTCTGGCTGACCGCGCTCGACGGCTATGCCTTTGCTGGGAGTGATCCCGACCGCGGGCCGGACAGCCCTGCGACTGGGGGCCGCGGGTGGGCGTCTCGACGGCCGGCTATCCGCAGTTCGGGGCCATCCTGGGCGGCTGAGTGCCGGCTGCGACGGGCGCCTCAGCAGGTGGCCCGGCCATAGTGCCGGGCCACCGCTTGGAAGGCCTCCTTCGGCTCCCAGTGCCAGTCGGAGTTCGGGTCGTCGGGCCGGTCCTTGATGGCCTTGACGATGGCGTAGGCCGCCATGTCGAGGTCGTACAGCGGATTGTCGGGGCGGTGCGGAGCGTCCGCGCTGACGAACTCGAACGTCATGGCCGCGTGCAGGTTCATCGACTCGAATACGTCGAGGAGATCGGTGAGGTACGCGGCCTGTGTCCGCTCGCTGCGGACCTGGTTGCCCTTGATCTGGGGTGGATTCTTGCTGTAATCGACGATGTCCCAGCCCATGCCGCCCGCCTCAGGGGCGCCCTTGAAGGTGCAGGTGCCGAACTCGGTGATGGCCAGGGGCTTTCCCCAGCGCAGGTACTTGCTCAACTCCCGTACGTAGTCGGCCCGTCGGGGCAGGTACGAGTAGTAGTCGATCCCGACGATGTCGAACAGCCCCCAGTCGACCTTCTCGAGCCGCTCGTCCTGCGCGGCGGCGTAGCTGAGCCTGCCGTGGAAGACGGAGCGCCCGACCGCCGCCGCCTTCGCGGTGAACCGGGCCAGCCGCTTCTTCATCTGCACCGGGTCGTAGTTCCCCTTCTGCAGGTTCTCGATCCGCTCGCGGACGTCGTCCCCCGGCAGGATCCCCGGCACGAACAGCCAGAACTCACACCCGACGGCGAGCGTGACCTGCGCGCCCTGCCGCCGCAGCCGCTCCCCGTGCCGCCCGCTCTCCGCCAGATGTTCGAGAATCTCCTGCTGCGGCACATCCCCCAGTGTCGGCTGCAACCACACATGCAGCCCCCGTTCCGCCACCTCCGACGCCGTGGCGTTGAGCCTCTCGACCCCGTCGCCGGTGACCTCGACGGAGTCGGCGTGCAGCTCCTCCCCGATCGCCCGGACGTCCTCCCGCATCCTCCGCGCACTCCATGCGGTCCCGGGTGTCTCCCCCTCGCCCACGGTGTAGACGACCCCCCGATGCTTCAGCCCACGCCGCGGCTCCTCCACGGCTGCCGACGCCGACGCCGGGGCCGGGAAGCCCCCGGCCGCCACCGCGCCCCCGACGGCCGCCGCCCCGGCCATGAAGCGCGCCCGGCTGATCCCCGTTTTCCCCTTGGTCTTCTCCATACCGCAAGTCTGTTGAGCCGAGGGGCTCTTGGCTGTCCGCCGATGGTCGACGACAGCGCTACCAAGGTATGAACTCCGGGCTGGGCTCCGCGCGGTCCGGCCCGGTCCGGTCCGGTCCGGTCCGGTCCGGTCCGAAAAAATCTTGGTGGGCCGTGTCGAATCCCGGTCTTCCCGTTCGAGCTCCCAGTAGAAGGGCCGATACGCCGGCCCTCCAGTTCGAAGGGAACAGGGACGATGTCCCAGACGAATACGGTGAGTACGGAGAACACGGCGAAAGCGGCCACGCGAACCCGCAGGAGCCTGCTGGCCTGCGGCATCGTCGCCGGGCCGTTCTACGTCGTGGTGTCACTGACCCAGGCGTGGACGCGGGACGGCTTCGATCCGACACGGCACGCGTGGAGCCTGCTCGCCAACGGCAGCCTGGGCTGGATCCAGATGACCAATCTGATGCTGACGGGTCTGCTGGTCGTCGCCGGTGCGGCCGGGCTGCGCGGCGCGCCGGCCCAAGGTGCCACGGGCACGGGCACGGACGCGGGCAGAGGGAGCACCTGGGCGCCCCGGCTGCTGTCGGTCTACGGGCTGAGCATGGTGGCAGCCGGAGTCTTCCGCGCCGACCCCGCGCTGGGCTTTCCTCCCGGTACCCCCGACGCGGGCACCTCGACCAGCTGGCACGGCATGCTGCATTTCGTGTCGGGAGGCGTCGGCTTCGTCTGCCTCGTCGCGGCGTGCTTCGTACTGGCGCACCGTTTCGCGGGCGCCGGCCTGCGAGGATGGGCGATGTTCTCGCGCACCACCGGGGTGGTGTTCCTGACGACGTTCATGGCGCTCGCCGCCAGTGGCGGACGCGTCTGGGCGAACCTGACGTTCACGGCGGCCATTCTGCTGGCCTGGGCGTGGCTGTCGATGACCTCGATGCACTTCAACGGCCGCGCCCCACGCGAGGTGACCGCGTAGCTCCCCACCGCACCTCACCTCACCTCACCGCTCCCCACCACACCGGAAAGGTCCGAATGATGCGATACCTGGCTCTGCTCAAGGCCGCCCGCCCGACCACCCCGCCCCCGCCCGAGCTGATGGAAGCGATCATGAAGCTCGGCGAGGACGCGACCAATGCCGGCAGCCTGCTGGACACCGCCGGCCTGGCGCCGAGCGCGATGGGCTCCCGCGTCAGTCTGTCGGAGGGGAAGCTGACCGTGACCGACGGCCCGTTCGCCGAGGCGAAGGAGATCATCAGCTACGCGCTCTACGAGGTGCGTACCAAGGAGGAGGTCGTCGAGTGGACTTCGCGGTTCATGCAGTTGCACCGGGACCTGTGGCCGGGCTGGGAAGGGGACGCTGAGGTCCTGAAGGTGATGGGACCCGAGGACTTCGCCTCGCCCGCCTAGCAGACCTCGCCCGCCTAGCGCGCGGGTGGTTGGATCGGCGGCGTGGCAGCGGCCGATCCAACCCACCCCGAAGACTCCTTCCGCGCGACCCACCGGGCCGTGGAAGCGGTCTGGCGGATCGAGTCGGCCCGGCTGATCGCGGGCCTCGCCCGGCTCGTACGCGACGTCGGTCTGGCCGAAGAGCTCGCGCAGGACGCCTTCGTCATCGCGCTCGAGCAATGGCCGAGAACCGGCATTCCCGATGACCCGGGCCCGTGGCTGATGGCGACCGCCAAGCATCGCGCGATCGACCTGCTGCGGCGCCAGGAGCGGTACGCCACCAAGCTCGGCCTGCTCGGCCGCGATGCGGAGGTCCGGCAGGAGCACGCGGAGGCGGAGCTGGACGCGGCTCTCGACGACCACATCGGCGACGATCTGCTCCGCCTGATGTTCACGGCGGCCCACCCGGTCCTGTCCACCGAGGCGAAGACGGCGCTGACCCTCCGGCTGCTGGGCGGACTGACCACCGGGGAGATCGCGAGGGCCTTCCTCATCCCGGAACCCACCGCCGCCCAGCGCATCGTGCGGGCCAAACGCGCGCTGGCCGACGCCGGCGTCCAGTTCGAGATGCCCACTCCGGATGAGACGGCCGACCGGCTGTCCTCGGTCCTGGGGGTCATCTACCTGATCTTCAACGAGGGCTATTCCGCGTCGGACGGCGAGGACTGGGTGCGCCCCGAACTGTGCCAGGAGGCGCTGCGGCTCGGCCGCATCCTGGTGACTCTGCTCCCGAACGAGGCAGAGGTGCACGGCTTGGTGGCCCTCATGGAGCTGCACGCCTCCCGCCTGCCGGCCCGCACCGACGCCTCCAGGCAGCCCGTACTCCTGCTCGATCAGGACCGCCGGCTGTGGGACCGGCTCCTCATCCGCCGCGGCCTCGATGCCCTCGACCATGCCGAGTCGCTGGGCGGCGGCCCGTACACACTGCAGGCCGCGATCGCCGCCTGCCATGCCCGGGGCCACTCCGCGGAAGAGACCGACTGGCCGCGCATCGCCGCTCTGTACGAGGTACTTGCCTACATCCAGCCGTCTCCCGTGATCCTGCTCAACCGGGCCGTCGCGGTGGGCATGGCGGACGGCCCGGAACGAGGCCTGGCCCTCGTCGACGAGCTGACCGGGGAGCGGGCACTCAAGAGCTATCCACAACTCCCCGCGGTACGTGGAGACTTGCTGGCCCGGATGGGCCGACATGACGAGGCGCGAGCGGAGTTCACCCGAGCCGCAGAACTCACGCACAACAAGGCCGAGCGCACCCTCTTCCTCACCCGCGCGAACACCCCCGGCCGACAGCCGGAATAGAGCCCGGCCGACATGTCCGCGCGGGAGCCGGGCACTCACCCGCAATCGGTTGCGGGTCCGGCACGCATGGCCCCGGTCACCCGACCTTGCGCAGTTCGCCGTCGTCAAAGACCGCAACCATGACCAGACTCCCGCCCAGCGCCTCGATGTACCGGGCCACGACGTCCGTTCCGGAGACCTGCCCGCTCTCGATCTGAGAGACACGGCCCTTGCTCACGCCCATGCGTTCAGCCACCTGCGCCTGGGTGTAGCCACGTTCCTGGCGCATGTCGACCAGCCGCCATGCACGGGCCTCGGCGAGCATGCGCTGAGCACCCTCCAAGAATGCGTCCCGCCCTCCCGCCAGTTCCTCGGCCCGCTCACGGTGTCCACTGGCCGACCACCTGACTTCTCCGCTCACTTCCCCGACTCCTTCTTCCGATCAGCCACGTACTCCGCGTACCGGAGCTCGGCCAGCGGGATCGCCTCGTCGTACCAGCCGTTCCAGTTCCCGGCCTTGTCTCCGGCTACCAGCAGGATCGCGGAGCGCCATGGGTCGAACATGAACAGGAGCCGCACCTCGCTCCGGCCCGCCGAACCGGGACGCAGCTCCTTGAGATTGTGCAGAGCCGATCCTTTGATGCGGTCAACCAAGGGGCGCCCTTCCGCAGGACCATGACAGGCAAGGATCCAGATCGCCTGGTTGACGAGGATGTACGAATCCGGATCGATCTTTTCCAGCTCGTTCAGCCATTGATCCACCTCGTCGGTGAGGTAAACAACCCACTGCTCTTCCACCTTCGTTCCTTCCGGGAGTTTAGCATTCACTAAACATCTCGAAGATGGTGATGCAAGCCCGAACACCGCAACCTCACCCATCCGGGTCAGGACGCCTACCGTCGCCCAGCACCCGACCGACGGTCCAGAATCCCCGCCACTCTCTCTTGCAGGCCGGAACGACAGGCCGGCCATTCCGTGGCGGTGATCGAGAAGATGGCGGAGTCGCGGAGCTGACCGTCCTCGCCCGGTGCCCACGACGGGGACCAGTTCCGCAGCACGCCCTCGAACCGTGCGCCGACTGTGCGTATCGAAGGGAGGCCGCGAAGCTCTACCCGAACCAGCCCGTCATCGTCAGCTGACTGCTTTTCCAGCCTACGAGGGGTGAGCTACTACGGCGTAACAGCTCACCCCTCGTACGTTTTCGGGCAACCTCAAGCCTCTCCCCCGAGGCCGCCTGGCATCTGATGCACCCCATGCGGTCGTCCCGATCCGCTCCGGACTCTGACGTCACGGCCGACAACGGCCAGGCAGCCAAGCCCACGTCAGTAGGGTGCACTCTTCCTTCCCTGTCGCGGTGAGGCGTGAGGTGGCGACATGCCGTCAGAACCTGGCGAGATCACGATCAATAGTCCGAAGTCAGGCACCCTGGTGGTCACAGGCGAGTCGCTGCCGGTGGCTGGACACACGATCCCTGGCCAGTTGATCAAGCCGAACGGCACCTTCGTGGCCGAGCAACCACCCAGTTCGGTCCGTGTCCGCGTCGACGACGGTGCCGAGCGGACGGCCACCAGGAACCACCCCACCTGGAAGAGGTGGGAGACCGGTATTCAGCTCACCTCCCCGGGCACACACACCATCACGGCAACGGCCTGGCATCCTCAATGGGCTGTAGAGGCCACCACCCAAGTGACAGCAGTGGCCCGCCGCATAGGGATTGTCGGCGTCGAGCGAACGCAGGCGACGCAGTTCTTCAACATCAACGGCCAAGGCACCAGCACCGCCCAGGACAACTCCGTCCCTCTTGTGGAGGGCAAACCCCTGGTGCTCCGGGTGTACGTGAACAGCGCCTCCGGGACGCCTCCCCTCACCCGGGTCTCCGGTGAGTTGGTTCTGGACGGCACTGTGCTCGATCCGAGCAATACGGCGAGGGCTCTGCCCGGACCGGACATCAGCCGCGGCGCATCCGGGGACTCCCTCAACTTCTGGATATCGCCGACCCTTTGCTCAGGGACGAAGACCTGCCGAGTTCGCGTCTTCGATCCGGCGCATCAAGGCGTCGTGGGATTCGAGGACGAGACCACGTTCACGCTCACCTTCACCGCGGTCCCCCGGCCGCGGGTTCACGCCGTGCTGCTGCACTACACCGGGCTCGGCCTCGACATCCCCGCCCCCACAGACGCGGACGTCGCCGACACCCTCAGCAAAGTCGTCCGCATGTATCCGATTTCCGGCTTCAACTACACCGGCTTCACCGTGCACAACTTCGCCGGCAACCTCACCCTGGCCACCGGTGGCGGCTGCACGCAGGGCTGGAACGAGCTCATAGGCCGACTGTGGACTCTCCGCATGCTCAGCGGCACGACGGACGTCTACATGGGCCTGCTCCCCCATGGCGTGCCGAGTGCGGGCGTCATAGGTTGCGGCCTTGTCGGCGCAGCCGTCGGCTTCAACGGGGACGGCATCACCATGGCTCAGGAACTTGGCCACTCCTTCGACCGCGACCATGCCCCCTGCCCGGCCAACATCACCTCCAGGGACCCCGACTACCCCGATTATCCCGGTCTGCCGTTGGGAAGCATCGGAGAATTCGGCCTGGACATCGGAAGCTTCCAGGTCCACGACCCTGCCCTCACGTCCGACTTCATGAGCTGGTGCGAGCCGGCATGGGTATCGCCCTACACCTACATGGGGCTACGCACCACGTTCATCGGCACCCGGGCTGCCGTGCAGCCGACCCTGTCCGAAGGGCGCGCCTCCATGCGGGAGCAACTTGTGCTCAGCTTCCGGCTGCACCGCGACGGCACCGTGCAGCTCTTTCACGGCTTCCACTTGCCCGCAGGCGAAATGCAGCCCACGGGCGGTGAACCGTCCGACGTGACCTGTGAACTGCGCAACGCGAAGGGCCGGACGCTGTCGTCCGTACGGTGCCGACTCGGCCCTCACTCGTGGCTCGATGATGAGGACACAGACTTCCACGAGGTGCTGCCCTGGGACGAGACAGCGCATTCGCTGGTGTTCAGGCGCGGCCAGGACGAGGTGCACACTCATGTACTGGAACGGACTGCTCCCCGGGTCACGATCAGCGGACTCGTCCTCAGTGCCGGCGATCCCGGGACGGCCCGCCTGGAGTGGACCGCGGCAGCACCGCCCCGAACGGAACTGCGCCACGCGATCCGCTACAGCAACGACGGCGGCACCACCTGGCGTGGCATCGCTGTGGACCTCTCCGGACAGAGCTACGACGTGGATCTGTCCACGCTGCCGGCCGGCGAGCGGTGCCACCTCCAGGTGGTGACGTCCTCCGGCATCCGGACCGCCACCGCTCAGACCGGCCCTTTCACGGTCCAGGCGAAGCCCCCTCACGCGCGGCACCGGCCATGAAACTGCCCGGCCGCCGGCAGCATTGAGGTCAGGCCCACCAACGAGGCATAGTGCAGATCCGTGCAGAGTGTTGTCGAGGTCAAAGCAGTTGAGAGAAGTGATTCCCCTCGGCTGAAGCCGAGCGTCCCCTCGCTGGATCCCTGATGGGGACCGACATCCACGGCTACGTCGAGTGCCGCGCCTGGGGGCCCGGGCTCGCGCCCGGCGAGAGTGCCTGGCAGTCCGCCATCTCCCTGTCGGTGCTGGGGACGACCAGGGACTACCCGGCCTTCGACTGCCTCTTCGGGGTGCGGAGTTGGGGGCGTTGGGAGCCGATCGCCGCGGATCGCGGGCTTCCGGCGGATGCCGCCGCCCGCACCGTGGCCGAGCTGGAGAGCTGGGGCGGCGCGGCGTTCGGGGTCACCTGGCTCGGCTGGGACGAAGTGCTCGCCATCGACTGGGACGAGCCCGCGCTCCCGCGTGCGACCGACATCGCCCGGTACCGGCGGTTGCCCGATCAGCGGCTCGAGCTCGTCCACCGGTCGGTGTGGAGCCGTGGTTTCGCCCGGGCCAGTGGTGTCGACACGCTGACGACCGACCCCGGCCGGATCAGTGAGCTCTGGGACGAGGGAACCGAGTGGCACGTCGGCAACACCGTCTTTCGGGCCGAGCGGGCGCGCCGCCGGGACGCCGTACCACCACCCGCGGGCGGAGACGGCAACCACAAGGACGGCGACAGCTCATGGGAGCCGGTGTGGAGTGTCATGCGCACCCTCGCCGGGGTGCACGGTGAGCAACACGTGCGCCTTGTCGTGTGGTTCGACGAGTAGCCGCGCTTACTCCGCGAACCCTCGCACATATCTCCGCTGCCACGGCGTCTCCACCGCGTGGCGGTCGTAGTTCCGGCGTACGAAGTCCACCGCCTCGTCGGGCGGTACGCCGTCCAGGACCGCGAGGCAGGCCAGGGCCGTTCCCGTACGTCCGCGGCCGCCCCCGCAGGCGATCTCGACGCGTTCACCGGCGGTCGAGGCCCGGTTCCACGCCTCGGTCAGCACCTCGCGGGCGTACGCGCGGTCGCGGGGCAGCCAGAAGTCCGGCCAGCGGATCCAGCGGGTCTCCCACGGGACTTCCGGTGGTTGTGTGCCGAGCAGGTGGACGGCGTACGTCGGAGTGGGGGCCGAAGCGGCGAGCGGTCGCCGCAAGCCCCTCCCCCTCACCAGCCGCCCGGACGGCAGCCGCAGTACGCCGGCCGTGTCCTCGTCCCAGGTGCCGTCGCCGTTCCCCCCGGAACCGCCCGCCCCGTTCTCGCTCACCAAGCCTCCTCGATTCCCCGCCCGCCCCACGCATCTCAGGGCGACGCCCGCCAGTCTGCCGTACATCAACTCCCTTGGCTCAAAACGACATTGGTTGCACCTCTGGCAGAAACGGCATTCGTGCGCGATCCCTTGACCACCCCCACACCCCCTCTTATGGTCACGCTGCCACCTATGACGTAGGACGTCGTATCTCCCACTCCTCATTGGATCGTTTGCATCGTTGGATCGTTGGATCGATGGAGGAACCGTGCGCGACGCGACCACCGCACCGGCCCCGCACCGCCGGTCGTTCCTGAAGTACTCCGGCGCGCTGGGCGCCTCCGCCGCGATCAGCTCGACGCTCTCCGCCTGTTCGTCGGGCCCGGAGTCCACCAACGAGACGGGAGACGGCGGCAAGGGCGCCGACCGGACGCTCACGGCGGTGATCGGCTACGGCAACGACCAGAGCTGGGACCCGCTGATCACGGCCTCGGCCTTCTCGATGGCCGCCAATCACCACATCTACGAGGGGTTACTGGACACCGATCCGATCAGCCGTGAGCCGTACGCGGCCCTCGCGACCGAGGTTCCGCCGGATCTCCAGGCGACCACCTGGAAGTTCACGCTGCGGGAGGGCGCGAAGTGGCACGACGGGCAGCCCGTCACCGCCGACGATGTCGTCTTCACCTACGAGCGCGTCCTGGATCCCAAGACGGCGACGCTCGCCAAGAACTTCTTCGCGTCCTGGCTGAAGGAGGTGAGGAAGGTCGACGAGCGGTCGGTGGAGCTTGTGCTCAAGTTCCCGTTCCCGGACGGGGCCCAGCGGCTGACTCTCGCCAAGATCATGCCGAAGCACGTCTTCGCGAAGGCGGGCGCGCTGGATGACGCGACGAAGGGGAAGGCGGTCGGCTCGGGGCCGTATCGGCAGACCGCGCACCATCCGAAGTCCAACACCTCGTTCGAGGCCTTCGCCGACTACAACGGCCCGCGCAAGGCCGCCTTCCGGAAGATGAACTGGTTGTCGATCGTGGACGCCGCGCCACGCGTCGCGAAGATATCGGGTGCGAGTGCGGGCGCGCAGCTGGCCGACAACATCCCGTACGCCAATATCTCCCAACTGAAAAAGGGCGGACTGAAGGTCGAGGGCGGGGCCGGAATGAACCACCTCTTCCTGCTCTTCAACACCGCCCACAAACCCTTCGACGACGTGCGGGTACGGCAGGCGCTGCATTACGCGATCGACAAGGAGAAGATGATCCAGGCCGCGCTGCGTGGTCATGGGACGCCGGCGACGTCGTTTCTCAACGAGGGAAATCCGACGTACCGGAAGGCGAAGACGGTCTACGACCACGATCCGGACCGGGCCCACGACCTGCTGAAGGAGGCCGGGGTCAGCGGGCTGACGATCAAGCTGATGGCGGTCAACGTGAGCTGGATCATGGACTGTCTGCCGACCATCAAGGCCTCGTGGGACGCCATCGGCGTGAAGACGACGCTAGAACCCCAGGAAACCGCCGCGCTCTTCACGAAGCTCGACCAGAAGCAGGATTTCCAGGTCGTCGCGGCGGCCTCGAATCCGAACCAGTTCGGCCGCGACGCCGATCTGATCATGCATTACAACTACGGACCCGACAACACCTGGATGCGGTATGCCCGTTGGATCGGCAGCTCCGTTGCGAAGGATCTCTTCAAGCGCATGGACAAGGCCACACGCGAGTCCGACGCCGAGACGAAGAAACGGATGACGCAGGAATACATCGACATCGTCGCGGAGAACGCGGTGATCTATCCGGTCGTCCACAACGAGCTCATGACCGCCTGGGACGCACGGGAGATCACCGGAATCCGGCCGCAGCCGTATCCCGGAATCAATCTGCTCCAGGCCAAGTGGGCGTAGGGAGACCTCGTTGGTCGCGATCGCCAGGATTCTGGCCCGCCGCCTCGCCCTGCTCGTACCGCTGATGCTCGGGATCATCCTGTTCGTGTTCCTCGTGATGCGGTTCTCGGACAGCGATCCGGCCTCCGCGTACTTCCAGGGCGCGAACCCCACCGAGCAGCAGCTGCACGACTTCCGGGAGCGCAACGGGCTGCTCGACCCGCTCCCGGTGCGCTACGCCGACTTCGTCGGGGATCTGGTCCGGGGCGACATGGGTGTGAGCGCGCTGACCAGGGCGCCGGTCGTCGAGCAGGTGACCACGGCGCTGCCGCTCACCCTGCAGCTGACCTTCATGGGGCTCGGCATCGCGGTGGTGCTGGCCCTGGTCGGAGGGGTCACGGCCGCGATCTACCGGGACCGGCTGCCCGACCAGCTGATCAGGGTCGTCTCGCTGACCGGTGTCGCGGCGCCCGGCTTCTGGCTGGCGCTGCTGATGATCCAGTACCTGGCGGTGGATCTCGGCTGGTTCCCGACCAGCGGTTACATCAACCCGGGTGACTCGCTCAGCGGCTGGCTGAAGACCATGACGCTGCCCGCGTTCGCACTGTCGCTGCCGGTCGCCGCGCAGCTCACGCGGATCGTACGGACGGCCGTGGTCGAGGAGTTGGACCGGGACTACGTACGGACGGCCATCGGCAGCGGTCTGCCGCCGGTGGTCGTGGTCGGCCGGAACGTCCTGCGCAACGCGCTGATCAACCCGCTGACCGTGCTGGGGCTACGCGTCGGCTATCTGCTCGGCGGCGCGGTCGTCATCGAGACGATCTTCTCGCTGCCGGGGATGGGGAAGCTGATGATCGACGCCGTGAAGAACGGCGATCCGGCCGTCGTGCAGGGCGTCGTGCTGACGACCGCCTTCGGGTTCGTGATCGTGAACCTTGTCCTCGACATCCTCCATCTGCTGGTCAACCCGCGCCTGAGGGGTGCCGAGGCATGAGGCACATGAGGCCGGTGTCGCGTGCGCGGAAGGCCGGCGCCCTCTCCCGTCCCGGCATCCGGCTGCGCGGGTTCACCCGGCTTCCGGTGATCTCGCGGATCGCCGTCGTCGTCATCGGGATCGTCGTCCTGACGGCCCTGCTCGCGCCGCTGATCGCCCCGTACGACCCGCTCGACCAGGCACCTCTGGTCGACAACGGCAACGGCGAGGGCGCACCCTCGGGCGAGCACTGGATGGGCCAGGACAGCCTGGGCCGCGACATCCTCAGTCGGCTGATGTACGGGGCCCGCTGGTCGCTGGCGATCGGTCTGGGCGCGACCGGGCTCGCGCTCGTCTGCGGAGCGCTCCTCGGCGCCGTCGCGGCGACCTCCCGCAAGGCGGTCGACGAGACGCTGATGCGCTGCCTGGACGTCGTCATGGCGTTCCCGGGCATCGCGCTCGCGGCGGTGCTCGTCGCGGTGTTCGGCGGCGGTATCCCGGTCCTGATCTGTGCCATCGCGTTCCTCTACACGCCGCCGATCGCGCGGGTAGTACGGGCCAATGTGATGGACCAGTACGGCGAGGACTATGTGACCGCGGAACGGGTCATCGGTGCGCGCACGCCGCACATCGTGCTGAGGCACGTCGCCGTCAACTGCGCCGCTCCGGTACTGGTGTTCTGCACGGTGCAGGTCGCCGAGGCCATCGTCTTCGAGGCCTCGCTGTCGTTCATCGGGGCGGGCGTCCGGCCGCCGGACCCGTCCTGGGGCAGTGTCATCGCGGACGGCAAGAACATGGTGCTGACCGGGGGCTGGTGGGCGACCGTCTTCCCGGGGCTGCTGATGCTGATCACCGTGCTGTCGCTGAACGTCCTCTCGGAGGGCGTGTCGGACGCGTGGGCCGCACCGGCCGCGCGGGACGTCGAGGCGACGCGCACGGCGCTGGAGGAGGACCGTCTCGAAGCCCCCGAGCCGGGCAGCGGGAAGGTGCTGGAACTGCCGGGGCTGACGGAGGCGGCCCAGCGGCTGCGGACACGGGCCCGTCCCCTCCCCGAGGGCCGCCCCGTCCTCAGCGTCGAGAACCTGGCCATCGGTTTCGACGCCCGGCACGGGGGCGTGGACATCGTCGACGGGATCAGTTTCGAGGTGCAGCCCGGTGAGGTCCTGGGCCTGGTCGGCGAGTCGGGCTGCGGCAAGTCGCTGACCGCGCTCGCGGTGATGGGCCTGGAGCCGAAAGGAGCCCGGGTGCGCGGCCATGTGCGTTTCAGCCAGCGGCAGTTGGTCGGCGAACCGATGCGCGTACGCCGCAGGCTCCTCGGCCACGAGATGGCGATGATCTACCAGGACGCCCTGTCGTCCCTCAACCCGGCGATGACGATCCGCGCCCAGCTGGGGCAGGTGCTACGGCGGGGCGGCACCCGCACCGGAGCCGAACTCCTGGAACTGGTCGGCCTCGACCCTGACCGCACCCTGCGCAGCTATCCGCACGAGCTGTCCGGCGGCCAGCGCCAGCGCGTCCTCATCGCCATGGCGCTCTCCCGGAGCCCCAAGCTGATCGTCGCCGACGAACCGACGACCGCCCTCGACGTCACCGTCCAGGCACAGATCATCGAACTGCTGCTGCGGCTGCGCGAGGAGCTCGACTTCGCGCTGATCCTCGTCTCGCACGACCTCGCGCTCGTCGCGGATGTCACCGACCGGGTCGTCGTGATGTACGGCGGCCAGATCGTGGAGACGGGGGTGACGGCGGACCTGGTGGAGTCGCCCTCCCACCACTACACGCGCGGGCTGCTCGGCAGCGTCCTCTCCCTGGAGTCGGCGTCCGAGCGGATGACGCAGATCAAGGGCGTCGTCCCCTCGCCGGCCGATTTCCCGGCGGGCTGCCGGTTCGCCGACCGGTGCCCGATGGCGACCGGGGTGTGCCGCACGACAGCGCCCCGGCTGGCGGGCCCGCACCGCCGCCACGAGGTCGCCTGCCACCATCCGGCGATCGCGCTGCCCACGACCGAGCCGACGGGAAGCGAGGCCGTGCAGTGACCCCTCCCCTCCCTCCCCGCCCTGCCACCCCTGCCCCTCTTGTCGCCCTGTCGGACACCCACGTCGTCCACAAGGCGCGCACCGGCGGTCTGTTCGCGCGCGATCGTGTGTACGCCCTCACCGGCGCCGACCTCACCCTCGCGCCCGGCGAGACGGTGGGCGTCGTCGGCGAGTCCGGCTGCGGGAAGTCGACGCTCGCCAAAGTACTGGTGGGTGTGCAGCGGCCGACCTCCGGGACCGTGTCCTTCCGCGGCCGCGACCTGTGGACGATGAAGCCGGCCGAGCGGCGTACGGCGGTCGGCGGCAGCACCGGCATGATCTTCCAGGACCCGTCGACAGCCCTGAACCGGCGGCTGACGGTACGGCAGATCCTGCGGGACCCGCTCGACGTGCACAAGCGGGGGGCGGTCCGGCAGCGGGAGGATCGGGTCCGGGAGCTGATGTCCCTCGTCGGACTGCCGCGCGTACTGGCCGAAGCGCTTCCCGGGCAGCTGTCCGGCGGCCAGCGGCAACGCGTGGCCATCGCACGGGCTTTGGCGCTCGACCCGGAGTTGGTGGTCGCGGACGAGCCGACGAGCGCGCTGGACGTGTCGGTCCGCGCCCAGATCCTGAACCTGCTGCTGGACCTGAAGGAGCGGCTGGGTCTGTCCCTCGTCTTCGTCTCGCACGACATCCAGACGGTGCGCAGGATGAGCGACCGCGTCATCACCATGTACCTCGGCCGTATCGTCGAGGAGTCCCCGGCCGACGAGGTCACCGACCGGGCCCGGCACCCGTACACCCGCGCGCTCTTCTCCGCGACACCCGGGCTTCTCGATCCGATCGACCCGATTCCGCTGGTGGGACCGGTGCCGTCGGCCACGCGGCCGCCGAGCGGATGCCCGTTCCGTACGCGGTGCTGGAAGGCCGACGACCTGTGCGCCGAAGTCATGCCGGGGTTCGTGGACGCGAGCGCCGAGGCGGGCGCGAGCGCAGACCCGGGCGCGGACGCGGGAACGGGAACGAGCTCGGGCGCGAGCTCGGATGCGGACGCGGCCGTGTCGAGGCCCGGGCATCGCTTCCGGTGCCACCATCCTGTGGAGGACGGACAGTCGACACGTGACCTCGTCGCGCAGGCTGTCGCCACTGTTCCGGTGCTGAAGCGATCAGAGGAGCCTCAATGACCCTTCCCGCCCCGTTGGCCGGTGTCGTCCCGCCCGTCTGCACTCCGCTGACACCGGACCGCGAGGTGGACGTACCCTCGCTCATCAGGCTCGTCGATCATCTGGTGGAGGCCGGGGTGCACGGGCTGTTCGTGCTCGGATCCTCGTCCGAGGCGGCGTATTTGACGGATCGTCACCGCAGACTCGTGGTCGACACTGTCGTCGGTCACGTCGCCGGTCAGCTCCCCGTCCTCGCCGGGGCCATCGACATGACGACGCCTCGGGTACTCGACCACGTCCGGTACGTCACGGAGGGAGGCGCCGACGCGGTGGTCGTCACCGCGCCCTTCTACACCGGTACGCATCCGGCGGAGATCGACCGTCACTTCCGGCTGATCGCCTCGCGGTCCCCAGTACCGGTCTTCGCGTACGACCTTCCCCAGTCCGTCCACTCCAAGCTCGGGGCGGAGCTGGTGCTGGAGCTCGCCGCGGACGGGGTGCTGGCCGGGCTGAAGGACTCCAGCGGGGACGCGGGCGGGTTCCGGGCCGTCGTGATGGGTGCGCGTACGCGTCCCGCCGTCTCCGGGTTCAGTGTGCTGACGGGGTCCGAGCTGGTGGTCGACACCGCGTTGGCGATGGGTGCGGACGGGGCCGTGCCCGGGCTGGGGAACGTGGATCCCGCGGGGTATGTGCGGCTGTACCGGTTGTGCCGGGAGGGGGACTGGGAGGGGGCTCGGGCGGAGCAGGAGCGTTTGTGCGCGTTGTTCGGAATGGTGCGGGTGGGGGATCCGGGGCGGATGGGCGGGAGTTCGTCGGCGCTCGGGGCGTTCAAGGCGGCGCTGCGTCTCCGGGGGGTGATTGACTGCCCGGTAACGGCGGAACCCCAGGTACCTCTGTCACCGGACGAGGTGGAACGGGTGGGCAAGTACCTCGCCGGGGCCGGGCTGCTCTGAGGGGTAGATCAGTCCGTCGCGGGACCGGCCGAGCAGAACTGCCTTCTCCCGCAAGCAAACCCAGCATTACAGCTTCGCACACAAGGCCCGCAGGACCTTGACCCTGCGTCATACGGAATGATCGAATCCGCACACGGAAGCCGGGTTCTCTCTCCCCCACACACACGGCGGGCTCAGCAGCCCCCGCCCCTCTCTATCCCCCCTGAGAGCCCGTGAGCAACGACGACGTCCCCACGAGGTAAAAATGTCGCTCCGCGATGGCAGCCACTCCACCGATCACGCGATATCCGCAGCAGATCATGATCCGCTCACCGTCACCGACCCTGACCCAACGCTGTACAACGACGACCTTGCCCCACTGCCGCACAAGAAGCGGAAGTGGGGCATGTTTTCGATCTTCAACGTCTGGTCGAGCGACATTCATAGCCTCTTCGGCTACACCCTGGCCGCCACGTTGTTCACGACCTCCGGCCTGAACGGCTGGTGGGTGTTCGCCGGCATCATCCTCGCCGGGTTCATCGTGATGCTGCTGGTGAACCTGATGGGAAAGCCGAGCGTCAAGTACGGCATTCCCTACCCGGTCATGGCCCGGGCCGGCATGGGCGTACGCGGTGCGCAGTTCCCCGCGCTGGTGCGGGCCACCGTCGCCATCTTCTGGTACGGCGTGCAGACCTACTTCGCCTCCACGGCGATCGCACTGCTGATCACCGCGACCACCGGATACACGGGCAGCGGAAACTTCCTCGGCATGAGCTCCGTCGGCTGGATTTCCTACGTCATCGTGGCGGTGTTCCAGCTGGGGCTGTTCCTGCGGGGCATCGACTGGATCACCCGCTACCTCAACTGGGCCGGCCCGTTGGTCTACATTGTCATGATCGCGCTGGCGGTGATCATCTGGAAAGAGGCGGGAAGCGGACTGCTGACCGAACTCGGCAACATCTTCGCAGGGTCCGGCGGCGACGACAGCACGTCGGTCTCGGCGTTCGTGAGCGTGGTCGGCACAATGGTGGCCTACTTCGCCGCGGTGATCATCAATTACGGTGACTTCTCCCGGTTCGTCAAGACCGAGCGGCAGATGGCATGGGGGAACTTCTTCGGACTGCCGGTCAGCCTCGCGCTCTTCTCGTACCTGGCCCTGGTCATAACCGCCGGCACGGGAGTGCTGTTCGGGAAGCCGCTGACCAACCCCTCCGACATCGTGGACCGGGTCGACAACACCTGGCTGACGATCATCGCGGCGCTGACCTTCTTCACCGCCACGGTCGGGATCAACCTGGTTGCGAACTTCATCCCGCCCGCCTACGACCTGACCAACACGAGCCCCGACATCATCAGCGCCCGTGGCGGCGGCGTCATCACGGCGCTGGTCGCGTTCGTCGTCGGCGCGCTGTGGATACCCGTGATCAGCCACCTGGGACTCGCGAAGTTCGTGGACACACTGGGCGCGCTGCTGGCGCCGCTCTACGGGATCGTGGTGATCGACTACTACCTGATCCGAAAGCAGCGGCTCAACGTGCAGGACCTGTTCACGGCCGAGCCGGACGGCACCTACTACTACAACAGGGGCTGGAACCTCAGGGCGCTCGCAGCGTTCGGCCTCGCCGCGATCTTCTCCGTCTCCACGGTATGGGATCCCACGATGAGCGACCTGACCGGGTTTGCATGGATCATCGGGGCAGCCCTTGGCGGGGCACTGCACTACCTGTTCATGCGTGGAAGTGCCTGGGTGCGCGCATCGCTGCGCTGACGGGCTACGGCGCCGACCGTGGGCACTGGCCTGGGCTATAGGCGCGCCGAGGGCGACCGGGGTCCGACCTCGGTCGCCCGGGTCCGACCTCGGTGACCGAGGTCGGACCGGCTGCCGTTGCGCGTGGTGACACTGGCCGCCTGCTCAGATGCCGGGCGGGGAGAGCCGGGTGTACGGGGTGCTGGTGCTGGTTCCGGCCGGGGTGGTGGCGGTGACGCTGACGGTTCCGGCGGGGCCGGGAGGCGCGGTGGCGGTGAGGAGGGTGTCGGAGACGACGGTGAAACCGGCGAGGTCGGTACCGAAGCGGACTTCCGTGGTCGCGGTGAGGTTTTCCCCGGTGAGGGTGACGGTGTTGCCGCCCGCGGTCGGTCCCTGGTCTGGTGCCGCGCCGCTGAGTGTCGGCGGGTCGAGGTAGGTGTAGGCGGCGCTGCTGCTGGTGCCGCCCGGTGTGGTGACGGAGACGGTGACGGTTCCGGCTGCCTGAGCGGGTGCGACCGCGTCGATCTCGTCGTCGGAGACGACCGTGAACGTCGTGGCCGGTGTCGCGCCGAAGCTGACGGCGGTGGCCGCGAGGAGGTGGGAGCCGGTCAGTGTGACCGCGTTGCCCCCTGCGGCGGGTCCGGCCGAGGGGGTCGGCACGGAGACGGCGGGAACGGGCAGGTAGTGGTAGTAGACGTTGCCGGATGTGGTGCCGCCCGGGGTGACGACCGTGACGGCGACGTCGCCGGCGGCCGCGGCGGGAACCGTCGCGGTGATCTGGGTTGCCGAGCCCACGGTGTAGGCGGCGCTGGTGCTCCCGAAGCGGACCTGTGTGGCGCTGTCCAGACCGGTCCCGGTCAGTAGGACGGCATTGCCGCCTGCCAGGGGGCCCTGGTTGGGGGTCACGGCGGCAAGTGTGGGAGCGACGACGTAGGTGTAGGGAACGCCGTTGCTCGTCCCGCCCGGCGTTACCACGGTGATGTTGGCCGTGCCCGCGGCCCTGGCCGGTGCTGTGGCAGTGATCTGCGTCGCGGAGACCACGGCGAATGCGGCCGTGGTATTCCCGAAACGGACTTGCGTGGCGCCGTTGAAGGAAGTCCCGGTGAGCGTGACCGTATTGCCCCCGGACGTCGGCCCTTTGACGGGTTCCACACCGCTGATCACGGGGGTGGCGGTCGTATAGGTGAAGCCAATGCCATTGCTGGTGCCGCCGGTTGTGGTCACCGTGATCTGGACCGTTCCTGAGCCGGCGGGGGCCACGGCGGTGATTTTGGTGGTGGATACCACGCTGTACGAACTCGCAGAATTGGCCCCGAATTTGACCGCGGTGACGCCGGTGAAGCCGCTGCCCGTCAGCGTGACGGTCGTGCCGGCTACGCCGGAGACGGGGCTGCTCAGATTGATGACGGGGGCGGCCAGTACCGCTGAAGGACGTGCTCCTGCTGACGGCGCCTTGTCTGTTTTGGCCATGCCAGACCTCCTTCGAGAAGGGGATCGTCCTCGGGACTGCACGCCGAGGATGGGTCAGAAGGCGGGCCCACGCAGTACATTGCCGCGTGCATCGGGTGGCCCATGAAGTAACCACCGGGACCGACTGGTTCTACCCAAACACCTCTCGGGGGCGCCCATCGCGACAGATCAGCATTCAACGCTGACTGCCACTCCCCCCGGAGAGGACGGGCAGCCCACCGGTTCGGATAATTGAGTAACCCACGGAGAGCCATCATTGAACAACGTCAGTGACCGAGCATCACTCAGATGGGTGAGTGCATTACCAATGCGCCGCCTGTGGTGTCAGAAGTCGAAGTCGCTGTCCGCGGACGTCCGCCTCTTCCGGACCGCGTAAACAATCCAACCGCCCAGCAGGATCGCGGCCGCGGAGATCGCACCGGGAACGACATACTCCTCCGGACCGGTCTCCGCCATGTGGTCGGCGCCCTCCGACCTGTGATGGTCACGGCCATCGTCCGACGAATGCCCGTGCGGAGGGCGGGGATGCACACGACCGCCCGGGACACCTCTCGGACCACGAGGGCCAGGCGGACCGGCCGCTCCCTGCGGACCTCGCGGTCCGGTGGATCCCTGGGCTCCTTCCTCTCCGGCGGGTCCAGCCGGTCCGGAAGGTCCCGCAGGTCCCGCCGATCCCGTGGCTCCGGCCGGCCCGGGCGGGCCGACGAGGCCGTCGAGGGTGATCACGGAGTTTTCCAAGGTCACGTTGCCGTCGCGCGACAACGCACCGCCGTGGATCCAGCTTCCCGATTCCAGGGAGATCGAGTCCGACGCCATGATCGTGCCCTGGAAAAACGAGTCGGCCCCCAGGGTGGCGGTTCCGCCGACTTGCCAGAAGACGTTGGACGCCTGAGCGCCATTGCGGAGTTCGAGATAGCTGTTCGTGCCTGTCGTCAGGGTCGAAGGGAGCTGGAACACCCAGACCGCGTTCGGGTCTCCCTCGGCATCCAGCGTCAGCGTCCCGGTGTAGCTCAGAGGGCCGGCGGCACGGTAGACGCCTGGAGTCAGAGTGTTCCCACCGATGTCCCCCGCCATGGCTGTGTCCGGGGCCTGGACCGCCGCGTCGTCGTATGCGCTCTCCAGGTCCTTCTGTGCCTGCGCCGCGATGTCGTCATCCGTATGGGTCGCGCCGTACACGATTCCCGGCGGGAAGCCGGTCACATCGCTTCCCCCGCTGACTCCGAGATCGCCCTGGACAATGCTGTTACCGGTGTTGGCGACGCTTGTGCCGGCCAGGACTGCGTAGCCCTTGGCGCTTGCCAGATCCACCGGGGTCGCAACGGCCAGTGCCTGTCCGGAGGTCAGTACAAGCCCTGCCAAACATGTCAGGACAGCACCGGCGACCAGCGCGGTGAAGGCTCTCAGCTGCCGCCATTCACGCAAAGCAGCAGCAGGACGGCTAATTTCTGGCATTCATTGGCCTTCCAGATTCATTCCCGGAGTCACTACGACGTCAGGGCGAACGGAAAAGCAGCAACGCACAGAGGCATGCATGACGGTCGACAGTCGTCCGGGAGGACAACGCCCGTGTATATGAGATCACTGTTGAGATCCACTTCTGGGTATCCGTCCGAGTGATCCTGAAATGCGTGCACCGGCTGACCGAATTCTTCATGTGCAGTGGGAGCGCGTGATGTTCTCGCCGAAGCCAGGTTTGTGATGCGTGTGCGCTCGGCCGTTCGGGTGGTCCGCCTGTTGCTCCCTTGTCACGCGTGGGGCTGTATGGGTCACTTCAGATAGCGAACCGGTGGGCCGCCCATCCCGTACCGGGGGAGCGTGGTAGAGGGCGGCGCCTGCCGGTTTTTTCCTTCCCTGCCTCCGCAGGGACGCGGCAGTTGTCATGGCGACGCCTGGCTGCCCTCCGCGGGGGAGGGATCACACGCTCGTGGCGCACAAGGTGCGGACCGCTGACAGGGCCGTACGGCCGGTTCTCTGCGTCCATCCGTTCTCGTCCAGCGAGGAGCATCCTCATGCCTATCTCTCCGAACCAGGGCTCCACCGGCGGCGGCACGCTGGTGACCATCACGGGCACCAACCTGAGCGGCACCAGCGCGGTGAATTTCGGCAGCAAGCCGGCCACGAGCGTCACCAACGTGTCCCCGACCCAGGTCACCGCCGTATCGCCGTCGGGCACCGGCACCGTCGGGGTCACCGTGACCACGGCGGGCGGGACCAGCAACCCCGTGTCGTTCTTCTACGTCGGCGCCCCGTTCAAGTCCTCGATCAGCCCGACCTCCGGGGCGCTGGCCGGCGGCAACACCCTCACGCTCAACGGCACAGGACTGTCCACCGCCACCAGCGTGTCGTTCGGCGGGACGACCGCCACCCCGACCGTGGTGTCCGACAGCCAGCTCACCGTCACCGTGCCCGCCGGCGCGGGGGCCGGGCCGGTCTCGGTCAGCGTGACCACCGCGGGCGGCACCAACAACGGCCTGTCCTACACCTACGTCGACACCCCCGCCATCGACAGCATCACCCCGGACGAGGGGTCGACCACCAGCGCCACTGCGGTGACCATCATCGGCGCCAACCTCGGCTCGACCGAGTCGGTGACCTTCGGCGGCGTCAACGCGCCGTTCGACGCCATCAACGCGACCACCCTGTCGGCGGTCGCGCCGGCCGGTGCGGCCGGAACGGTCGACGTGGTGGTGACCAACCCGGGTGGTTCCGTCACGGCGGTGGACGGCTTCACCTACATCAGTAACCCCGCCATCTGACCGGTGTCACCGGCGCCCGGTCCTGACCCGGGCGCCGGTGGCATGGCCGCCTTCGGGGCCGGACCTCAGCCCTCCCCCGGTGTCACCAGCCCCGACTCGTACGCCACCATCACCAGCTGCGCCCGGTCCCGTGCCCCCAACTTCCCCATGATCCGGCTGACATGGGTCTTCGCCGTGAGCGGGCTCAGTCCCAACGCGTCGGCGATCTCAACGTTGTTGAGGCCGCGGGCGACAAGCGTCAGGACCTGCCGTTCCCGTTCGGAGAGCCCGTCCGGTCCGCCCGTCGCGGGAGCCATGGCGTGCGGGGCGCGCAGGAAGCGGGCGATCAGGCGAGAGGTCGGGCCGGGCGAAAGAAGCGACTCGCCGGCGGCCACCGTGCGGATGGCGTCGAGGAGTTCGGCCGGTCTGATGTCCTTCACGAGGAAGCCGGAAGCCCCGGCCCGCAGTGCCTCGACGATGTGCTCGTCGGTGTCGTACGTCGTCAGGACGAGCACCTTGACCCCCGCGAGATCCTCGTCCGCGGCGATGAGCCGGGTCGCCTCGACGCCGTCGAGGTCGGGCATGCGGATGTCCATCACGACGAGGTCCGCCCGCGCGGACCGGGCCAGCTCCACGGCCTCCCGCCCGGTGCCCGCCTCGGCCACGACCTCCATGTCCCCGGCCGACTTGACGAGCATCGCGAAGGAGGCCCGCACGAGGGTCTGGTCGTCGGCCAGCAGGACGCGAATCATGGTTATCGGGCCTCTTCTCGGTGCGCGGACGGTTCAACGGGTTCGGCTGTAGTGACGGGTTCGGCTGTACCGACGGGTTCGGCCGGTACCGGCAGCATGGACGGTCCCGGCACGGACGCCACAGGTAGCACGGGCAGTACCGCTCTCACCTCGAAACCCCCGGCGGGCCCCGGCCCGGCGTCCAGCGTGCCGCCCACGCTCCGGGCCCGCTCACGCATCCCGACGAGCCCGAACCCGCCGGGGGTGCCGCCTGAGGCCGAGGCGGTCCCGGTGCCGTCATCGGTGACCGACACATGCAGCGAGCCGTCCCTCTCGTGCAGGTCCACACGAATCGTCAGCCCCGGCCCTCCGTGCCGTACGGAGTTGGTCAGGGACTCCTGCACGATGCGGTACGCGGCGGCGCCCACGGCGGACGGCGCGTGGTCCACCCGTACGGACAGTTCGACCCGCGCCCCCGTCAGCCGGGCGGCCTCCACGAGGTGGGCCACACCGTCGAGGCCGGGCAGGGGCCCGCGCCCGTCACCGTGCTCGGAGGCGCGCAACACCTCCAGGGTGGTGCGGAGTTCACCGCGGGCTCCGCGGCAGGTGTCGGCGATGTCGTCGAGCGCCTTGGCGACGGCCTCGCGGTCGAGGCGGTCCGGGTCGGCGGCCAGGACGTGGGCGGCGACGGAGGTCTGCACGCCGATGAGCGTGATGCTGTGGGCGAGCAGATCGTGCAGGTCGCGCGCGATGCGCAGCCGCTCCTCGGCGACCCGGCGCCGGGCCTCCTCCTCACGGGTGCGTTCGGCGCGTACCGCTCGCTCGACGATCGAGGCGACGTACTGGCGGTAGTAGCGGACGTCGATGCCGCAGAAGAGGACCGCGACGACCCAGCCGGAGATCCGCAGGACCTCCCGCACTCCGTCGGGGTTGGTGAGGGCGTTGAAAATCAGCGTCACGCCGAGGACGGAGGCACCGGTGAGCAGCGTACGGCGTGCCGTGCCGGTCGCCGCGATCGTGTAGAGCACCAGCATGGTCGCGGGGACGGGCGCGGCGTGGTTGTTGTCGAGGCCGTGGTACGGGGCGACGCAGGCCACCACCACGAGCAGCACGCGCACGGGGTGGCTGCGCCGCCACACCAGCGGCACATGGGCGGCGAGCAGCAGCGTCCAGCCGAGCGCGTCGGGCCTGCGGCCGTCGTCGACGAACAGCGCGAGGGCGACGGCGACAACGGCGACCGTGCCGGCGATGATCGCGTCGTTGCGTGTGCGGTGCGGCGCGGTCAGCGGGTCGCGGTTGATCGCGGCCATGATGCGCTCGCCCCGCCGGGGGCGTACGGCGTCCCTGGGTGCTGTGGTCGTTGCTGCCGGTTCCTGCACGGCTCCATCTTCCGGTAGGAGGTGCCCCCTCCGGCAGGGAAGGGGCACTCAAGTCCCCATTGACTAGGCGACGGTGACTGTTTTCGAGTCCTCTGGGGACTCTTGCGGACCGGGCCCCGAACCCGGACCCGAGCCCGAACCCGGTTCGCGGGAGAGGCGGCCGGGCCACCACACCTTCTCTCGCAGCGCGACACTGGCGCTGGTCACCAGGTACGTCCGTACGAGGAAGGTGTCGAGCAGCACTCCCACGGAGATCACGAAGCCCAGCTCGACCAGCGCCACCAGGCCCATGTTCGTCAGCACCGCGAAGGTCGCGGCGAGGACGAGGCCGGCCGAGGCGATGACGCCTCCCGTCGTGCGCAGTGCGGTGAGCGCGGCGGCCACGGGTTCCTTCCCGGACAGGGACTCCTCGCGCATCCGGTGCATGAGGAAGATGCCGTAGTCGACGCCGAGGGCCACCAGGAACACGAAGGAGAGCAGTCCGAGCCCGGGATCGGTTCCCTCGAAGCCGAAGACCGGGCCGAAGACCAGTCCGCCGATGCCCAGCGCCGCGGCCCACACCGCGACCACGGCGGCCACCAGGAGCAGGGGCGCGACGAGGCTGCGCAGCAGGGCGATCAGGATGAGCAGCACGGAGGCGAGGACGAGCGGTACGACGACCTTGGTGTCGCGGGAGTTGGTGTCCTCCAGGTCGATCTGCTGGGCGCTCACCCCGCCGACGTACGAGCCCTTCAGCCCCTCCCGCAGGGACTCGATGGTGGCGGTCTCCGCCGCCGACTGGGGTGCGGCCTTGGCGATGACGGAGATCTCGGTCCAGCCGTCTGCGGTCCGTCCCTTCTCCGCGCTGCCGACGCCCCGTGTGTCCCGGATCTTCGCGAGCGTCTCGTCGGCACGGCCCTCCGGGGTGATCACGTCGATGGGCTGGGTGCCGCTTTCGGGGTAGGCCCTGGCGAGGGTCTCCATGGCCGCGACGGCTTCGGGCTTGTCGACGAAGGAGTCCTCCTGCTTGAGCGACCCGGGCAGGTTGAACGCGCCCAGGGCGAGCGCGCCGAGCAGCACGCCGCCCGTGGCGAGGACCGCCAGTGGCCTGCGTCCGGCCGAACTGCCCATCGCCGCGAAGAGGCTCCGCCGCCGCTTGGCCTCGCTCCCGAACGCGGGCACGAGCGGCCAGAACACCCGTCGGCCCAGCAGGACGAGGATCGCGGGAAGGAGGGTCAGCATCGCCACGAGCGCGCACAGCACCCCGACCGTGCCGAGCGGGCCCATGCCCCGGCTGCTGTTGAGGTCGGCGGCGAGCAGGCACAGCAGTCCGGCGGCGACCGTGCCGGAGGAGGCGAGCACGGCGGGCCCGCAGCCGCGCAGGGCGGCGATCATGGCGTCGTACGGCCGCTCGATGCGCCGCAGCTCCTCCCGGTAGCGCGATACGAGCAGAAGCGCGTAGTCGGTGCCCGCGCCGAACACGAGGATCGTCATGATGCCCGAGCTCTGCCCCGAAATCGTGGTTCCGAAGGCCTGGTTGAGCCCGTAGGCGACGCCCATCGACAGGTAGTCGGCGATGCCGGCGACGGCGAGCGGCACGAGCCAGAGCACGGGGCTGCGGTAGATGAGGATCAGCAGGACGGCGACGACGGCGACGGTGGTGTAGAGCAGCGGGCCGCCGAGCGAGTCGTAGACCTCGGCGGCGTCGGTGGAGAGCGCGCCGGAGCCGCCCACCTCGACGCTCAGGCCGCCCTCGCCCCGGGCCACTTCGCGTACGTCGTTGACCAGTTGGTCCCTCAGGTCCTCGTCCGTCCCGGGTTCGTTGCTGGCGACCGGGTACATCAGCGTCGTACCGTCCTCGGACGGGATCCCGCGAGGGCTGCCGGTCAGCTCGTGCTGTCCGGCGATCTTCTCCACCTGGTCGGCGGCAGTGGCCCGGTCGGCGGCGGTCAGCCCGCCGTCCCGGTGGTAGACGAGCACCAGCTCGGTGCTCTCGCCGCCCGGCAACTGCTCCTGGATCTCGGCCACTTGAGTGGAGTCGGCGTTCGCCGGCAGATAGTCGGTGATCCGGTCGTGCTGCACATCGGCGAGCTTCGCCGCGAACGGCGCCACGAACGCCAGCACGGCCACCCAGAGCCCCAGCACCAGCCAGGGCACAGCGCGCCGCCGCCCCGTTCGCGTCGTGGTTGTCTCTCCGGCCCCCATTGACGGGTCTCCCTCCGGTGGGTGTCTGGTCCGGTTCCAGACTTCCGGCGGAGGGAGCGGGTTTCGTCGGGCGGGAGTGCGAGGTCGCGCGTACTGCCGGGGGTGACAAGGGGGGCGGATTACTCCCCGGGGAGTACGGGGAGCCGTACGGGCGCCCGGCCTGGTGGCAGGGTCACGACGGCGTGCGCGCTGCGGTCAGGACGGCGTGCGCCTGCGGTCAGGACGGCGTGCGCGCCGTCGCCAGCAGCCTCGTCACGTCGTCCGCGGGGATCGTCAGGGCCGCGCCGACCGTCGCGAGGGCGTCGCGTTCGGCGGGGGTGTAGGGGCCGTCGGCGAGGGCGATGCGGGCGCCCTGGAGGAGAATCCCCTCGCGGCCGGTGGGAGCGAGGTGCGGGGCCAGCGGGTCCAGCGCCTCGTGGAGCTCTATGGCCAGTCCCGGCCCGCAGTGGCCGCCGTGGACGCGGCCGGTGTCGGCGGCGAGGGCCTCCACGAGCGCGGCGAGCTGTTCCTCGGTGCAGTCGTCGAAGCCGGCCGAGCGCACGGCGTGGGCGGCCGTCTCCAGGGACGTGCGCGAGCTGGTGCCGCCCGCGGCCAGGACGGCGAGGGCGACGGTGTGGACCGCGTCGCGCAGCATCGCGGAGAAGCGGGTGGTGGTGGGGTGGTCGAGGACGTCCGCGCCGAAGTGGTGGCAGCAGGCGGCGCACTCGACGACGGGCCCGGTGTCGCCCCGCGGCAGGACCGGCATACCGAGGAACGTGAAGCGGCGGCGGCCGGCGAGGCGCTGGTAGTTGCGGTCGCCTCCGCAGCCGGGGCAGAAGAACTCGCCGTCACCGACGGTGGTCCACGCGGTGCGGGTTCCCAGGATGCGTGAAACGCCGAGCGCGCGGGCGCGGACAAATCGGCTGTTCCGTCCCCATCCTGGCAGCACGTCGCACCTCCTTAACCCCGCGGCAACATCGCCGCGATGGCGTGATGTTAGCCACATCGTCGACCCGGAGTCAGCACCTGGGTGCGCCCGCTCGCGGACATGGCCGGTTAACGGCCGCGGCCCCGCCCGCCTGTGGGGCGGACGGGACCGGAGAAACGGCAGGTGGGCGGGGTTATCGCGTCGCGCGGTTGACCGCCGACACGACTGCCTGCAGCGACGCACGTGTCGTATTCGCGTCGATGCCGATGCCCCACAGCACCTTGTCACCGATCGCGACCTCGATGTACGAGGCGGCCTGCGCGGAGGCGCCCTCGCTCATCGTGTGCTCCTGGTAGTCCAGCAGGCGGGCGTCGATGCCGACGCCCTGCAGGGCGTGGAAGAACGCGGAGATCGGGCCGTTGCCGGTGCCGACCAGAACGGTCTCGGTGCCGTCCACCGCGGCCTCGACGGTGAGCGTGTCGATACCGTCGCGGTCCGTGGTGCTCTGGTTGTTGCGTACCTGGATACGGCCCCAGGGGTTCTGCGGGTTGGGCAGGTACTCGTCCTGGAAGATCGCCCAGATGTCCTTCGGGGTGACCTCGCCGCCCTCGGCGTCCGTTTTCGCCTGGATGATCTTCGAGAACTCGATCTGCATCCGGCGCGGCAGGTCCAGCTTGTGGTCGTTCTTCAGGACGTACGCGATGCCGCCCTTGCCGGACTGCGAGTTGACGCGAATGACCGCCTCGTAGGAGCGGCCGACGTCCTTGGGGTCGATGGGCAGGTACGGGACCGCCCACTCGATGTCGCCGACCGTCCTGCCCTGTTCCGCGGCGGACGCCTCCATGGCGTCGAAGCCCTTCTTGATGGCGTCCTGGTGGGAGCCGGAGAAGGAGGTGTAGACGAGGTCGCCGACGTACGGGTGGCGGGCGTGGACCCCCATCTGGTTGCAGTACTCGGCGGTGCGGCGGACCTCGTCGATGTCCGAGAAGTCGATCTGCGGGTCGACGCCCTGCGAGAACAGGTTCATGCCCAGGGTGACCAGGTCGACGTTGCCGGTGCGCTCGCCCTGGCCGAACAGGCAGCCCTCGATGCGGTCGGCGCCGGCCATCAGCGCCAGCTCGGCGGCCGCGACCGCCGTACCGCGGTCGTTGTGCGGGTGGACGGACAGGCAGACGTACTCGCGGCGGGACAGGTTGCGGCTCATCCACTCGAAGCGGTCCGCGTGGGTGGAGGGGGTCGAACGCTCCACGGTGGCGGGCAGGTTGAGGATGATCTCGCGGTCCGGGCCGGGCTGCCAGACGTCCATGACGGCCTCGCAGACCTCCAGGGCGAAGTCCAGCTCGGTGTCGGTGAAGATCTCGGGGCTGTACTGGTAGCCGAAGCTGGTCCGCTCGTCCAGCAGCTTCTCGGCGTACTCCATCACCAGCCGCGTACCGTCGACCGCGATCTGCTTGATCTGGTCCTTGGAGCCGCGGAAGACGACCCGGCGGAAGACGGGGGCCGTGGCGTTGTAGAGGTGCACGGTGGCGCGCTTGGCGCCGACCAGGGACTCGACGGTCCGCTCGATCAGGTCCTCGCGGGCCTGGGTCAGTACGGAGATCGTGACGTCATCGGGGATCGCGCCCTCTTCCTCGATGATCGAGCGTACGAAGTCGAAGTCGGTCTGCCCGGAGGCGGGGAAGCCGACCTCGATCTCCTTGTAGCCCATCTTCACCAGCAGATCGAACATCTCGCGCTTGCGCGCGGGCGACATGGGGTCGATCAGGGCCTGGTTGCCGTCCCGCAGGTCGGTGGAGAGCCAGCGGGGGGCGGCGGTGATCCGGTTGTCCGGCCACGTACGGTCGGGGATGTCGACCTGCTCGTACGGGCGGTACCTGTGGATCGGCATGGAAGTGGGCTGCTGGCGGTTCGCCATGATGCGTGAGCTCCTCGGGGTGTCCGCTGGATCCTCTCGCGGATCCTTCCGGATCTTCTGGAGAGGGACGGCCGACGGGTCGTAGCGCAACACCGAACTCCGCGGGGAGGGGGTCGGCCTCGACTACAGGCCCTCGCCGCGGCAGCTAAGGAGAAGCAGCCCGAAACGCATGATGCTGCGAAGCCTAGCCGAGCCTCGCGCCGCGCGAGGGGCTGTATCAGTATGCGGGACCGCCAGAGCAAAAGGGACGAAAAGTGCCCTATACCACATCCCGCAGGATTCCCGGGCTCCTTATCGCCACATTTCACCAATCATGGTTGCAGCTAGTGACAACCCCATGACTGAGTGCAAATCTGCCGGGCATGACCGCCAATCCAGGCTTCGAGCCTGTCTTCTGCACCATCGTGCCGCCCCATGTCCTCGACACCCTGGCCCAGGCCGAGGACCCCGCGCTCGCCCGCCCCGCCCGCCGCACTCTGGAGCGCGACGCACTCGAGCGCACCCACCGCCGGATGACCACGGTCGTGGGCGCGCCCGCCCTGGCCCCGCCCGCCGGCGCCGCGGCCGACAAGCCCCAGCGCACCATCCACGACGCCAGGCACAAGCAGGAACTGCCCGGCAAGAAGGTGCGCGGCGAGGGCGACAAGCCCGGCAAGGACGCCACGGTCAACCGCGCGTACGCCGGCCTCGGCGCGACCTTCGAGCTGTTCCTGAAGGCGTACGAGCGCAACTCGATCAACGGCGAGGGGCTGCCGCTGAACGCCACCGTGCACTTCGGCGAGGAGTACAACAACGCCTTCTGGAACGGCGAGCAGATGGTCTTCGGCGACGGTGACGGCGAGATCTTCCTCGACTTCACCATCCCCGTCGACGTCATCGGCCACGAACTCGCCCACGGCGTCACGCAGTACACGGCGAACCTCACCTACTTCGGACAGCCGGGCGCGCTCAACGAGCACTTCTCGGATGTCTTCGGCTCGCTCATCAAGCAGTACACGCTCGGCCAGACCGCCGCCGACGCCGACTGGCTGATCGGCGCGGGCCTGCTCGCGCCGCGTGTCACCGGCAAGGCGCTGCGCTCCATGAAGGCGCCGGGCACCGCGTACGACGACGACGTGCTCGGCAAGGACCCGCAGCCCGCGACGATGGACGACTACGTCCGCACCGGCCGCGACAACGGCGGCGTGCACATCAACTCCGGCATCCCGAACCACGCCTTCTACCTCGTCGCCACGGACCTCGGCGGCCACGCCTGGGAGCGCGCCGGGAAGATCTGGTACGAGGTGCTCACCGGCGGAGAGCTGGACTCGCGAGCGAGCTTCTCCGACTTCGCGACGCTGACGGTGGCCACGGCGCGCGCCTCGTACGGCGAGGGCGATGAACTGCAGGCCGTCACCAAAGCCTGGGAGCAGGTGGGGGTGACCACGGCCTGAGGCCGGTGCGGTGACCCTGGCCCGAGGCCGGTGGGGGCGACCCCGGTCTGAAGCTGGGGCGATGGCCCAGAAGTGGCCCGGCGGACTCTTTCGTACTAGACAGGAACCATGCGTATCCAAGTGAAGCGCACAGGCGGATTCGCGGGTATCGACCGTCATGCCGCGGTGGAGACGTCGGGCCGGGCCGATGCCCAGGAGTGGCACGACCTGGCCGAGCGGGCCGTCGCCGACGGCCGCCGGACGCCGCCGATCGGCGTCCCGGACGGGTTCAGCTATCAGATCACCGTGGACGGGAAGACGGTGTACTGCTCGGATCCCCGGCTGACGGAGGAACAGCGCAAGCTGATCTCCCGGGTGCTGAAGGAAGGAGCGTAACGGGCAGTTCCCACCCGGCCGTTGACTTCCGTTACCAGCGGTACGGATGATCGCGCGCATGGCGACGAATCCGCATCCGATACCTCAGTTCCCGGCCGGCTTCCAGTGGGGCGTCTCGACCTCGGCCCACCAGATCGAGGGCGCGGCGGGCGAGCGCGAGCCCTCCGTGTGGGACGCCTTCACGGACACACCCGGGCGGGTGAAGGACGGCTCCACGGCGGCGGTGGCCTGCGACCACTACCACCGGTACGCCGAGGACGTCGCGCTTCTTCGCGAGCTCGGTGTGGGTGCGTACCGCTTCTCCGTCTCCTGGCCCCGGGTGCGGTCCCGAGGCGGCCTCGACTTCTACGACCGGCTCGTGGACGAGCTGTGCGCGGCAGGCGTACGGCCCGTCCCGACCCTCTTCCACTGGGATCTGCCGCTGTCGCTGGAAGAGGCGGGCGGCTGGCTGAACCGGGACACGGCCGAGCGCTTCGCCGAGTACGTCGCCGCCGTCGTCGAACGCCTCGGCGACCGCGTCCACCAGTGGATCACCCTCAACGAGCCCGCCGAGCACACCCTGCTGGGCCACGCGCTCGGCACGCACGCGCCGGGCGAACAGCTGATGTTCGACGCGCTGCCGGCGGCCCACCACCAGCTGCTGGCACACGGTCTCGCCGTACGGGCGCTGCGTGCCGCCGGAGTCACGGACATCGGGATCGCCAACTCGCACGGCCCGACGTGGCCGGCGTCCGACGAGCCCGCCGACCTGGAGGCGGCGGGCTTCTACGACCTCCTCCTCAACCAGCTCTTCGCCGACCCGCTGCTGTTCGGCCGGTACCCGGAGGGGATCGACGCGTTGATGCCCGGAGAGCCCGGAGACATCGAGGCGGACCTCAAGGTCATCTCGGAGCCCGTCGACTGGTACGGGATCAACTACTACGCGCCGACGAGGGTGGGCGCCCCGCAGGGCTCGGAGATCGAGTTCGGCGGGGTCACGATGCCCGCGGAACTCCCCTTCTCCGTACGGGAGATCGAGGGCCGGCCCGTGACGGACTTCGGCTGGCCGGTGGTGCCGGAGGGGCTGACGGAGCTGCTGACGGGTTTCGCCGAGCGGTACGGCGACCGGCTGCCGCCCGTCGTCATCACGGAGAACGGCTGCTCCTACGAGGGCATCGACGACCAGGAGCGCATCGCCTACCTGGACGGCCACATCCGGGCACTGCACCGCGCGATGGAGGCGGGCGTCGACGTCCGCGGCTACTTCGTGTGGTCGCTGCTGGACAACTTCGAGTGGGCGGAGGGGTACGCGCGGCGCTTCGGCCTCGTCCACGTCGACTTCGAGACGCTGGAGCGGACTCCGAAGGCGTCGTACGGGTGGCTCCGCGACGTGCTGCGGGCGCAGGGGTGACATGACGGCGCGCGGGGTGCGCGCCGGGGTGGGCTGGGGTGGGCCGGGGTGGGCTCACTACAGCGCGCCCGCGTCGCGGGCCGTCCACACGCTGGGGTACAGCGGCCGGAAGCCCAGTTCGCGGCGGATGCGGTCGGTGGAGACGATGCCCAGCCAGGGGTCGGGGTCTTCCTGGCCGTGCAGCGTGTCCGGGACCTCCAGCCCGTTGAGCTGGTGCAGTTCGACCGTCGTCACGGGGGCGTCGTCAGCGATGTTGTAGACGCGGCCGTCCGCGCCCGGGGCCTGCAGAAGACGCAGCAGGCCCTGGGCGGCGTCCGCGTGGTGCACCATCTGGAGCCGCTGGGTCGCGGCCCAGTGCGCCGCCCACCGCATCGACTGGGCGAGGTGCGGGTCCCCCTCGCCGTAGACGAAGGCGAGCCGGCCGACGCGTACGTCCAGGTCCTCCATGGCCAGCAGGCCCTGTTCCGCCTCGGCCTTCGACTGGGAGTACGCGCCCCACATCGGCCCGCCGGGCACGACCGGGTCGGTCTCCGTGTGCGGGCGGCCCCGCCCCGTGCCGTACACGAGGTTCGTACTGACCTGGACGAAGCGGCGTACGCCCGAGGCGGCCGCCGCGCGTCCCAGTTCCAGGGCCGCGTCCCGGTTGACCGCCCACGCCTCCTCGTCCGGCACACCCCGGAACGCCGCCGCGATGTTCACCACCGCGTCGGCCCCGGCGAGCGCCTTGCCGAGCGTCCCGGTGTCGCGCAGGTCGCCGGTCACGACCTGCGCGCCCAGGTCGGCGAGGCCGGCGGCCCGCGCCTCGTCGCGGACCAGGACCCGTACCTCGTCGCCGGGCCGGGCCTGCGCCAGCAGCCGGGGCACAAAACGCCGGCCGACCTGACCTGTCGTCCCCGTCACCAGTGTCAGCATCATCGGTTCCTCTCTCGTCAGTGATCCCGTCAGAGATCTCGTCAGCGGTCTCGTCGATCTCGCCGCCGATCTGGTGCCCTCAGCCTCGGACGGGGAGCCGCACGGCGGGAGAGACCTCTCGATCCAGGGATCGGCAGTGCCTGGATAACGGGGGCGCGCCGGGGCACGCTGGAGCCGTGGACCGACCTGGACTCGCCGACTTCCTGCGCCGCAGCCGCGCCCGTCTGGAACCCGCGGCCGTGGGCCTGACCGCCGGCCCACGGCGCCGTACGCCGGGTCTGCGCCGCGAGGAGGTGGCGGCGCTGGCGGGCATGTCCGTGGACTACTACACACGGCTGGAGCAGTCACGCGGCCCGCACCCCTCCCGGCAGATGCTCGGCGCGCTGGCCCGTGCGCTACGGCTCACGGACGACGAACGGGACCACCTCTTCCACCTGGCCGGCGAACAGCCGCCCCGGACCGGCACCGCCCCGGACCACGTACGCCCGGGACTGCTGCTGATCCTCGACCGGCTGCACGACGCGCCCGCACAGGTGATGAGCGACTACGGCGAGGTGCTCGCCCAGAACGCGATGTCCGTCGCGCTGGCGGGCGAGGCGCAGGGACACAACGTCGTACGCCGCTTCTTCACCGAGCCGAGCGCCCGCGCGCTGTTCCCGCCCGAGGACCACCCCGAGCTGGCCCGCTCCCATGTCGCCAACCTGCGCGCCGTCACCGCGGCCCGCCCCGACGACCCGGGTCCGGCGCGGCTCGTGGCCGAACTGCGGGCGGGCAGCGAGGAGTTCGAGCGGCTGTGGGAGGCGCACGAGGTGGCGGTGCGACGGTCGGCGACGAAACGGTTCCGGCATCCGCTGGTGGGGCTGCTGGAGCTGGACTGCGAGGTCATGCTGGTCCCGGGGCAGGACCAACTGCTGATCGTGCACACCGCACGGCCCGGCACGGAGGCGTACGAACGCCTTCAACTCCTGCGTGTGGTGGGCCTGCAGGACATGTCACCGGCCGCGCAGCCCCGAGGCGATGGAGCGCGCTGCGGCGTCGGGGTCGTCTCCCGCCGCCGTCGCGAAGCCCCGCAGCCCGCCGGCCAGCACCTCGTCCGGGGAGTAGCCGCCCAGGATGTAACCCGCGTGGGCCAGTTGGGCGAGGCCGTGCATCTGCACGAAGAGCTGGCGCACCAGGAGATCGGCGTCCGCGTCCGCGCGGAAGCGTCCGGCGGCGATGCAGCGGCGGATCGCGTCGCGCGGGTAGCGCAGGACGCGTGCGCCCATCTGCCGGTCCTCGTCGGTGAGTTGGAACCCGGCGAGCACGGAGCCGCCGAACATGACGGCGTACACGTCGGGCTCGGCCCGCGCGAACTCCTGGTACACGCGGCACAGTCCGGCCAGCTCGACCACGGGGTCGCTGCCCTGACCGACCTCCTCGACCCGTGACTGAAACCGGTCGAAACCCTCGCGCATCAGCTCGCGTACGAGCGCGGGCATCGAACCGAAGTGGGTGTAGACGGCCATCGTCGAGGCCCCGACCGCCTTCACCAGGCGACGGGCGCTGAGCGCGGCGGGCCCCTCCTCGGCCAGCACGCGCGCGGCCTCGTCGAGGAGGCGGCGGCGCAGCGCGGCGGCGTCCCGGCGGGCTTCGCCCGCTTTCCGGCCGGGCGGTGCGGGGCCCGCGGGC